>JBAQZJ010000111.1:0-2565 GCA_049790855.1 Planctomycetaceae bacterium | reverse complement strand
GCCCCGGCCGATCGCATCAACACGCAATCACGAGTCACGATGAAGAGACGACCTCGCGCTGTCAAGAACGGGCCGATCGAGCAGTCCGCCGCACCGCGGCGCGGCAAGCGAAAACAGGACCGGCCGGAACCGCCGCCCCGGCGACTCGGGCCGTATCCGTCGGTGAGCGGCGGGTTCGGCGGCGGCCGCCCCGGCGAGCCGGAATGGGAAGTCGTCATCTGCGGCGATCTGACCGACAAACAGTTCGACCTGATCGACCGGCTCGTCGAAGTCCCGCGCGGCAGCCGCGGGACGATCTGGTTCGACTCGTGCGGCGGCAGCGCCTACGTCGGCCTGAGCCTCGCCAGCGTCATCCGGCTGCGCGGTCTCGATGCGACGGCCGTCGTCGCCGGCGAGTGCAGCAGTGCCGCGATCATGCCCTTCGCCGCTTGCAAGCGGCGGTTCGTCACGAAGCACGCGACGCTGCTGTTCCACCCGGTCCGCTGGCACAGCGAAGAGAACGTGCGGATGGAAGAAGCCGCCGAATGGGCCAGGCACTTCCAGATCATGGAGCAAGACATGGACGACCTGCTCTCGAAGATGTTTCCGATCGATACCGAGGCGCTGTCGAAGTGGACCCGACCCGGCCGGTTCGTCGGCGGCGAAGAACTTGCGGCTTCCGGCGTGGCGACGCTGATCGACCTGTTTGCGGGCGACGTCTGGTCGCAGATGCGGGCGGGGGAGGTCAAGAATCGGTCGTGACTCCCAACGGCGTTCAGCTATCATGGGTACAGTCCAGTCGGAGACAAGCAATGAACGAGTTCGTGATTGACGATCAGACGGTTAGCGTTCCGATCGGCGAACTGATCCGCCAAGCGGTCGAAGGGGGAGAACTCGTGCTGCTCGATTCCGAGCGAAGGCCGATCGCGTGGATTCGACCGGCGGTCTCCAACGAACTTCCGCCGATCACGCCGGAGGAACTCGACGAGATCCGCCGCAGGAGCCGTGCCGATCGATCGACTTTCATCACCTCCGACGAATTGCTTCGCCGGTTGAATGCCAGGTCGGCCGGGGCATGATCGCCCCTCACTACACCGTCATCTGGGCTCCCGAAATCGAGCGCCGCATTGCGGACTACTGGGTCCGCTCGGACTCCGCCGAGCGAAATCGCCTGACGAAGATCGTTCATTCCATCGATCACGAGCTTTCTGCGGCCCCGGAACGGACAGGGGAGATGCTCGAGCGGGAGGCGACGACCAGGTTTTGGGTGCTTTCCGAGTTCGACCCGCCAGTGCGCGTCGTCTTTGAGTTCTCGCCGGGCGATCGTATTGTCAGCGTTCTGCTGCTGACACTTCACGGTCGCCGCGTTTACTGATTTCTATTCGCCGGTTCGTCCCTCATTCACGCCGCAGCCTCCCGCCGCGCGGTGATCGTGCCCCGAATCGTGCCGACGACGTCGGTGTAGTCGTCGATGGTGAAGCCCAGTTCGACGAGCCGTTGCACCAGGGCGTCCGATTGCGTCCGCTTGTCGCGGTTCGGGTCGGCGTGGTAGCCCAGCACGATGCGACGCAATCGCGACGCGATCGCTTCATCGAGCCCGAGGACGACCGGTACCTCGCCGCCTTCGCAGTTGAACTTGATCAGGTCGCAGTGCTCGATCTCGTATCGCGCGAACAGCCCGGCGAGCGTGACGGCTTCGACGGTCTCGGTGCCGCGGCTCGCGTCGATCAGCGCCGGATCGAGCGTGTGATCGCCGCTGCTGCGGGCCGCGAGATGCAGCGTGATCGTTCCGGTGCGATCGGCGAGCGCCGCCTGGACGGCCGACACGTTCGTCAGCCGGTTGAGGCGGAGATTCTCTTCGAGCAACGTGAAATTCTCGGATGCCGGTTCCAGCGTGATGACCTTGCCGCGAGCCGCCTTCTTCGCGGCCCACACGGCATACGCGCCGATGTTCCCGCCGACGTCGACGACGACGTCGTTCGGGCCGATTTCATAGCCGGCCGGCGTGTAGATGCCGTCGACGACACCGCGAACGAAATGCTCGTCGGCGGCGAGACGTCGCACGCGAAACGTCAGCCCGTCACAGCGGATTTCCTTGAACGGACGCCCCACGCGAACGAGCAACCGGTCTTTCGCGTCGTCCAGCCGCGTGGGAAGTCGCCACTCGCAGACGATCGCCCGCAGCGATCGCACCAGTGCGTTGCCGGGCGGCATGACGGGGGCTGCTTCGACGACGACTCGCGGCGTGGGAAGTTCGGGCATGCAGGCGTCGATTTTGAGAGGCATGATATTCGAGTATCGTAGCGACACGTGGAATGCATTCAGAGCCGCGACCGTCAGGAAGCGTTCCTCGACGTCGGGCGCCGAAAGACGCCTCCTGACGGTCGCGGCTCTGATCGGTTACGACGAACCGGTGAAAGAAAATGCCTCACGCAAAGACGCCAAGCTCGCAAAGAGTGTGAAAGACTGAACCCTTTGCGTTCTCTGCGTCTTTGCGAGAGCCTCCTTCGTCGAAATATCCATGCCATCACCTTGGCAGACCGCCGGACGCCGTGTCACTGTCGGTTCCCCTCTCCCTGGGGAGAG
>JBAQZJ010000110.1:0-6119 GCA_049790855.1 Planctomycetaceae bacterium | reverse complement strand
GTCTTCAGCCGGGCAGGCGGCAGCAACCGGGGCCGCAGGGGCCGGCTTCCGGCGGAGGACACGCCGTCGTTATCGGAGCGAGACCGTGAACGCGAGGCGCCGCCGTGCTGAAGAGCTTGTCGATCTGCGGTGATTCGCACGTCGGGCATCGCGGCGTGTCGCCGTTGCGAACGAGCAGTTCGAAATCACGGCGACAGGACGGGCATCGGTACTCGTAAAGCGGCATCGGCTGGCGTCTCGCAGTCGAAATTCACTTCTGGTCCGCCGGGCGGCGACCGACCCGCTGCCGATCGCCGCGACGCAACACGTGCAGCCAGTTTACCGTCGCATATCGGAGGAATGCGAACGGATTGGAACAAGACGTTCGTCGCGTCCCAGCGACGACGATTCATGCAGCGGCCGCTCCTGCCTGGGCAATGCGAAAGACCGCTCGAACGAGGCGAATCGCTGCATCAGGCCGCTGTTCATTCGGAACGGAGGCTGATGCAATCGCGGACCGGCGGGAATCACACTCGCCTGACGGGAATCATCGTGACCATGCAGCGCGAAGTCGACGGGAGCGACGCCGTCCATCTGCCCGGCGATCAACAGCGCGATGCAGGCGGCCGCCATGCTCAACGCCGGAACCCAACCGTTGAATTGATCGGAACGTCGCATGACCACGGTCGGCCGCAACCGCGACTCGATGACCGGCCAGAGGCTCGTCTCGGCTCCCGGCCCCGAAGTTTTTCCGGCGCAATCAAGCACATCAAGGCAGCCGCGCAGCCTCAGCCAGTGACCGCGACAGTCCGGGCACGAATCGACGTACCGCCGCGCTTCGTCCTGCTGTTCACCTTCCAGATCATCACCAGCGAGCAGTGCGATCTGACGCCTGGCCCGCTCGTTCAGTTCACTCATCATCGATATCCTTGCTGCCGACCGCGTCCACCCGCAATGCCGCTGCTCAATCGCATCCCCCCACGGTCCATCGTCACTCGCCGCTTCCTTCGTCGCGGCTATCGCCGGAGTCCTGCCGACCCGGGCTGACCAAGGCGGTCGTCGCCCCATTTTGCCTGCGTCTCCAAAGCTCCTCAAACCTGTTTCGCGCCTCGGCGAGCCGCCACCGGATCGTGGCTTCCTTTCGCTCAAGAATCGCCGCGATCTCGGACGTCGAGAAGTTCTCAAGGTCGCGCAGAACCAGCACCGAACGGTAAGTTTCGGGCAATTCGTCGAGAACGGCCCGGACTTCCTGACCCAGATCGAGCGCCTTTCGTGGATCGGCGACCGACGGATCGGGCGGCGTTTCTTTGCCGATATCGGTGAAGAGCGCCCAGCGACCCCGGCGCTTCCGCCGACGAAGGTGATCGAGCGTCAGGTTCACGCCGATCCGAAACAGCCACGGACCGAATCGACGGCTCGGATCGAACTGATCGAGCCGCTGAAAGGATCGCAGGAAGGTTTCCTGAGCCAAATCGCGCGCCAACTCCTGTTCGTGGACGAACCGAAGGATGACCCGGATCAATCGCCGCTCGTAGCGCAGCACGAGGTCTCCGAACGCCTCCTGATCGCCTTTTCGAGCCAGTTCGACCAGACGGGCGTCACTGACTCCGGCGACAGGAGGCGCAGGTTGACTCGACTGCGCCTGCTGCTGGCTCATGCTGACCGCCATGCCGCTTTCCACCTCCGCGTATCTTTACGCCGGCGGAAGCGGACTCGTTGGAGAAAACGTCTCAAAAATCGGGCGAATCAGGCGACCGCCTCTGCGTCGATCGACAGACACACCGCTCCTGATGACCACGTGACCGCTGATCCCGCTCCACTTGATTCGTGCGGGATGGCCATCCCATCATGGCCGTGCAACTCTTCGTCGTCCAGACGACTGGATGTCCGGTCAGACCGGGTCGGTTCTCATCGATCCAGAAATCCCCTTCGCGCGGAGAACTCCATGCGACGTTTCGCCATCGGCTTTGCGATCGTGACGAACGTGCTGCTCTTGTGCTGCTGTGGTGAAACCTCTGCGACCGCCGGAGAAAAGCCGACCGTGAAATCCGACCCATTCGGCACCCTTCCCGACGGCCGAGCCGTCACCCGCTATCGACTCGACAACGGCAACGGCGTTTCCGTCGCCATCATCGATTACGGCGGCATCATCACCGAGGTCAACGTTCCCGACCGCGACGGCAAGACCGCGAACATCACGCTCGGCTTCGACAAGTTCGACGGCTATCTCGGCCCCGACCCCTATTTCGGCGCGCTCGTCGGCCGCTACGGCAACCGCATCGCCAAGGCGCAGTTTGAACTCGACGGCAAGACGTACAAGCTCGCCGCAAACAACGGGCCAAACCACCTGCACGGCGGCAAGGTCGGGTTCAACGAGCGACTCTGGAACGGGAGCCCTGTCCGCTTCGAGGGTCAACCCATTCAAACTGCCGACGCTGCTGGCGTGATCCTGAAGCTCATCAGTCCCGATGGAGAGGAAGGATATCCCGGCGAGCTGACCACGCATGTGACCTATACGTTGAACCGACAGAACGAACTGAAGATCGATTACATCGCCACGACGACTGCCTCGACGCCCGTCAACCTGACGAATCACGCCTATTGGAACCTCGCCGGCGAGGGCAGCGGAACGATCCTCGACCACGTCGTAACGCTGCACTGCGACAAATATCTGCCTGTCGACGACACGCTGATTCCCACCGGCGAGCTTGCCCCGGTCAAAGGCACGCCGATGGACTTCACGTCGCCGCACAAAATCGGCGAACGCATCGCGGCGACGGGCGGCGATCCCGTCGGATACGACCATTGCTACGTCATCAACGACAGCGACCGCCAGCTCGCACCGGTCGCGAAGGTCGTCGACGAGGCGTCGGGTCGCGTCATGGAAGTCTTCACAACCGAACCGGGCATTCAGTTCTACAGCGGGAACTTTCTCGACGGCACGCCAGCCAACGGCGGTTATCCCAAGCACGGCGGCTTCTGCCTCGAAGCGCAGAAGTTTCCGAACTCGCCGAACACGCCGTCGTTTCCGTCGTCGATCCTGAAGCCAGGTGAAACGTACCGGCAGACGACCATGCACCGGTTCTCGGTCGCGAAATGAGCGACCGAGGCGCCGACGCGACCAGCACGGGGAACATCGTGACCACTCCGCCTATGCAGCCGGCCGGGCGACCGATGTGGATCCTCGTGCTGTTGATCGTTGCCCTGCTGATCGGCCTGGCGAACGTCGCCGCTTTTCTGTACGGATTGACGCTTCCCGACGATTGGCAGGCCGAGGCGAAGACGTTTGTCGCGGCGTCGCCGGACGAGGTGTATCCCCTGATCGCGACCGCCGAACGCTGGGCGGAATGGTCGGCCTGGAGCGAAGTGCAGGATCCGTCGATCCGACTGCATTACGATGGGCCGAAGGCGGGCGAGAGAGCGTCGTTTTCGTGGCTCGGCGAGCACGTCGGCCGCGGCAAGATCACGATCACCGAGGCGCAACCCGGCAAATCGATTCGCTACACGCTCGATCTTCAGGGAAGCACGTTCTCGGAGAATGCCCGCATCACGCTTCAGCCCGAAAACGACGGAACCCGCATCATCTGGACCGACGGCGGCGAAGTCGAAGGCACTCTGGGACGCTTCTTCCGCAAGCGGCTCGAAGAGTCGGTGACGGCCGAGTTCGAATCGTCGCTGGAACGGCTCTCAACCGTCGTCGAACGATCGCCGACCTCGAAGGATTAGCCGGTGAAACTCACGTTCCACGGTGCTGCCGGCGAAGTGACGGGCAGCCAGCATCTCATCGAGACGGAGGAACTCCGTCTGCTGCTCGATTGCGGGATGTTTCAGGGGAAGCGATCCGAGAGTTTCGCGAAGAACTCCGTCTTCCACTGCGATCCGAAGAAGCTCGACGCCGTCTTTCTGTCGCACGCCCACATCGACCATTGCGGCAACCTGCCGGGCCTTTACAAAGCCGGGTTCCGCGGGCCGATTTACTGCAGCCGCGCCACCGCCGACGTCGCTGCGGTGATGATGCTCGACAGCGCCCACATCCAGGAGGAAGACGCTTCCTACATGGCGAAGCGGCTGGGGCGCGACGCCCCGCCGGCGACGCCGCTGTACACCGAAGAACACGCGAAGAAAGTCGCCGACCTGTTCGAGCCGCTCGACGACGGCTGGCAGAAACTGTCGCCGGCTCTTTCGGTGCGATTGTCCGACGCCGGTCACATTCTGGGGTCGTCGATCGTCGAGCTTGAAATCGAAGACCGCAGCGACCGAAAGCGAATCGTCTTCTCCGGCGACCTCGGCCGACGAGGCATGCCGCTCTTGCGCGATCCGACGCCGGTGCCGGGCTGCGACGTGCTTCTGTGCGAATGTACCTACGGCGACCGTGTCCATCCGCCCTTCCCCGATCTGAAGGCCGAACTGCTTCGCATTCTACTCGATGCCGAACGGGATCGCGGTCGCGTTGTCATCCCGGCGTTCAGCCTCGGCCGTACGCAGCAGATCATTTATGTGCTCAACCGGCTGGAACAAGAAGGTGCGTTGCCGCCCTTGCCGGTTTTCGTCGATTCGCCGCTCTCGATGCGGCTGACCGGCCTGCACCGACTGCACACCGACCTGTTCGACGGAACGGCGACACGACTTCTCAAGGACGACGATGACCTGTTTGAGTTTCCCGGACTGACGTATGTTCGCGATCGGCACGAAAGCCAGGCGCTGAACTACCGCAAGGGTCCGTTCGTCGTGATCGCGTCGAGCGGCATGTGCGAGAGCGGCCGTATCCGCCATCACCTGAAACACGCGGTTTCCGACCCGCGAAACACCGTCTGCCTGATCGGCTACCAGGCACCGCACACGCTCGGCCGGCGGATCGAAGAGCGCCGCGAAAGCGTTCGGATCTTCAACCGCGACTACGATCTGAAGTGCCGCGTCGAGAAGCTCGGAGGGCTTTCCGCCCATGCCGACGTCGAAGACCTGAAGTGGTGGATCGGCGAGATGGGCAAAAACGGCGGGATCGGCCGCTGCTACCTCGTCCACGGCGAACCAGACGTCGCGAGGAAGTTCGCGGCCGTCATTCGCGACGATTGCGATGAAGACCCGGTGATTCCTGATCGCGGGCAATCGTTCGTCGTATGACCGATCCTGTCGACCACGACCACGACCGCATCGCCCTCGCTGTCCAGCAACCCTGGGCCGAGTTGATCGTGCGAGGAATCAAGACGATCGAGATCCGATCGACGTCGGCGCGGGTTCGCGGACCGATATACCTCTATGCGTCGCGAAAACCTTCGCAACTTCCCGACGCCGCCGTTGCTGCCGAGCGATTCGGGTTGGACGTCGACGCCCTGCCTCGCGGCATTCTGATCGGCCAGGCCGACCTTGCCGAAAGCCGGCCGGCGAAGGCCGACGATGCGGCAGCCGCTTGCGTCACGGCCGAACGACTCGCCGGGCGCACGGCTTGGCGTTTCGCGAATCCGAAGAAGTTTTCCGAACCACTCGCCGTGCGGTTTCTGCCTTACGGAATCTGGTTCTACCCGTTTCGGCGACGCAAGGGCGGTCGAAGAGGGTAGACCGCCGCCTTCAGAGCCGCGACCGTCAGGGAGCGATTTTGCGGCGACCCGTCTCGAAAAGCGCTTCCTGACGGGTCGCGGCTCTGATAAGAATGTGTGGACGAGAGGAAACGGCCATGTGGAAGTTCGATCAGGCGGTCATCAATGAGATCGCGAACCGGCGCTCTGGATCGACCTGTGCCGTCATGAATCGCGCCGTGGTCGAGGCGGACCGCAACGGGTCCGTCGGCGAACTCTTCGACGCCTTCGTTGCACGGTTCTCCTTCACGGGACTCGGGGGCGACTGGGTCGAAGTCTCGCTCGTCGAAGCGAAAGCGATCGCCGGCGAGATTCTGTGGAAGGATCTCGCGTACGGAGTCTGCATCATGGCCCGACGCGAAGCCGACGCGCTCGCGGGTCGCTTTTTCTCGCTGTTTGGACCCGAGGTTCACTGCTTTACGAACAGATATTTCGTTCCGCCTGGCGCGGATCGGCGCACGCAGTCGCTCACATGGAATCCGATCACTGACGCGACGTTCGACATCGGCGTGGTCTGTTTCGACCGCGATCGCGTCGGCATCCTGTGGGTCCAGGACGAGGACTGAG
>JBAQZJ010000109.1:0-35799 GCA_049790855.1 Planctomycetaceae bacterium | reverse complement strand
GGCACGTTCGACACTGGCACGTTCGACACTGGCACGTTCGGCACTGGCACGTTCGGATTCCGTGCGTTCGACGCGTTCGGGCGGATTCTCCTCTCGCGGAGTCCGACGGCGTCGGGGTCGCGGGGTCGAAGTCTCCTCGTCGCGCGGCACCTTGTCGCGGTTGTCGTCGGCAAGACTCTCGGACACCAGCGTCTCCACCGGGGGAGCGCTTGGCGATTCGGCGACGGTACGACGCCGGCGAGTCGGCCGACGAGTCGTAGCGGCGGCGGTTTCGGGAGTTTCGTCCGAGTCGACGCGACGTTCAGAAGCCATGCGGTCTACTTCCAGAGAGCCAACAGATACGACGACGACCCGGCCGGAATAGCCGGTCATGTCTTCCTGCGAATGACGGACCCAAACGAGACGGCCCGTGACAATCGTGTCAGTGTGCGAAAAGCGGTCCAAAGAGTGACAGCCTCTGCCCGGCAAACCGGTCCAGACGGCGTTCGATCCTCACCCGGCGGCCTTGTCGACCGTGCGGACAAAAGAGCGACAGTCTTGCGGTGATCGGCGAAAACAGGACCGCGACACAGGCGGTCTGTGCATTCACTTCGCCGGTATCCCAGGAAGCTCCGCAAACAGGTGGTCGGGCATCAGCGCCCGTCCGCATGGCCCGTTTGACGCGATCCACCGACCGACCCGCGGCAGAAAAGTGCGGGCAAATACCGGACAGCAGAAAAGCGGGCCGTCGGACAGGCAAGTCCGAGGCGAGGGGCCGCCTTCAAGTCGCTCCATCTCTCCCCGGTCTTCCCGACCGAGTCTTTCCGAGAGAACAACCGTAAGCCGACCCTCATCTTGCGCGTATCTTAGCGGACGTCCCGCCCATGTCAATCGTTGTTGTTCCGTTTATGCGGTTTTCCCCCGCCCCGCTTGGACTGCGCCGTGGCCGCCGCGTGGTCGCTCAGGCCGGTCGGCCGCAATCACGAGAACTTTTACCGCAATACGGCTTCGCACTCCTCGATCAGAAGCACTGTGCGGCGGCGCGTATAGCGATCGGGGCTTGCGCGAAACGCCTCGCGTGTTTCGCGCGATGTGAACAAGAACAACCCTTCATCAAACAGGGCGGCAAAGCTCGTGCTGCCGGGAACCGCGCGCCCCTCGTCATAATAGAGAACCGGATCGCAACCGAGCAGACGCGGAGCGTACCGTTCCGCATCGTCTTGGAACTTCGCCAGTTCCTCGGCGGAACCCATGAAATACGTCAGGCCCTGGTGCTCCCACGCGAAGCGAGGGTTCCCCTTGAGCCACTGCCGGCGATCGTGCAGCGCGACGGGGCTGTATCCTTTCAGTCCCAGCAGCAGCGTTCCATCGGCGCGCGGTTTGAGGCGGATTCCCGGCTTTGGGGCGTCGGGAGCCGGCTCGCTCGGAGAATCCAATTCCGGTCGGTCAAGCACAGGGAAGCGAGGGCCGGCTCCGTCGGTCGTCGCTCGAACCGGTGCTTTTCCGTCGGAGCGTGCAAGGTAGAGATCCCGCAGACGATCGTACTGACTCTCGATCGCGACAACGCGGCGAAAGTAGTCGTCCTTCGGCCGATAGCCGTTCATCATACCCAGTACACGACCGTCGGGAGCCAGAAACAGGTCGGTGGGCAGCGAGTCGACGCCGTAGCGCTCGGCGACGTCGCGATGCCGCTCAACGTCGATTTTCACGGCGACCACGCGCCGGCTCGCTCGGGCAACGAATTCGGGCGTGTGCAGAACCTCGCGATCCATCCGTTTACAGGGACCGCACCAGTCGGCGTAAAAGTGAACCAGCAACGGCCTGTCGAGACGGACCGCTTCGGCCCGTGCGGCGGCGAAATCGGATTTCCAGCCGGTCGCCGGGTTCGCTCCCGATACGGCGGTCAACAGGGCGGCCAGAAGCAGTGACCGCGCGGCGATGTGCCTGCCGGTTGGCAACAGTCCACCTCGAACGCGGGCTGAGACGTCACGATCCGCATTTGAACGTATCGGACGAACGGGCCGCGTCTCCCGCCTCTGCCTGGCCGGGGTGACTCCGGCTCATAGGGTTCCGACCGGATGGTCGGATCGCGTCGAGTCTGCCGGCTGGCGACGTTCCGTAATCTCCAGGAAATTGGAGAGAATGCGATGACCATGTGCCGTCAGCACCGACTCGGGGTGAAACTGCACGCCGAAGATCGGCCGGTCGCGATGCGAGAGCGCCATGACGACGCCTTCGTCCGTCACGGCGTCGACCTGGAGCGGCTCCGGCAGCGGCAGCGACACCGCCAGCGAATGGTATCGCCCCGCGGGGAATCGATCGGGAAGATCGCGAAACAGGCCTTGGCCGGCGTGTCGGACCAGCGAAGGCGTTCCATGCACCGGGGCGACCCGTTCGACGTGGCCGCCGAATGCGACCGCAATGGCCTGGTGTCCCAGGCAGACGCCCAGGACAGGGACATGCCGCGGGAGTGACTTCAAAAGCGGCAGGCAGACGCCGGTTTCGGCAGGAGTGCATGGCCCTGGACTCAACACGATCGCGTTGTATTCACCGTCGATGACGCCATCAGGTGTGATGGCGTCGTTACGTACGACGAGCGTCTCTCGGCCCAGTTCACGAAAGTAGCGGGCCAGGTTGTGGACGAAGCTGTCGTAGTTGTCGATCAGCAGAATCATGCCGGATTCGTCATCGTCGGCTCTCGCATCGGTTCAGCGAGAGCGGCTAGCATCCCGCGAGCCTTGATAAGGGTTTCGTCATACTCCTCGAGCGGATTCGACGATGCGGTGATCCCGCCGCCCACGCCGATCTGCACTTTTGCATTCTTCGCAGCCATGGTGCGAATGAGAATGCTGCTGTCACAAGCTCCGTCGAAGCCGACGTAGAACAGGCTGCCGCAATACGGCCCGCGCGCGGTGGGTTCCAGATCCCGCAGGATCTCCATCGCCCGGACCTTGGGAGCGCCGGTGATCGACCCGCCGGGAAAGCAGGCCGCCAGCAGATCCCAGGCGGTCTTATCTTGCTCCAAGGTGCCGACGACTGTCGAGACGAGGTGGTGGACAGTGGCGTACGATTCCAGCATGCACAGTTGCGGCACACGAATCGTTCCCGGTCGGCAGACCTTCGAGAGGTCGTTTCGCAAGAGGTCGACGATCATCACGTTTTCGGCACGATCCTTTTCGCTGGCGGCGAGTTCAAGCCGCAAGCGTTCGTCCTCGGCGGGTGAGGTCGAGCGAGGGCGCGTGCCCTTGATCGGCCGCGTTTCGACTTCGCCTCGACGCACTTCCAGGAACCGTTCGGGCGACGCACTCATCACCGCCCAGTCTTCCGCTGCAAAATAGGCTGCGAACGGAGTCGGATTCACCGTCCGCAAGCGGGCATAGAGTTCGATGGGCGACGCCGTCGTTTGCGCGAGAAGCTGTTGCGACAGGTTCGCCTGAAAGACGTCGCCGGCCCGAATGTATTCGATGATCCGCTCGACGTTCGCCAAGTAATCGGCCTTCGAGAACGTGCTGGTCACGCCGGGATGATTCGCAAGCGGAGATCGCGGACAGGGCGACGCCTCAGAAGGATAAACGGGGGTCGTCAGACGCGGCTGCCGCAGCGGGCCGGACAGTCGGTCGAGCATCCACTCCAGTCGCTCATCGGCGCGTCGTCGCCGCAGATCTGGATCGATCGCAGGGAACCCCTGAGAAATGATCCAGGCCCGGTTCTCGAAATGATCCCATGCCAATACGCAGTCATAGAGACCGACGGCAAGCGCCGGAAAATCGCCCGCATCCGACGGTCGCTCGCGAAGGCGTTCCCAAGCAGCCCCAAGTTCATAGCCCATCAGGCCGGCCGCACCGCCCTGGAACGGCGGCAATCGGTCAATGCAATACGTCGGAAAACCCCGCATCATCTCGGCCAGCGGCCGCAACGGGTCTTCACCGAACTGCGGCGTGGAAATGCGGCACCAGCGGAACGGATCGGCCGCCAGAAACGAATAGCGTCCGAGATGCGGATGGCGGACGACACTGTCCAGCAGCAGGGTGCCGTCGAGATCGATAAACCGCCGCAGCGCCTCGAGCGGGTCAGGGACGTTCGGCAATTCAAAAACTCGAGGCACGACGCCATCCGCTGCTTCGGACAATTCTGGTGAAGCCATTCTACTCGTCGGCGGTGTGAGCATGCCGGCGTTCGACGGCGCTCGTTTCGGGGCGTGTCAGAAAGCCCCAGCAGAGCGACTCGTCCTGGACATAGCGCTTCCCGAGCGTCAGAGCCGTCGTCGCCTTCGCGAGTTCATACCCAAGATAGAACGCATGTTGGGCGTCGATCGGGCCGGAAGCCGCCAGCACGCGGTCGAAGACTTCAAACGGATCGTCCCCGTGCCAGTAGCCGTCGCGATTCATCAGATGCAGTTCTCCGCCCTCGGCGAACAGCCGGAAGTTCGGATCTCGAATCGCCGCCTGCAGCCGCTCCAATTCCTCGGTTCCTCGTTCGGGCACGCGTGAGTCGCGGAGCATCACGAGACGCGCATCGACGTGCTTTGGCGGGATGCCCTTCTCCACCGCATGCCGCATCAATCGCCGCGCCAGATCGAGTTCCTTCACCGCCGTGCGACACCAGTTGATGACCTGCGTCGTCAACACGCTGCGGATGCGGAGTTCCTGACAGACGCCGGCGAGCAGCACGTTGACCCCCGCCGAATCGGTCTCGGTCAATTCCGTGAGATTTCCGACGCCCATCATCATCTCGATGTCGGGGAATCGTCGTCGGACGGCGTCGTAGCGTGCGAGCGACGCGGCAAACCCAAAGCCGATCGGCTCCAGGATCGGGTCGATTCGAAATCTCGCACCGGCTTCTTGAAGGCTCCCGATGGTCATGGCGAGCGAATTGTGATCTCTCGGATCGTCGGGAATCGCAACCAGTTCGACAGGAAGACGCCGTGCCCAATCGAGATTCGAACGGTTACAACTTAAGACCAGTTCCGCGCCGGCTTCGACGGACGCCTCGACCTCAACCCGCTCAAAGCTGTCGATCGAAATCCGGTGTCCTTCACGAATCAACGACCGGACAGCCGACGCGGCGCCGTCCCAGATGCGTCCCGGTTCACAGCCGAGATCGATGACGTCGGCTCCGTCGGCCCGGTAGGCGTCGGCGAGGCGAAGCAACTGCGATTCCGGCAATCGAGGAGCATGATTGATCTCGGCGAGAATCTCGATGTCGTAGCGCGTCAGGTCAGGCGTTTCGCGACCCTCGACGCCTAGATGTGTCGGCAGATCGTAAACGTCCTTCGGACCACGCTCGAACGGGAACCCGAAATGGGCGTCCAGCGGCGCGAGATCACCGCCGCACCAGCCCGGCAGGATCGCTCGGTCGAACTTCTGAGAGACATTCAGCCTTCGGGCGACGAGAGTCGTCGTCAACAAGGCCGCCACGCTCACGCCGAGCACCGCGACCTCGTACTCGAAACCGAGCTGACGGCTGAGACGCGACACCACGTCGCGGACGGCCGGCTCGGCGAGACGACCGGTGATGAAGAGAATCCGCTCACGGCTGGCCGGGTTGTCCGCCACCTACCGTACCGCCCCGCCATTGACGTTGAGAATCTGCCCGGTAATGAACGCCGCGTCGTCGCTGCACAGAAACCGTGCCGCTTTCGCGATGTCTTCTGGCGTGCCCCAGCGCCCGAGCGGGGTCTCGCGAACCAAGCGTTCCTGCCAGTACTTCCCTGCACCCTCGCCCCAAGCCGTCTGAATCCAGCCGGGTGCCACGCAATTCACCCGTACGGCTGGAGCCAGGCTGACGGCGAGCGATCGCGTGAATCCCATGATGGCATTCTTCGCGGTGGCAAACAATTCCCCGCTGTCTCCTTCCATCCCGCGGTCAGCCTGGTCCCAGCCGACCGTCAGCAGCACGCCCCCCCCCGCTCGCTCCATCCGTCGCCCGATAGCTCGCGACAGATCGAGAGTCGCCGCAACGTCGACTTCCCACAGTCGTCTCAGTTTCTCGTCGAACGACAGTTTCGACCCTTCGCCCGTCAGAACGTCGGCACCGGCGTTATTGACCCAGATCGCGACGGGGCCGTATCGATTCCAGGCTTCTTCAATCAGCCGGAGCCGCACGGTGGCGTCGACGAGATCGCCGACGAACACTTCCGCCGATCCGCCCGCCGATCTGATGGCGTTGCTGGTCTCGTCGAGTCGGTCGGCCGATGAGCGGCACGTAAGAAAGACGCGGCAGCCTGCGGCGGCAAACTCCATAGCGATGGCGCGTCCGATGCCGGACGACGCGCCCGTCACGACGGCCGACCGACCCTCAAGTCTGGCAAAGTCGCTCACAGGGTGGGCCTTCGGGACAGGGGAACAGATGCGTCAATGCCGCCTCGCTGCGACGAATCGTCGCAGGAACTGGGTTTTCCAGAGGCCGAGATCGGGAAACCACTGATTTCTTCGGGTCAATTCGCCGTATTTTCGATGAATCGCCGTCTTCGGCCGTTGCGTTTCCGCCGTGCGAAGGGATGATGCTGCCGCATCGAGGTTGCCGTCGTCGAGCAATCCAACTCAGAGAATCGAATGGAGGGAGGCTGGAGCACGATCGGGCATCGGTGGACGTTCTTCAACGCCTGCCGTTTTCCTGCGGGAACCGGCGTGCGACTTGGAGTGTCCGCCTGTTGAGTCATGGTCGATCATGGCTCGACAGGGACGCGCAAGTAAATCCAGATAAGTCTTGTTGACGATGCACGACGCGACGGCGATAATGAGCGGGAACTGGATGGAATCCCCCGGCGGTCAGGGGAGGATTCGTTCCACCTGTTTGAGACAATCCCATCTGCGTGCCGTCGACGCAACCATTGCCTTTCTTCTGGTCACGAAATCACGGATGAGGCTGCGGATTCTCCTGCGGGAGAGTTTTCGCGGGTCGGCGACTGTAAACACTTCCTGACTGCCCTTCGGAGTTTGAAAAGGCGGACACCGCCTTCGCATATTCCGCAGGCTGAGATTTTTCACAAGCGACCGGCCAATCGCGAACGTAAGGTCGATCGATTCCCTTGGCGGGCGCTAGAGGCGAGAACCACACAATGATCGCAAACGTCGTGGAACCTGAAATGCAACACGAAGCCCGGAACGGCTTCCCGGAGTTGCCGACGCATCTGGAGAAAGATCTCGTCCAGGTGTTCAAGCTGCTCTCCGACGAAACACGGCTGCGAATCCTGCTCTATCTGATGCGGGAAGGCGAACTGCACGTCACGGCGCTGTGTGAAAAGCTCGGACAGAGCCAGCCGGCCGTCAGCCACCATCTTGCACTGCTGCGCGTCGCCGGACTGATCGAGGCGCGTCGCGACGGCAAGCACAATTTCTATTCGATCTGTCGGAACCACTTTCACCAGTTGATGGGCGAGCTGTTCAGCAACATCCGCGATCCCGAGACGGAGCAAGTTCGGTTCGAGGACTTCATTCTGTCTCAACAAGGCTGACCCTGTCGTGCGTGACGCTGACGTTCGTTCGTTTCGATCAAGAGACCGCCGTTTCTCGGCGGTCTCTTTTTTTTGCGCGCCGCCTTTGTTACAGAAGTCCAAACCCTCCACACCGCCCTGCCCATGTCGCGCGCCGCGAAACTCGCTCTTTCCGACGGAACCGTCTTCACCGGCTCGGCCTTCGGGGCCGACGGCGAGGTGTTCGGCGAGGTCGTCTTCAATACAAGTATGACGGGCTATCAGGAAATCCTGACCGATCCGTCGTACTTTGGTCAGATCGTCACGATGACGTACCCCGAAATCGGGAACTACGGCATCAACCCCGACGACGTCGAAAGCGGCGGCATCGCCGCCCGCGGTTTCATCGTCCGGGAACTCTGCCGAACGCCGAGCAACTTCCGGTCGCAGAAATCCCTCGAGGCGTATCTCGCCGAGAACGGCGTGATCGGTCTCGAAGGCCTCGACACCCGGTCACTCGTCCGCCGGCTTCGTGTTCACGGCGTGATGACGGGCGTCCTCTCGACGGTCGATCTCGACGAGGCTTCGCTCGTGGCGAAAGCGAAGGCCAGTCCCGAACTGGTCGGAGCTGATTACGTCAAGCAGGTCATGCCCGACGGGCGATCAGAATGGTCGGAGCGCCTGCCTGAACTTGGCCGGGCGTTCGGTTCGACGGACGCCGCAGTCGATGCGTCGCGGCAGCCGCACGTCGTGGCAATCGACTACGGCATGAAATGGAACATTCCGCGGTATCTTCGCGAGTCGGGCTGCAGGGTGAGCATCGTTCCGGGCACCGCGACCGCCGAGGACATTCTCGCGCTGGAACCGGACGGCGTCTTTCTTTCGAACGGTCCCGGCGATCCGCGCCCGCTCAATTACGCAATCGGAACGATTCGCGAACTGCTCGGCAAAAAGCCAGTCTTCGGCATCTGTCTCGGCCATCAATTGCTTGGGCTGGCCGCCGGTGCCGAGATTTACAAGCTCCGGTTCGGACACCGCGGGGCGAACCAGCCGGTGCTCGACAAACGGACCGGCAAAGTCGAAATCACGAGTCAGAATCACGGCTTCGCCCTCGTCGCCGAGACGATGCCGCCTGACGTCGAGATCACCCACGTCAACTTGAACGACGGAACAGTCGCCGGCATCCGCCACACGCAGGTTCCGGCCTTCGGCGTTCAGTACCACCCGGAAGCCTCTGCCGGTCCGCACGACAGCAACTACCTGTTTCGCGAGTTCCGCGCGATGCTGACAGGATAGCGTCTCGTGCTTGGTGGTCTGGTGGTCTTCAGACGCCCCAATACCAGGCACCAGACCACCAATAATCACTCGGCCCCACAGGATTCCTCGATGGCTCTGGAACGCACTCTCGTCCTCATCAAGCCCGACGCCGTCCAGCGACGCCTGACGGGGCACATTCTCGCCCGTCTGGAAGACAAAGGCTTGAAGATCGTCGGCCTGAAGCAGATTCGCATCACGCCGGAACTGTCGAAGCGGCACTACGCAGAGCACGTCGAGAAGCCGTTCTACCCGGCTCTGGAAGAGTTCATCACGTCCGGCCCCGTCGTCGCG
Source organism: Planctomycetaceae bacterium (assembly GCA_049790855.1). Classification (GTDB taxonomy): domain Bacteria; phylum Planctomycetota; class Planctomycetia; order Planctomycetales; family Planctomycetaceae; genus JACCRE01. Next base: position 26,798 of record JBAQZJ010000109.1, on the reverse strand, counting down.
ATCTGTGCCGAAGGCCCGGAAGCTGTCGCCGTCGTGCGGACGCTGATGGGGCCGACGAACGGCCGTCAGGCCCCTCCGGGAACGATCCGCGGCGACCTCGGTCTCTCGCGGCAAATGAACCTGATCCACGGCAGCGACGGCCCCGACGCGGCGAAGCGCGAGATCGAGTTGTACTTCAAGGCCGAAGAACTGTTCGTGGCCGACGACGCGATCGGCTCATGGCTTTTCGCCAGCGACGAAGGCTGAACGTCGGCGAGCGGGGGGCGTCAGCCCTCCGAGTTCGTTCATTAACCCTCAGACGTGCGTACTCGGGGGGCTGACGCCCCCCGCTCGCCTTGCCAACAGGTGAGTCATGTTCGGCTGCGATCGCTTCTGGCTCTTGACGTGGACGACGTATGGAAGCTGGCTGCCGGGCGATGAACGCGGCTTCGTCAGCCGGGTGAAGGACGGTGACGGACCTCGCGTCGAACACGATGCCTTCCTGACGCCGCACGACATCGACATGCCGGGACTGAAACATGCCGCTTGTGCGAAACTCAAATGTCCGCCCCTCTTCCTGATGGCCCCGCACCCCGCAGGCCGACGTTCTGGTCTCACAATTCCTCGAAACGGCTGAGTACCGTCACCGGCGCCTGCTCGCGGCAGCGGTCATGGCCTGCCACGTGCATCTGGTCGTCGGCGTTCCGGGCGATCCCGACCCGGAGACGTTGCTCCGCGATTTCAAGAGTTATGGAAGCCGGGCGTTGACTCGGCGCTGGCAGAAACCAGCAAGCGGAACCTGGTGGACCGAGTCCGGCTCCAAACGAAAGAAGGAAGGTGCAGCGGCGCTCCGATCAGCGATCGAATATGTGCGAGACCAGCCGAATCCGCTGATCGTCTGGCTCGCGGACGAAGCGCTACGCTTTCTTGGCGAGCGGGGGGCGTCAGCCCTCCGAGTACGCTGATCAGCCAAGCATGCCCCCGGCGATTGACGCCTTGCAAGTGCGCGCTCTTGATAAGGCAAGCACTCGCTTAATGAGGCACGAACTCGGAGGGCTGACGCCCCCCGCTCGCCTGCTCGAACTCATGCGAAGGCATGCCCGCAGACGGGGCACGCGAAGTCTCCGGTCTGCCGGACTTCGCCGCAGGCGGGACACGCGGGTTCCGTCGCCGACGATTCACCGTATCGGGCGTACTTCTCCTCCTGCATCGAAAATAGGCGTCGCAGGAGGAGAATGGCCAGCACCGACAGCGGTAGGTCGAACAGTCCGCCGGCGATGCTGACGCCGCTTGCGATCTGAAATTGGTCGATCGTCTCGGCGCTCAAAGACGTGCGAAACGTCGCCTGACCGAAGAACGCTGAAATCAGATAGAAGGCCCACCACCAGCCGACGATCGGAGAGGATCGGTTCTCCTGCCAACGCCCGGCGGTTGGCACACTCGCCTTCCATAGGTCGCGAACCGCTTGAAACGGCTTGAACAAACTGGCGATCGGCACGAAGAACCACCCGACGGTCCAGCCGGGTGAGGTACTCATATCGTCGGCACCCAAAGCACGCGCATTTCGGTTCAGCACGTACAGGCTGCGAAGATATGCGATCGCCAGTACGAGATAGAGCCCGGTGTACACGAAGCCGATGGCTGCCTGTCGCAAATCGCTTGCTTCGATCCGCTCCGGAGTCGGCTCGGGGCCGCTTTCAATCTCGCTGAGGAGTCGCCACTCAAGAGCGTCTGAACCGATCGAAATGACCGTGAGTGCGATAAAGGACCCCATCAGGACCGTCGTCACGGTCAACAACACGCCGCCTGGTCGATACTGCGGAGTGGAAGCCATCTCAGGGTCTTCGGTTGAAGGTTATTGTTGACTGTGCCGTTCGATCGCCCGCTTCATCGCCGCGCCCATCTCCCCCGGGCTGAGAGCGACCTCGACGCCGGCGGCCTTCAAGGCTTCGATCTTCTCGGCCGCGGTTCCCTGCCCGCCCGAGATGATCGCGCCGGCATGGCCCATCCGCTTGCCGGGAGGGGCCGTCTGGCCGGCGATGAAGGCCGCACAGGGTTTGGTGATGTGCTCCTTGATGTAGCCGGCGGCTTCGATCTCGGCGGTGCCGCCGATCTCGCCGATGAGCAGGATCGCTTCGGTTCCCGGGTCGGCCTGGAACTCTTCGAGCAGGTCGATGAACGTCGTGCCGATGATCGGATCACCGCCGATGCCCACAGCGGTGCTCTGGCCCAGCCCGAGATTGCCGAGCTGCCACGCCGCTTCATAAGTCAGCGTGCCGCTCTTGCTGATGAGACCGACGCTGCCCGGCGAGTGGATGTAACCCGGCATGATGCCGATCTTGGCGACGCCCGGCGTGATGACGCCGGGGCAGTTCGGCCCCACGAGCCGGCAGTTCGTCTTCGCGACGTAGTCGTAGGCTTTGACCATGTCGAGCACCGGGATGCCCTCGGTGATCGCGACGATCAGGTCCATGCCCGCGTCGGCCGATTCCATGATGGCGTCGGCGGCGAACGGCGGCGGCACGAAGATCAGGCTGCAGTTCGCACCGGTCTTCCGCTTCGCCTCTTCGACGGTGTTGAAGACGGCGAAGCCGTCGACCTCCGTCCCGCCCTTGCCCGGTGTCACGCCGCCCACGAGCACGTCCTCGCCGGGCCGATGCTCGGCGGCGTAGGCCCGGCACTGCTGGCTGTGAAACAGCCCGGCATTGCCGGTGATGCCCTGGGTGATGATCTTCGTATTTTTGTCGACGAGGATGGACATGGCGAGGGAAGCGATCAGCCGTCAGCTCTCAGCTATCAGTTTTCGTGATAGCGAAAGCGGCGCGGCTCCATTCGTCAGGAGGTTAGTAGGGGCTGAAAGCTGAGGGCCGACAGCTACTTCGACAGCGCCGCGACGACCTTCTTCGCCGCGTCGGTCAAATCGGTCGCCGTGGTGATCGCCTTGCCGCTCTCGGCGAGCATCGTGCGGGCTTGCTCGACGTTCGTGCCTTCCAGCCGGACGACGAGCGGGACGTTGAAGCCGATCTTGTCGTAGGCTTCGAGCAACGCCGTTGCGATCGTGTCGCACTTCATGATGCCGCCGAAGATGTTGACCAGCACCGCCTTCACGTTTTTGTCGGCGAGGATGATGCGGAACGCCTCGGAGACCTGATCGACGCTGGCACCGCCGCCGACGTCGAGGAAATTGGCCGGTTCGCCGCCGTGCAGTTTGATGAGGTCCATCGTGCTCATCGCCAGCCCGGCGCCGTTGACGAGGCAGCCGATGTTGCCGTCGAGCTTCACGTAGCTCAGGCCCGCGTCGGCGGCCTGCACTTCGGCCGGCTCTTCTTCCGAGAGGTCGCGCAGCTCGGCGTAGGCCTTGTGGCGGAACAGCGCGTTGTCGTCGAAGGTCACTTTGCCGTCGAGCGCGACCAGCCGGCCGTCACCGGTGACGACGAGCGGGTTGATCTCGGTCATCGAACAGTCGTGATCGAGAAAGAAGCGGACCAGCTTCGGCAGGAACTGACCTGCAGCGCGAACGGCAGAGCCTTCAAGCCCCAGTTCGAAGGCGAGTTTCGTGGCCTGGAACGGATGCAGGCCGTAACCGGCGTCGATCGGCTCGCGCAGGATCTTTTCCGGTGAATGGGCAGCGACCTCCTCGATGTCCATTCCGCCTTCCGAAGAGACGATCAGGACCGGATGTCGCGATTCCCGGTCGACGACGACGGCCGCGTACAGTTCCTTCTTGATGTCCAGCCCCTCTTCGACGAAGAGCGTCTGGACGGCTTTGCCTTCGGCGCCCGTCTGAATGGTGACGAGCGTATTGCCGAGCATCCGTGCGGCGTTGGCCTTCGCGTCGTCGGCGCTGCGCACCAGGACGACGCCGGCCTGCTCGGGTTGTTCTTTGAAACGTCCCTTGCCGCGACCGCCTGCATGGATCTGTGACTTGACGACGGCGAGCTTGCCGCCCAGTTGCGTGAAGGCATCGGCCGCTTCGTCGGGAGTCCTGGCGACGAGACCGCGGGGGACCGCGACGCCAGCGTTTGCGAAGAGCTGTTTCGCCTGGTATTCGTGGATCTTCATCCGCCGCCCATGCTTGGAAGTGACTATTCGCGATTCACGATCGATCGAAGGCTGGCTGTGCCGGCCAATGGTCCGATCCGGCGTCGACCGCGGGCATGATAGCCGTGGCTCGGAAGGCTCGCCACCGAGGTCCGTTCGACGCGCTTCAGTTGACCACAATCGTCTGTTCCCGGTCCGGCCCGACGCCGACGTAGGCGATCTTCGCGCCGATCAGATCCTGGATGGTGTCGAGATACTTCCGGGCGCTGGCCGGCAGGCCGGAGAGCTTGCGGGCCGTGCTTGTGTCCTCGGTCCAGCCGGGGAGCGTGCGGAAGATCGGCTTGGCGCGGGCCAGGTCGTCGGCATGGCTCGGAAAATCGGTCGTTCGCGTACCGTCGATCTCGTACGCCTCGCAGATTTTCAGTTCCGAGAAGCCGTCGAGCACGTCGAGCAGCGCGACCGCCAGGCAGTCGACGCCGGCAAGGCGAGCGGCGTAACCGGCGGCGACGGCGTCGAACCAGCCGCACCGGCGCGGACGGCCCGTGACGGTGCCGTACTCGTGACCGCGGTCGCGGATCCGCTGTCCAGTCTCATCATTCAATTCGGTGACGAACGGGCCGCCGCCGACGCGAGTCGTGTAGGCCTTCACGACGCCCAGCATGCGGTCGATGTAACGTTCGGGCACACCGCTGCCGGGATGAACGCCGCACCCCGAGGAATTCGAACTGGTGACGTACGGAAACGTACCGTGGTCAATGTCGAGCAAGCTTCCCTGGGCGCCCTCGAACAGCAGTCGCTTCTTCTCATCGACGGCGCGATGCAGGAAGGCGGTCGTGTCGGTGACGTAGGGGCGCAATCGCTCGCCATAGCCAAGATACTCGTCGCAAACGGCGTCCGCGTCGAACGGCTGGTGCGCGCCGTCGAACGCCGTCAGCAAGAGATTCTTATCGGCGACGACCTCGCGTAGCCGCTTGCGAAGCACCTCGGGACGCAGCACGTCGCCAAGCCGGATCGCATGCGTTCGTCCGTATTTGTCGCGGTAGCAGGTGCCGATGCCCCGCATCGTCGTACCGATCGCTTCGCCCTGCTGGCGCCGCCCTTCGAGCAGCGCTTCTTCCCGCATGTGATAGGGGAAGATGACGTGCGCGCGATCGGAAATCAGCAGTCGGCCTTCGGGATTGCCGATCCGGCCGGCGATCGACGCGATTTCGTCGAGCAGCGCCTTCGGATTGATGACGACGCCCGTCGCGATGACGCTCGTGACCTTGGGGCTGAGAATGCCGGCCGGCAGCAGCGAGAGCTTGTACGTCTGACCGTCGCGGACGACCGTATGCCCCGCGTTGTTTCCGCCGAGATAGCGCACGACGATCTCGTGCTCATCCGTCAACAGATCGACGAATTTTCCTTTCGCCTCGTCACCCCATTGCAGCCCGATGACCGCGGTCGCCGACACGGTAACGCCTTTCAATTGTCGCGAAACGGGTCCGCGGAGAGAAAATGGCGGAGGCGTCAGTCGCCTGAACCGCCGGGAGACCGTCGCAGTCCGACGGCATGGAAGTGGGCCGTGTCCGACCGCGCCTCCTGAAGCGGCTGTAGTCTATGCGAAGTCGGCGGGCGGCGGGAGTCTGGCGGTGAAGACGACCGGGTCAATCGTCCGACGACTGCGGCGCGGTGTCCTCAGCAGCCGGGACGGCCTGAAGTCGCAAGCGGGTGTGATACGCCGTCAATTCGATCGACCGCCGCTCGGGCTGAACGGTCAGGGCGTGGAAGAACGGGGTCGACGTGGTGAAATACGGCTCATCCAGCACCGCCTTTCCGGTGCGTTTGTCCAAGGCCAGCAGATCGACTTGCCATAAGCCTTGACCGCCTCTGTTCGTCCTTTCGCTGTCGATCAGCAGCAAAACCGGGAGATGACCGAACTCCTGGCAAAGCAGGCGCTGGTTCCTCACCTCGCGCCGCCAGCGGAGTTCACCACTCGTCCGGTCGAAGGCGAAAATATGGCCGCCGATCGGAATTGCCGGCATTTCGGCGGCGAAGAAACTCGGTCCGCGGCCCGCATTGACGGCAACGTAAGTCGAGTCGGCGTCGGTCAGCAGATATGCCTCGCTCCGACCGCGAAGTACCTCGACGGGAATCGAACCCAGTGCGCTGGGTTCGCCGGTCTCGGTGTCAAGCTCGGTCAACTCGCCGTTCGGAGAGAGCGCACACAGGCGGCCGTCGACGGTGACGTCGAACAACGTGTCGGCCGGATAGGCCCGCGTCCAGACGGCTGAACCGGTTTGCGGATCCTGCAGCGATACGACCGAACGTCTGCCAATCGGCAAATCGAACAGGCGGAAGGGCGGCTCCTCGGCGGTGACGGTGAGCAATCGATCGCCGACGAATCCGACGGCGAGCGGCAACAGTTCTCCGGCTTTCCCCAGCGGGACTGACTGGCCGTCGATCGCCCGATACGCGGCGCGGCGAATCGCATCCTGCGGAAGGACATAGAGGATGTTCTCGGTTCCAATGACGATCGCCTCGTGCGGAAGATCGTTCCTCGACCATCGAACATCTCCCGTCATCGAGTCGCGAACGAAGATCTCGTCACGACCGACGACCGCGACGTACGAGGCGCACGCCGCCGGCAGTGCGTCTCGCGACCGCGCCTTGGCGATGAGGCCGTTCTTTCCAGCCAAGCCGCCGGCCGGGCGCATGGCTTCGGGCGACTCTTCACCCGCAAACCCGCCGCCGATTCGATCGGGAGTCGGTGCCGACCAGAGCACCCGGCCTTCGGCGGGTGAAATCGCCTGCACGACGCCCCCGTGCAGGAAGAACAGAAGATGCCCGTCGGCGAGCGCCACGAATCGCCGTGTGGAACGACTGTCGGATCGGATCGGAATGATCTGCTCCAGACCGGCACCCGCGTCGCCCGAAACGGCGAGGTGGCTTTTTCGCGCGAGGAACTGGAGCCGCCGGTCCCGGAAGAACGGCATCTCTCCATTTTCGGGAATGACGTCGACGGGCGATTCGTTCGACGTGTAGCCGCCAGATCGAACGACGGACAGCTGAAAGCCGCCCCAGAGTTCCGACACCCCCGGTTCGGGAACGAGCGTCGTCTCGTCGTCACCCGTCGAGGCGTCCTCGGAAGAAACGGCGTTGGATTCCTGTTCCTGCACTGGGCTTTCGTTGTGCGTGCGCCGCCTGGCGAGCGCGTGCCAGTGCCGAGCATCTGCCGTCAACCCGAATCGTGTTGCGGCTTTTGCCAAATCCAGTCTTGCAGCTCCGACGACGTCGTCGTCAGAGCTTGTGACGAGTGGCAACAAGTGCGCTTCGGCTTCGGCGAGGCGGCCGGCCTCCAGGTCTTCCCCGGCCAGCCGTCGGGCGAGTTCCGCAGCGGCGGGATGAAAAGCGAAGATCCTCGCCGTGCGATGTCGTTCCTCATCCGTTGTCGCCGCTTGCAATGCACTGGCGATCAACGTGTCCAGCGCGCTGTGTGCGTCGCCCTCAGTCGCCGTCCAGAGATCCGCAAACCGTCCCGCAAGCCATTCGGTCAGACGCACCTGCCGCCGCCCCTCGTCTTCGATCACAAAGGATTCCCCCGACACGTCCGACAAGAGCGCCAGATAGGCGCGGGCAGCCCCTTCGGAATCGCCGGCGGCGGAGGCGCGGTCTGCTTCGAGGCGGCGGACCGTGAGACGTTCTTCGGCCGATTCTGCGATCTCCGCGAGGCGCGACAATCGGTCGTCGCCTGCGGTGCGATCGGTGCGGACGAGCGTCGCAAGCACGTCCCAGCGAAGCCGGCGAAAGCCGTTCGCCTGTTCGGGCGCGACGTCTTTCGGATCGATGCGTTCGAGAATCGCCGCGGCACCGATGGGATCCCCGTCGGTATGGTGCAGTTCGGCGGTTCGCAGCAAGGCGATCACATCGTCTGGGTTCTGCTGCAACCGTGCATCGGCCTGGCGTGTCAGCTCGGTCCGTTCTTCGAAGGCGGTGAGACCTGCGGTGGAGTAGGACAGCAGCGTCCCCTGGTGCATGACGAGGTTGCCCAATGCCGGTTCGTCGGGTCGCAGCTTTTTACTGGCCAGCAGGTCGCCGCCTTCAATGTCGATTTGCCAGAGCGTGTCTCCTCGCAGCGGCAGAGAGAGGCGCTCTTCCGACAAGACGGCCCGGCCCGACGGTTGCCCGGCGTCGTCGGGAATGGGAAGAGTCCATCGCTCGGCGCCGCTGGCGACGTCGATTCCTTCCACCGCATCGGTGCCGACCGTCACAAGCAGGTCGCCGCGCACGCCTGCGACGTAGAGCGCCGTACCTTTGTCCCGTTGCCAGAGAAGCTCGCCGGTGAACAGATCGAGGCAGATCAGACGCGTTTCTTCGGCCGGTGTCAGCAGCACTCGTCCGCGATGGATCACCGGCGACGACGGGCACCAGCGATGATTCAGACGGGTCGGCGATGCGGCCGCGTTCATCTCTTGGTTTTTCCGGTCCGATTGCGGCGGCGCATAGCGAGACGCCCACAGGATCGAACGGCTCGATTGGTCGACGCCCATCACCCATCCGACGGTCGTCGGGCATACGAGGACTCCATCAGAGACCGCCACCATCGCCGGCCAGTCGTGACGGACCGGATCTTGGTCGATCGCGGTTTGAGCATGGGCGATTAGGCGATTCCAAAGGACGCTTCCCTGCGCCGGATCGATTGCAATCAGGTGAATTTCCTTGTCTTTTTCGCCGATCGCATACATTTCGTCGCCGGCGGGCACGGGCGGACCGAAAAACGTGTAACCCGCGAGCGGTGCGTCGAACGGCCCGTCCGTCAGCAGGCCGCCGATCGCTCCGTACTCCGGCCATGCCGGGCGTCCCGACTGAAGGTCGTAAGCGACGAGCTGGTTCGAGGCCGCTGGGAAATGGTCTTCGACCGCAAAAACCCGTGTTCCGTCGGACGTCAGAAATCCGTGAACACCGTTCCGGTATAACAGATTCGGCAAGGGCTTGTTGTCGCCCGAACTCGCCGACGGATTCGGCCCGAACTGGATCTGGAAACGAATCGCCGCCTGCATCCTCGTCGCCGGTCTTTGACGGCCCGACGCCAGCAGACGCTCTGCGGAATTCTCCTCAGCCGTCTCCCAGAGCAATCGTCCCGTCGAGACGGCGTGGACTGCGATGCCGCGCAGCGTCCGGCTGACGGTCAGATCGCCGACGGCAAGCGGAACCGCCGCGAGGATCGTCGCTCGATCCTCGTCGCGCAGATCCTGTTCGGTTCCGTCGATCTGCTCCTGAAGAGCGGGCCGGTCGGTCAGCGGATGGGACCAGCGCCGCAAAAGGACCGGCTCGCCCGCTGTTGCGACCGCCGAGCCGGCGGCATCGCCTTGCGGAAAAAGCCAGTCGGAAACGGCCTGCGTCGTAGCCGCTCGTTCGGTCGCCGATGCGACGATGCGATCGACGTCGATTTCCTTGCGGAGTGCGGTGCGATCGGCGTCGGTGAGGCCCGACAGCAATCGCTCTGCGTCCGCGGCGTCTCCTGCCGCCGCGCTGGCATACGCGGCACGAACTCTGACTGCCGGTTCGAGACGATCCTCTGCGAGTTGTCGATAGCGCACGGCCGCCAGGCCGAACTCGCCCCGGTCGAAATGGATCGAGGCGATGCGTCGGAGCGCTTCACGGCCGGCGTCGGTATGACGAAATTGGACGGCGATTCGTTCGATCTCGGAATGGTCGCCGCGTGTGATTGCTGATGCGAGCGCCTTCTCGGCGGCAGGTCCGTATTGTCGTCGATACAGTTCAAGCGATACCTGGGGCAGCTCACCGAGAAGTCGATTCGCCTCGGCGACGACCGAAACGAGTTGCCCGTCACGCCGACGAATCATCGCTTCTCCGGCACGGTCGAGTGTGAACAGCAGCACTTCCTGCGCCCGCTCCCACTTTCGTTGGGCGAACAGCATTTCGGCCTGCCGCAGCAATTTCGCCGCCTTTGAGTCCAGAGGCGCCGCGGCATCAACGACGTCGCGGATCTCGTCGTCGTAGCGGGAGTAGAACTCGTCCGGCTCCGCGTCTTCCGGCTCTTGCTCGGTTCGGACAGGTTGCGGTGCATCGGACGCGGCCTCGCCGGCCGCGAGATTCGAAGCAATCGCGATCGAAAGTACGACGGCGATCGTAAAGCACTTCCGGAGTGGATGTTCCGCCATCTGACCGTCTCCTGCCGCACTGCGAAGGATGCCTGGACGCCGATGGCCAGTATAGCCGCGGAACCTCTGCTGCCGACTGTCTTTCCGGCCGGCCGGCCGGCTTGGTTGAAAACATGGGCGACGCTCGGTACTTTTTGTGGCTTCCTGATGCCCGGGGTTCGATCCGTCTCCGTGGCGATGCTCTGGTACCCTTTGGGGGTGCCCTTTCCCGCGTTCCCAGGCGCACAACGACCGGAATAGTGAGTCATGGCGGAAGATCCGAAACTTGTCGCCGAGTCACGCACGAAGCTTGGCAGTGCCGAATGTCGCCGGCTGCGGCAACGTCAGCTAGTGCCCGGTAACGTCTACGGTCACGGCGAAGATCCGGCCACGATCGCTGTTTCGGGGGACGTGCTTGCACCGATCGTCCACTCGGGTCACAAGGTTGTCGATCTCGAGTTCGGCGGCGGGACTCAAAAGGCGATCCTCCGCGAAGTCCAATGGGACACCTTCGGAACGTACCTGCTCCATTTCGACCTCCAGCGGGTCTCGGCGGACGAGCTGGTCACGACCGAGGTGGCCGTCGAAACGCACGGCACGTCTCCGGGCGTCCTCGCCGGCGGCATCATGGAAATTCCGCTGCACACGATTCGGATCGAGTGTCCTGCGGTCGAGATTCCCGAACGGATCGTCGTCAACGTGAATCACGTCGATCTGGAGCAGTCGGTTTACGTTCGCGATTTGCGGTTGCCCGCGAATGTTCGGGTGCTCAACGACGAAGATGAGATCGTGCTGCACGTCGTCCGCCCGTCGGTGTCGCCGGAGGATGAAGAAGGTGCGGCGGGGACCGCCGAGCCGGAACTGGTCAAGAAGCCCGGCGAGGAAGAATCGGCGGATTGATGTTCCGGGGGTCGGGGTGTCGCCTTCGGGCGGCACGGTGGGGGCGAGGTGATGAAGCTCGTCGTCGGGCTGGGAAATCCGGGCGCCGAGTACCGTCGGACTCGACACAACATCGGTTTCGATGTCGTGGAGGAGCTGTCTCGCCGCCACGCAAACACGAGTGCGCAGCGTCGATTCGATGCCGAGGTCGTTGAAATCTTCGTCGACCGCGAAAAGGTGCTGTTGCTTGCTCCGCTGACCTACATGAACCTGAGCGGGCGCAGTGTGGGGGCGGCGGTCGACTTTTTTAATCTGTCGCTGGAGAACGTGCTGGTCGTCTGCGATGATCTGAATCTCGAACCGGGTCGGCTCCGGTTTCGGGCGGATGGCTCCGCCGGCGGGCAGAACGGGCTGAAGGATATTTTTCGGCGGCTCGGCAACGAAGAGGTTCCGCGGCTGCGGGTGGGAATCGGCCGGCCGCCGGGGCGGATGCAGCCGACGGATTACGTGCTCGGAAAGATCACGGTCGCAGAGCGGGAAGTGCTGGATGGTGCCATCGTGCGGGCTGCCGATGGTGTGGAGGTGTGGCTGCGGGATGGGATTGCGGCGGCGATGAACGCCGTGAACGCCAGGCCCGCAGGCGAATAATTGCTCGGATGCGGATCGGCCCGTTGGCGCGATCCGCCGAAAGACCAGATCCGAAGGAGAAGCCTTGACGACGAACTATTACGAGGGGATGTTCCTGGTCGACAGCGCGGATTTCGCGTCCGATCCGGATGGCGTGACGGCGACCCTGACCGAGTTGGTCGAACGGGTCGGCGGGAACATTGCTGCGCATCGGCCCTGGCAGGACGGTCGGCTTGCGTATGAGGTCAAGGGCCGGCGCAAGGGGCTGCATTATCTCATCATGTTCACGCTCGAGACCGCGAAGATGGCCGAACTGAATCGAGCCTGCCGTCTCAACGAGAAGATCCTGCGGACCCTGTTCATTACGCATCCCAAAGTGCTGTTCGACGCCTCGGTGGCTTCGATCAGCCCCGAGGAAGAACACAGCGAGCCTCAGGCAGAGCCGGCAGCAGCGACCGCCGAATGAGTGCGATTGTGATTGCCACCGCCGCACGGGGCGCGCATACTGTCCGCGTGAACACGTTATGGTCGATCTCTTCTTCCGGGGGTTGGTGCGATGGCGAGCTTCAACAAGGTCATTCTGTTGGGGAACCTGACGCGCGACCCGCAGGTTCGCTATACGCCGGGAGGCACGGCTGTCGCGGAAATCGGGATGGCAGTCAATCGCACCTGGTTCGATAAGCAGTCCAACCAGCGAAAAGAGGAAACGACGTTCGTCGACGTCACCCTGTGGGGACGCCAGGCCGAAGTGGCAGGCGAATACCTGTCGAAGGGCCGCAGCGTATTGATCGAAGGCCGCCTGCAACTCGATCAATGGGATGACAAGAACACCGGCGAAAAACGATCGAAACTGCGCGTCGTCGCCGAAGAGATGAAGATGGTCGGCGGACGCGGCGAGGGCGGCGGCGATCAGGGCGGCGGAGGGTCGCCGCGTTCCGGCCGGGGATCGCAACCGGCCGGCGATCGCAAGCCGGCGGGCCGGCAGCCGGCCCAAGAGGAGTCCTCCCCTGCCGATTCGTTTTACGATTCGGCTCCCTCGGAGATTCCAGACGACGACGTGCCTTTCTAAAGCACGGCATGCTATAACGCAGCCCAACACATTCGAACGCAACGATATCGAAAAGGATCGCAACTCATGGCGACGCAGACGCGCCGCGGTCGAGTCCGCCGGGGAGTCGGCGGTTCGAGCAACACCTCCGTCGAAATTCTTCTCGCCGAGACTGTTCCGAGTCTCGGAGAGCAAGGCGAGATCGTGCGAGTGAAGCCGGGTTACGCCCGCAACTTCCTGCTGCCGCACGGGCTGGCGACGGTGGCCACCGAGAACAACAAGAAAATGGTCGAGCGGCACAAAGTGCGGCTTGCCGCGCGTCAGGCCGATCGGATCAAACAGCTCCGCGGCCGTGCCGACGCGCTGGCGAAGTACAGCGTGACGCTGGAAGCGAACGCGAACGACGAAGGGCACCTGTACGGTTCGATCCTGGGCGGCGACATCAGTAAAGCCCTCAAGGTCGCCGGACACGAGGTCGAGCCCGAGCACATCAAGCTCGAAGGCCCGCTCAAAGAGCTGGGGATGTACACCGTCAAGGTGGAGCTGCATCCGCAGGTCAAGTCCGAAGTCAAGGTGTGGGTCGTTCCCGCCGCGAGTCGGAAGTAATCGGACGGCACTCTCGGAAATCGCGGGACAAGCCCACCCTCACTGCGGGTGGGCTTGCTCGCGTTCATGGGGAGAAATAGGAACGACTCCTGATGGCGATCGCCACCACAGCGTCTGCGAACCCCCTCGATCGAGTCCCGCCGGCCAACCTCGAGGCCGAACGGTCGGTGTTGGGTAGCTTGCTGCTGCTCAACGACTCGATCGACGAGGTCGCCGAGTTTCTCACGGCACAGCATTTTTACAGCGATCGCCATCAGGCGATCTTCACGGCGGTGCGCGAGCTTTACGAGGCCGGCACCCGCGGCATCGACGTCGTCACGGTCTCCGAACGACTCGAGAAGGCGCAGAAACTCGAAGAGGTCGGCGGACCGGAATATCTTCTCGAAGTCCTGCAAAGCGTGCCGCATGCCGCGCATGCCCGTTATTACGCGACGATCGTCCGAGAAAAGGCAGTCCAGCGCACGCTGATCGCCGCCTGCACCGACGTGCTTCGCGACTGCTACACCGCCGACAAGCCGATCGACGAAATCCTGCAAGCGGCCGAGCAGAACATCTTCCGCATCCTCGAACAGCAGGATTCGGGCGACAAGATCTCGATCGACCAGATTCTGCTCGATGCCTGGGCGCGAATCGAAGAGCGCGTGAAGTGCGAAGGCGGTCCGACGGGGTTGACGAGTGGCTTCACCGACCTCGACGCGAAGACGAACGGCTTTCAGCCCAGCGAGCTGATCATCCTCGCCGCCCGCCCGAGCATGGGAAAGACCGCCCTCGTCTGCAATTTCGCCGAGGCGATGGCTCAGACCGGCCACGGCGTGCTCGTATTCAGCCTCGAACAGTCGAAGCTGGAGCTTGCCGAGCGGTTCCTGTGCATTCGGGCGCAGGTCGACGGGCATCGCCTCCGCAGCGGCCTGCTCGACGACGCCGAGCGGCACCGGTTGATGGTCGCCAGCTCCGAACTCAACGAAATGCCGTTGTTCATCGACGATCGGCCGGGACGGACCGTCTCGCAGATCTCGGCGATCGCCCGACGGCTCAAGCGACAGCACAAGCTGGGCATCGTCATCGTCGACTATCTGCAACTCGTCGAACCTGAAGATAAGAAAGCACCTCGCGAGCAGCAGATCGCCTACATTTCCCGGCGTCTGAAATTCATCGCGAAAGAGCTGGACATTCCCGTCATCGCACTGGCCCAGCTCAACCGGGGCGTCGAGCTTCGCGAGGACAAGCGCCCGCGTCTAGCCGATCTCCGCGAAAGCGGTGCGATCGAGCAGGACGCCGACCTGATCTCCTTCCTGCACCGCCCCAGCGCCTACGACCCCGAAGACCGTCCCGGCGAAGCCGAAGTCATCATCGCCAAACACCGCTCCGGTCCCACCGGCATCGTCACCTTGACGTGGCGACCGCAATACATGCGGTTCGAAGATTACGCCGGAGCGATGGATCCGGAAGGCGGGTATTCATTTGGCGATGACGGGTGACAGCTTGGAATCATCGGCCGCGCCCCTGACTTGCCGATGCGCTCGTGCCTGCTTGGCGTGCATAAGCGTGCGGTAGGTAGAGCGGTCGAAATGGTGAAGCGACGCGGAGTGTCCATTCGCGATTCGTTTCACTCACTCGCCGCTTCTGATTGCTCCGCCGCCGGCGCGAACCCCCGCCGCATCGTGTTCTCGGTGACGTTGACAGGGATCAGGAATTGATGGAGATAGTCGGGGCCGCCGGCTTTCGTGCCGATGCCGCTCATTTTGAAGCCGCCGAAAGGTTGGCGGTGGACGAGGGCGCCGGTGATTCCGCGGTTCAGATAGATGTTGCCTGCCACAAGTTCCCGTGCGGCCTTGCGGAGGTTCTCGGGACTGCGGCTGAAGATGCCGGCGGTCAGCGCATAGCTGGTGCCGTTGGCGATCCGCAAGGCTTCGTCGAGGTCGCGCGCCCGGAAAACGGAGAGCACCGGTCCGAAAATCTCTTCGGTGGCCAGGCGGTCTTCCGGTTTCACGCCGGTGAAAATGTGTGGGCCGACGAAATGGCCCTTCTTCGCCAGCGGGCCGGCATCGACCGCGAGGGCCAGTGTGTTCACCTCTTTGCCGAGTTCGATATAACGCAACACCCGCTTGCGGGCCTCTTCGTCGATCAATGGACCGACGTCGCTGCCGGGGGAATCGGCCGGGCCGATCTTCAGGCTGCGAGTCGCTGCAACCAGCCGCTCGATGAACACGTCGTAGGCACTGCCGACGACGATCACGCGCGAGCACGCTGAACATTTCTGCCCGGCGTAGCCGAAGGCGCTCTGAACGACACCGGCGACGGCTTCGTCGAGATCGGCGTCGTCATCGACGATGATCGCGTTCTTTCCGCCCATCTCGGCGAGGACGTGCTTGACCGACGATTGTCGCGAATCGGTCTCGGCGGCCTTGGCGTTGATACCCAGCCCGACGTCGCGCGATCCGGTGAACGCGATGAGATCGACTTCAGGGCTGCCGACGAGTTCCGGCCCGACTTCTTCGCCGATGCCGGGCAGAAAGTTGACGACGCCGTCCGGCACTCCCGCGTCGCGGAACGCCTCCATCAGCCTGGCGGCGATGATCGGCGACTGCTCGGCCGGCTTCATGATGACGGTGTTGCCCGTCACCAGCGCCGCGGCCGTCATGCCGGTCAGAATCGCCAATGGGAAGTTCCACGGGGCAATGACGACCGCCACGCCGCGCGGCCGGTAGTAGTAGTGGTTCTCTTCACCAGGAACGTCGACGTCGTGGCCGGCAGCAAGCCGGCGAATCTGCATCGCGTAGTACATGCAGAAGTCGATCGCCTCGGCAACGTCGGCGTCGGCGTCGAGCCACGGCTTGCCGCTCTCGAAGACGATCCAGGCGGCCAGTTCGAATCGCCGCATGCGAAGTTCGGCGGCGACCAGTTCCAGATACTCGGCGCGATGGTGCGGTTCCGTTCGTGCCCACTCGGGGAACGCTCGCCGGGCCGCTTCGATCGCGTCGGTCGCATGGTCGGCAGTGGCGCACGCGACGACGCCGATCGTCTCGGACTTATTCGACGGATTGACCGACGTCAATTTCCGGGTCGTGTCGATGGCTCGGCCGCCGACCACAAGCGGATAATCTTTGCCGAACTGCGAGCGAACGTCGTCCAGCGCCTCCTGCATCTTCGACCGATTCTCTTCCCGGCTGAAATCGGTTTGCGGTTCGTTCGCGAACTCGGGTTCCGGGTCGGGCGGCAGCGGGGGCGAGTTCGCCCCCACAGTGGTCGGATTCATCATCAGTTCCTCGATCGAGGCGGATTCGTCGTAGCTGTGCCGCAGAAAAGAATCGTTCGACGTATTTTCCAGCAATCGGCGTACTAGGTATGCCATGCCGGGAATCAACTCACCGAACGGCAGGTAGACGCGAACGCGATAGCCAAGTTCCGAAAACAACTCCGCCTGATCGCCTGCCATGCCGAACAGCACTTGCAGTTCGAAGGCGTCTTGCGGCACATTCAGCGACTTCGCACACGCCAGGGCGTGCGAGAGACTTCGCAGGTTGTGACTGGCGATCGCCGGTCGCAGGCGGGTGTGGTTCTCCATCAGAAACCGCGTCAGCCGCTCGAAATTCTCGTCCGACTGCCACTTCTGTCGATAGACCGGCACCGGCCAGCCGTGCGAGCGTGCGACGACCGTCTCGTAGTCCCAGTAGGCGCCCTTGACGAGCCGCACGCCGATCGGCGTACCCCGGTCTTCGACCCATTCGAGCAGTGACGTTAGATCGTCACTGCTGTCGTGCAAATAAGCCTGAACGACGATTCCCGTATCGGCGAAATCACGGAATTCGTCTTCCATCAGCACGCGGCGGAACACGTCGTGGGTCAGCGACTTGTACGCGTACTGCTCCATGTCGACGTTCACGAATGCGTCGCATTCATGCGCCGTCCTCAAAATCGGCCGCAGTCTTGCGGCAACCCGTTCGTAGGTTCCAGCCGGATCGGCGGGGTTGAACCGTGCATCAAGCGCCGAGAGTTTCAGCGAGACGTTGATGCGTGGTATCGATCGCTGGTCGTCCTGATCGAGTTGCGGATCTTCGGGCCACGAGTTGACTTCGTTGGCGAGGTTGCGAAGCAGACTGAGGTATTGGTGCTGGTAGCGTTCCGCCTCGTCGTCGCTGATCACCGCTTCGCCGAGCAGATCGAGCGTGAATGCCTGCCCGGCCGATCGCAGCCGACGAACCGTTTCGAGCACCTCGTCGACGTCGCGCCCGGCAATGAACCGTCGCGCCATCCGTTGTGCGCTGCTTCTGGCGCTGACGGCGATCGCGCGACCGATCATCGAATCCGGCTCGGCGGAGGTGACCATCAACCGCGCCGCCCACGGCAGATGCCGCCGCACGTCGTCGAAGTATTCGCGAAGATGCTGCGTGACGGAGGCGTGTGTCCGCAGCATCGGAAGGACGTCGACGAAGCGGAACATCTGGACTTTGACCGACTCGTCGGCCAGCGCCCAGTCGACCAGCCGGTCGTCCCACCAGCGGCGTTCGAGGAACGAAGGCCGACGACGTCCCAGTCGATGCCAGAGCAACTGACCGATCGCCTGTGTGCCGGTTTCGGTCCTGGCCGCGAAATCGGCCGGACGCGTCGTGGTTGCCAAGCGTGACTCCGTTCGGGGCGAGTTCGTCGCCATTCTCGTTGATTGGCCGTCAGCCATCGTATGCCTGCTGTGACCGCCAGTGAGCAGAGAACGCCCTACGTCGTGTAGTCGGCGTTCAGCCGCACATATTCTGCCGTCAGATCGCTGGTGAGGATACGGGCCGCGGCATCGCCGAGCGAGAACGTCAACACGAGCGACGTGTCGCGCCGGTCGCGAATCGACTTCGAAACGGCGGCGGCCTCGAAGTTCAGCGGCGATCCGTCGCGATAGACGGGCGTGCCGTTAATAGTGAGGCTCAGGTCGCGTTCCTCAAAGGAAAACCCCGCATATCCGGCGGCGGACACGATTCGGCCCCAATTCGGATCGGCTCCCGCGATCGCCGTCTTCACGAGCGGGCTGTCCGCGACGGTGCGAGCGACCCGAACCGCGTCTTCCTCCGACGGCATTCCCTGCACGTCGACCGAGATGAAATGCGTAGCTCCCTCGGCATCTCGCACGATGCCTTCCGCAAGTTCGGCGCAGACTTCGTCAACCGCGACGCGAACGAGATCGATCGCCACTCGACCGGTCGACGGGACGCCCGCAGCGCCGTTCGCGAGCAACAGGACGGTGTCACTCGTGCTCGTGTGGCCGTCGATACTGATGCGGTTGAACGATCGATCGACGGCCGATCGAAGGATCTCGCTCGCCTGTTCCGCCGACAGCGCGGCATCCGTCATCACGACTGCCAGCATCGTCGCCATGTTCGGCGCGATCATGGCGGCGCCTTTTGCAGCCGCCGCGAACGTCACCGTCGTGCCGTCGATCTCGATTCGACGCATGGCCTGTTTCGAGACCGTATCAGTCGTCATCATGCCACGGGCGGCGGCACCAAACGCCTCGTCCGTCGCGGCAAGTTCCTCGACGACGCACGGAAGGCCGGCGGAGAGTTTCTGCATCGGCAGCGGCCGACCGATCACTCCCGTCGAGCAGACAAGCACGTCTTCGGCACGACATCCAAGCAGCGATGCCACGGCGCTCGTCGAGGCTCTGGCGTCGTCGAGACCCTGTTGGCCGGTACAGGCGTTCGCATTGCCGGAATTGATCAGCACGGCTCGCGCCGTCTCGGTGGGTACCCGCTCGCGGCTGACGACCACGGGCGCTCCGCACACGCGATTCTGCGTGAACACGCCCGCTGCCGCAGCAGGCCGGTCGGACGCAAACAGCGACAAATCGAGCTTCTGCAGATCGGATTTGATTCCGCAATGAATTCCAGCGGCGCGAAAGCCGAGCGGCAGTGAAAAAGGGCCAGTCATTGGCCGACATGTCCTCGTCGAGTCGGTGGAGCGGTATGCTACGCGAGTTTTCGCAGGCCTGCCATTTCTGGGCCGGATTCGTGCCGCCACTGGATGAAGTTCCTGGCAAAGCGGCGATTCGGCAAGCGAAAATCGCTCGCGGAACAGACGGATTTGAGAGACATGGCGCTAGAGAAGCGCCGTCGTTTCCTCGAATCCGCACAATAGATTGAAGTTCTGAACAGCAACACCGGCGGCGCCCTTGATGAGGTTGTCGAGCACCGCAAACAACAGCACCCTGCCCTTCACGACGCGCGCCGTCACGTCGCAGAAATTCGTAAAGGTGACGTCTTTGGTCGCCGGCAGGTGATCAACAACCCGCACGAACGGCTTGCCGGCGTAGAACTGTCGAATCGCCGCCAGCAGGTCCGATTGGGAAACGTCGCCGGCGGGGGTCGCGTAAATGGAAGCGAAAATCCCGCGATCCATCGGGACCAGGTGCGGAGTGAAGAGGACGTCAACCGTCCGGTCGGTCGACTGCGAAAGGATCTGTTCGATCTCGGGCTGGTGACGATGCTTGCCGACGGCATACGCCGAGAAGCTCTCGTTGCATTCCGCATAGAGCGTTCCCAGCTTGAGTGACCGCCCCGCACCGCTGACACCACTCTTGGCGTCGATGACGATGCCTGTCGGCTCGATGAGGCCGTTGGCGATCAATGGTGCGAGCGCAAGAATCGACGTGCTCGTGTAACAGCCGGGATTAGCGATGAGATCCTGGCCCGGAATGCGATCGGCGAACAACTCCGGCAAACCGTAGACGGTCTCCCCGAGTCGAGTCGGGTCGGTGTGTACCAGTCCGTACCATTGCTCATATACACCAGGGTCCGACAGCCGGTAGTCGGCACTCAGGTCGATGACCTTCACGCCAGCGGCAAGTAGTTCCGGCACGGCGGCCATGCTGGCCCCGTGCGGAACGCAGCAGAATACGATGTCGGCGCGCGAGGCAAGGTCCGCCGCGGGCAGGTCTTCGAACATCAGATCCAGCCGTCCGGTCAGGCTCTGATGAACCGCCTCGACAGATTTTCCGGCATCCTGACGGCTGGTGACCGCCGTGATTCTCGCATGCGGATGCCGCAGGAGGATGCGAATCAACTCGAGGGCCGTATAACCAGTCGCCCCATAAATGGCGACGTTCACCTTCGCCACGATCGGCTCCGTTCGCACAGGATTTGCAGTCGACGTGGCATTGTACGAGCGGTCTCGAGTGCGACAAGCACGGCGCAATTCTCGCGCCTCGGCCCGGCTGATCCTGGCGAAACGTACAAACACTTCCGCATGCTTTGCATCGTCGGGCCGACTGCGCACAATACGCTCGCCGCATTCACGCGGCGAAACGACGCGCGGCGAGCCGCCGTTCCGACGGCGATCGTCGTCTCTATCCGACGCACCCACGACAGACTCCGCCGAGGAGCCGCACATGCCGAACATCGCACGCCTGGCCATCGACGCATTGACCGAAGGGGGAGGCGTTCTGCGACTCGCCCCGACCTGGGTGCCGCGGTCCTTCCTTCAACCCGGCAGAAGGCTCAAACTTCACCCGGCCGACTACTACGCGTTGGGCACGCATCGCGGCGGCATCGACGAGCGCTGGTTCGCCTCGACGACGGTTGCAGCGAACGAAGGCGCCTCGCCCGACGAGGGGCTGAGCTATGCCGTCTTCGGCAAACAACGGTTCACACTTCGCGAGGCGGTCGAGGAGCTGAAAGACGAACTGATCGGCGAGGAGATCTGGTCGAAATACAAGAAATGGCCGGTCTACTCGAAGTTCTTCGACAACATGGGGCCGATTCCGCACCACATGCATCAGAACGCCGAGCAGGCGAAGCTCGTCGGTCAGGAGGGAAAGCCGGAGTCGTACTACTTCCCACCGCAGATGAACGCGATCGGGAACAATTTTCCTTACACGTTCATGGGCCTGGAGCCGGGGACCACGAAAGAGGATGTGATTCGCTGTCTCAAACGCTGGAACGACGGCGACAACGGGATTCTCGACCTATCCAAGGCGTATCGACTCAAGCCGGGAACCGGATGGCTGGTTCCGCCTTGCGTCCTCCATGCACCGGGCAGCCTCGTGACGTACGAGCCGCAATGGGGCAGCGACGTCTTCGGCATGTATCAGAGCATGGTCGAGGGGCGTGCCGTTCCTCGGAAGCTGCTGACGAAGGATTTCCCGCAAGACAAGCACGACGACTTGCAGCACCTCGTCGATGCGCTCGACTGGGAACAGAACGTCGACACGCACTTCATGGACAATCACTACCTCGAGCCGATTCCCGTCGCCGACACGGCTTCGGAAGGCTATGTCGATCGCTGGATCGTCTACGGCAAGGTCGCCGGCGAGCAGGTCTTCACCGCGAAGGAGCTCACCGTCGATCCGGGCGCCAAATGCACGATCACCGACGGCGGCGCCTATGGCTGGATCACGGTTCAGGGCGAGGGACGCATCGGTAATCTCCGGCTTCAGACACCCGCGATGATCCGCTTCGGCGCGATGACCGAAGACGAGGTCTTCGTTTGTGCCAAAGCGGCACGCGAAGGCGTCGTCGTCGAAAACACCGGCAGCGAGCCGCTCGTCGGCTTGCGTTACTTCGGCCCGAACGCCCAGCCAGATGCGCCGAACGTGGGCGATCATAAACGGCGATGAAAGTTGCTCGTCAGGCAAGCCCTTCTCGAGGAATAACGATGACGAATCACCTCCATGCCCACCCCAAGCTTCACAACGCCGCCTGGCCGGGCATCGTCGGGAAGGAGCCGGGAACCGACAATCCGCCGATCGATCTCGACACGATGCTCGACTACACGGCAGCGGCCGAGCACGAAGGCCAGAAGTTCGACGGGATCGACCTGTTCCTTTTCGACCCGCACGTCGGCATCGACGCGACCGACGACGACCTGAAACGGCTCGCCGACAAGGTCCGCAGCCGCAACCTCGTTGTCGGCTCGGTCGTCGCGCCGGTCTGGCCGCCGACAGGCGGCGGCTCGGCGATGGATGAAGGCGAAGGCCGCTCGAAGTTTCTGGAGCAGGTTCGCAAGGGCTGCCGCATCGCAGCGAAACTGCGTGAAATCGACATCCGGCCCTACGGGGTCGTCCGGATCGACAGCGCCTCCGGGCCGGGCGATTGGGCGAACGATCCAGCAGGCAACCAAAAGCGGATCGCCGAGACCTTCCGTCAGGCGGCCGATATCGCCGCCGACCACGGCGAGCGGCTCGCCGCCGAGGGGGAAATCTGCTGGGGCGGCATGCACAGCTGGAAGGCGATGCTGGAACTGCTGGAGATGGTCGGCCGGCCCGAGGTGCTCGGCTTTCAGGCCGACATGGCCCACACCCTGCTCTACCTGATGGGCTACAACGCCCCGGAAGCGGCGCTGCTGCCCGACGGGTTCGACTTCAAGGACGAAGCCGCCTTCGACGCCGCTTACAAAACGATGACCGACGCCCTGCGACCCTGGACGATCGACTTCCACGTCGCCCAGAACGACGGCACGGTCTTCGGTAGCGGCAGTCACGACAAGACCGGCCGTCACTGCCTGCCCGACGACCCGAACGGCAAGCTCGACGTCGTCAAACGCGCCGGTTACTGGCTCCGCGACGAGAACGGTCAGCCGATGACCCGCTTCGAGCACATCTGCTGGGACGGCTGCATGTTCCCGAACAGCGTGATGCAGAAACAGGAGACGTGGAATAAGATTCTGGGGGCGATGATGGCCGTGCGCGAGGCGCACGGGTGGAACTGATAGCGAGGAAAAACCGATGGTCCGGATCACCGCAGACAAGAACCTCCGCGATCGACTCGGAGGGCTTGAGGAACCCGCGGAATTGCTCGACGAGAACGGCCGGCCGCTCGGCTTCGTCGTTCCCGCTCGGTCGGTTCCCGTCCCCCGGCCGGAGGACCGATGTCCGTATTCTCCCGCCGAGCTTGCCGCCATGCGTGCCGAACCGGGAGGCCAAACGCTCGGCGAGATCTGGAAGGAGCTCGGCCGGGAATGAGGTTCACCGTCGTTTGGAAACCGGCCGCGAAGCGGAAACTCGCGGAGCTATGGATCAACGCGGAGGATCGATCGTCCATCACGACGGCGGCCGACGGTATCGACCGGCTGCTGGGCACATCGGCCGACGGGTCCGGCGAGAGCCGTTCCGGATCGACCCGTTTCTTCTTCGTTTCGCTTTGGCGGTTTACTTTGACGTTTCTGAGGAAGATCGGATCGCGACGGTATTCGCTGTCTGGCGGCCGTAGAGGCTGTCTGGCGGCCATGAGCGATGACGCTTCATCACCTTGAGCACGAGCCTTCGGAGAGAGCCAATGCCTCGCCCCCTCAACATCGGCATGATCGGTTACGGGTTCATGGGCCGTGCCCATTCGAATGCGTATTCGCAGGTCAACCATTTCTTCGACCTCGACTACCGGCCGGTCCTGAAAGCCGTTTGTGCCCGCGACGAAGCGAAGGCGAACGAGTTCGCCGCGAGGTGGGGCTACGAATCGGTCGAGACGGACTGGCGGAAACTGCTTCAGCGGTCGGACATCGACGCCGTCGACGTCTGCACGCCGAACAACCTGCACAAAGAGATCGCCATCGCCGCCGCCGAGGCCGGCAAGGCGATCTTGTGCGAGAAGCCGCTCGCGATGAACACCGCCGAAGGCGAAGAGATGGTCGCCGCCGTCGAGAAGGCGGGCGTCGCGAACATCGTCTGGTACAACTATCGCCGCATCCCCGCGGTGACGCTCGCGAAGCAGCTCATCGACGAGGGGCGACTGGGCCGCATCTTCCATTATCGCGCCAACTTCCTGCAGGACTGGACGATCTCGGCCGACCTGCCGCAGGGCGGAGCGGCGCTCTGGCGGCTTGACGCCGCGGCCGCCGGCAGCGGCGTGACGGGCGACCTTCTCGCGCATTGCATCGACACGGCGCTGTGGCTCAACGGCGGCGTTCGCGACGTCTGCGCGATGACCGAGACGTTCATCAAAGAGCGGAAGCACAATCTCACCGGAAAAGTCGAGAAAGTCGGCATCGACGACGCCTGTGCCTTCCTCTGCCACTTCGACAATGGTTCGCTCGGCCTGTTCGAGTCGACCCGCTACGCCCGCGGTCACAAGGCGCTCTACACGCTCGAGATCAACGGCGAGAACGCCAGCATCCGCTGGGATCTGCACGATCTGCATCGACTGTCGTATTTCGATTACCGCGACGAGGGCCGGGTCCGCGGTTGGCGAAGCATCCACGTCACCGACGGTGACCAGCCTTACATGAAGAACTGGTGGGTGCCCGGCCTGGCGATCGGCTACGAAAGCAGTTTCATTCATCAGGTCGCCGACTTCCTGCAGGGGCTGGCCGACGGCAAACCAGCCGGGCCGACGTTCCGCGACGCCCTCGAGACCCAGAAAGTCTGCGACGCCGTGCTCGACAGCGCGAAGGAGGGCCGCTGGAACACGGTCGAGTGATCGACGGGTGATTCCCGTCGTCCCCGTAGCATCGCGTCACCGTGTACGGGTATAATCGGCGCGACACATACACGACCACGCGGGCACCGGCTCGGGGCATCAAGCCCCGGTCGGTGGCCCGTGTTTCTTTTCGCCCTGTTTGAACTCGATCGTCGAGCCGAGCCGCCGGCCGGATGGCAGCGGAAAGGTGAATCCATGGAACGTCAGCCGATCTCGCGCGAAGGCTACGAGAAACTTCGCGAAGAGGCGAGAATCCTCGAAGAGGTGGAGATGCCCAAGGTCCGCGAGGCGATCAAGAACGCCCGTGCGGAAGGGGATCTCAGCGAGAATGCCGAATACCACGGCCAGCGTGAAACGCAGGGCATGCTGCAGGCGAAGATCAACCAGCTCAAATCGCGCCTGGCGAACTGTTACATCGTCGACCGCGCCGAAATGCCCAAAGGCCAGGTGACGTTCGGTTCCATCGTCACCGTGAAAGACCTGTCCGACGACGGTGAGGAGCGCTACGAGCTTGTCGGCCCCGGCGAGGAGGATTACTCCGCCGAACCGATGAAAATCCTCACCAACAGCCCGATCGCCAACGGCCTGATGGGCAAGAAGGTCGGCGACACCACCGAGGTCGAGATTCCGACCGGCCGGCTCCGGCTCGAAATCCTCGCGATCGAAGATCCGGCGTGACGGCCGGCCCGCATTCCTCCCCTTTGGCAACGCCGGCATCGCACGACCATGCATTCCCAGCGATGTGCGTCCATCCTGTTCAATTTACTAGCTGCACCGGCTGTCGCCGTATTGCTGGTGCCGGCTTCGGCCGACGCCGGCAATTGGCCTCAGTTTCGCGGGCCGACCGGCCAGGGACATTCCGACGAGCCGAACCTGCCCGTCGAGTGGGGACCGGAGAAGAACATCGCTTGGAAAGTGGAAGTGCCCGGCGAAGGATGGTCATCGCCGATCTATTGGGAGAATCGCATCTATCTGACGGCCGCCGTGCCGACGGATTCCGATCAACCCCGCGATCGGCAATTGACCACTCTCTGCCTCGATGCGGTCGACGGCAAGACGATCTGGTCGACGGTCGTTTTCGAGCAACTGCTCGCCGACACGCAGAAGATTCACGGCAAGAACTCACACGCCAGTCCGACTCCTCTGACCGACGGCCGCCATCTCTTCGTCCATTTCGGAACGCAGGGAACCGCCTGCCTGACACTCGGCGGTGACGTCGTCTGGAAGAATCGCGAACTGCGGTATCGCCCCACGCACGGCAGCGGAAACTCGCCGATTCTTCTGGGCGACCTGCTCTTCATCAATTGCGACGGCAGCGACGTCCAGTTCGTCGCAACGCTGGATACGAAGACAGGGAAAATCCGCTGGAAGACCGAACGTCCGCCGTTGGCCGGCAGGAAAGGATTCTCGTTCGGCACGCCGCTCGCGATCGAGGTCGATGGGAGGACGCAAATCGTCAGTCCTGCGGCCGAATACGTCGTCGCCTACGATCCTGCCGACGGATCGGAAATCTGGCGCTTCGACCACGAGGGCTATTCTTTGATCGCCAAGCCTGTGTTCGGGCATGGACTGATCTACTTCTCGACCGGATATGACGAGGCGACGTTCTGCGCTCTGCGTCCGGGGGCTGCGCCGGAGATCGCTTGGAGCACCGACAAAGCCGCCCCGCATACGCCTTCGCCCGTGCTGGTCGGCGATGAGATTTACTTCGTCAGCGACCGGGGCGTGGGCACGTGTGCCGACGCCCGAACGGGCGAGGTGCATTGGGTCGAACGGTTGGGGAGCAACTATTCGGCCTCGCCCGTCCACGCCGGCGGTTTGATCTACTTTCAGAACGAAGACGGGGGCACGATCGTCGTCCGCCCAGGAAAGACGTTCGATGAAGTGGCGAGGAACAGTCTCCCCGGTCGAACGCTGGCCTCGTATGCCATCGCCGACGCGTCGATCTTCCTGCGGACGGATACGCATCTCTATCGCATTCGACGGCAGTAGAATCGCGCAACGCCGCTGGCCGGTCGCGGTCGGTCAACGACGGCGTCGGTCGATGCCGTTTCGGCCTCGTTAAACGACATCGGGCTCCCCGGC
>JBAQZJ010000108.1:0-6524 GCA_049790855.1 Planctomycetaceae bacterium | reverse complement strand
AGGCCTTGAGCACCCGCTCACGCAACTCCATCGGCAACGCCATCTCCATCCCTCCGCTCAGAAACTCCGTTCCCACACTCCAACAACTCTAGCGCCGCCACTCTTTCTGGAAACCGCTGTAGGCGGCACTCACCACACGTACCCGGTGGGTGCCACTGGCGTCTCGCCAGTGCCGAACGTGTTTGTGCATGACCATTGCTGAATAATCAACGCGAACAGCTTGTTGCCGTCGATGACACCCATGCAATAGCCGGGCAGAACGTCGAGTCGCGATGCACTGGCGAGACGCCAGTGGCACTCTAGTAGATCGCCGTCGTCACTCGGCCTCGTCCACAAACTTCCCATCCCGCATTCGCATCACGACGTCGCTCGGCGTGATGTAGTCGTGTTCGTGGGTCACGATGACGACGGTCGTTTTTTCCTCGGCGTGGAGTTCGCGGAGGTAGCGGTAGATCTCGGCGCTGGTCGCGGTGTCGAGTTCGCCGGTCGGCTCGTCGGCGAGAATCAGTTTCGGACGTTTGAGCAGCGCCCGGGCGATCGCGACCCGCTGCTGTTCGCCGCCGGAGAGGTGGTTCGGCCGATGGTCGAGTCGATTCCCGAGGCCGACCCGTTCGAGCAGTTCGACGGCGCGTGCCCGCAGTTCGGGGGCGACGCCTTTCGGCAGGAACGGGACGAGCACGTTCTCGACGGCGTCGAGATTCTTGAGCAGGTTGAAGTTCTGAAAGATGAAGCCGACGTCGCTGCGGCGGTATTCGTCGCGATCGCCGGTCGAGAGGTCGCCGAGCTTCCGCCCCGCGACGACGATCTCGCCGCTCGTCGGTTCATCGAGCGCCCCGATCAGATGCAGCAGCGTGCTCTTCCCGCTGCCGCTCGGGCCGAGCAGAAACGTGAACGTCCCGCCGGCAATCGATCCCGTCGCCCCGCGCAGCGCGTGGATCTCCGTCTCGCCACGATGGTGGACCTTGGTGACGTCTCTCAGCTCGATCATGGATGTTTAGAAACCGTGGAAGACACGAAAGATTTGAATAAGCCTCACGCAAAGACGCCAAGGCGCCAAGAATTCAGGATTCACCGCGGAGGGTGCAGAGATCACAGAAGCGCGCAGGGAGAATCCAGGGATTCCCTGTCCCTCTGTAATCTCTGCGCCCTCCGCGGTTCAACTTCTTTTCCTTTGCGCCTTGGCGACTTTGCGTGAGGCTGTTTTCTGTCTTGTAGATCGTTCATCCCCGGCGGATCGCGTCCATCGGCATCATCCGCATGGCCCAGAAGGCGGGGTAGAGGCCGGCGGCGACGCCGAGGATGGTGCTGAAAGCGACCGCGAAGGCCAGCAGCGGCGGGCTGGCGTACAGGTGCAAGCGTTCGGGAAACGACGCGTTCAGAATCAGCGTGCCGGCCCAGCCGATCGCCGCGCCGAGCACGCCGCCCGACAGGCCGAGCAGACCACTCTCGAAGGTGATCAGTCGCAGCACGTCGCCTTTCGACCAGCCGTTCGCCTTGAGGATGCCGAAGTCGATGATCCGCTCAGTGACGCTCATCAGCATCGTATTAATGATGCTCAATAAGGCGATCAGCACGCCGATGCTGGTGAGGATCGTCAGGATCAGGTCGAGGTCGGCCGAGAGGTTCTCGACCTGCGAGGCCCAATCGGACGCCGTCCGCACTTCCACCGCCGAACCGGGACTGGCGACGAACGGTCCCTCGCCGACGGATTCGCCGGGCGAGCTGTCCGCGTCCTCGGGAGCGCCCTCGGGGGGCGGACGCCCCTCGCTCGCCTGTTCGTCGTTCGTTTCGCCGCCTGCCGATTTGAGCGCGCGGTCGATCGCATCGAACAGGGCTTCCAGCGTGGCTTCGCCGCCCGTCGTGCCGTCGCCGAGCGACGGCGGGCGCCAGGGACTCGCTTCGCGGCCGGCGAACTGCTCTTCGATGGCGGTAGCCAAGGCGTCCGGGTCGACGCCGCGTTCGGCTTCGACGTAATAATCGGAGACCGACTCCGGATCGAAGCGGGTCACGGTTCGCACGAAGCCGGCGTCCATGAAGATCGCGACGTCGAGCAGGATCGAGCCGGTCTCGTAGATGCCGACGACCGTCGCATCGGCGGCGTTGACGGTGATCGTGTCGCCGACCCGGATCGCAAACTCGTCGGCGATCGACTGGCTGATGATCGCGTTCGACGAGCCGGCGTCTTCGCTGGTCAGGAAGCGGCCCGTGACCATCGACTCGGCGTAGACGTCGTATTCGAGATTGCCGCGCGTGGCGAGATCGACGCCGCACAGAAACCGCGGCGGACTGATGATCAGCTTGCCGTTCAGCACGTTGACGCGCTGCCAGACTTCGGAACTGACGACTTGCACGCCGGGCACGGCGGCGATCTCCTCTTCCCAGCTTGCCGGCAACGTCGAGAAGAGCGGAATCGGGGCGCCCGGCTGCAGGATGTTCAGACCGTCCATATCGCCGAACGCATCGCTGACCGCGGCATCGAGTCCTTCGGCGACGCTGAACAGTCCGACCATCCCGGCGATCGCCACGGTCAACCCCAGCAGCGACAAAAGCGACCGGACCGGCCGCGTCAGCAGGTTGCGAAAGGCGAAGGTGAACATGCCGCGGGACGTGGCTCCGTCCGGTCGAAGTGTGAGCGTCCCAGCATAGGCGACCCCGCGACGATCGGAAAGGAAACCGGTGGACGAGGACAGCGAATCGGACAAGGGGGTGGCTGGGGACGGGCCGCGTTCGGTGCGGAAGACGGAATGAACTTCCGACGGCCCGCCCCCAGTCGAACGTCAACCGGCCAGGGGCGACGCGATCACGCCTGATGCGCGATCACGATCAACGCGCGTCGTCCCCAGCCACCTCAGTCGCCTCACAGAATCACGCTCGTCCGCTTGCCGGCGATTTCTTCCATGAAGTTCTGCGTGCGGTTGACGAGATCCTGCGGATCGGGCGTCAGGCCGCTCAGCAGCAGGGCGTTCGTGTAGAACTGGCGGGCGCAGTCGCGGACGAAGGCGTGGTTCTGTTCGTTCGCCGAAAGCTCGGCGAGCCGGCCGACGAGGGCGTTGCCGGGATTCACCTCGAGGATTCGCTTGGGAACCTCGAAGCCGGCGTTCGTCATGCTCAGCACCTTCTGAAGCGACGCACTGTAGCCGGCCGATCCTTCAGGGCTGACAAGACAGACGGGGCTGTCGGCGAGCCGGTCGCTTTTCGTCACGTCGGCGACCTCGTTCGCCAAGGCCTCTCGGAACAACATCAGAACGGTTTCGAATCCCGACGGCGGTTCCTTGACGGGCGTTTCCTGTTCCGGTTCGTCGCCGTCGGCTTTCTTCGCCGCCGGCAATTTCGCCTCGGCCGAATCGACGCTTACGATCTCCTTGCCCTGATACCGGCCGAGCGTCGAGAGTGCGATCTCGTCGATCGGATCGGTCAGAAACAGCACCTCGATTCCCCGCGTGCGGAACGCTTCGAGGTTCGGACTGCGGCGAAGCGTACCCAGTTCCGGACCGGCGGCGTACAGAATCTGATCGCGAGTCTCGCCGGCCCGCGACAGATACTCGTCAAGCGACACGAGCTTGCTTCCCTCGTCGTGCGAGCTGCGGAACCGCAGCAGCGATGCGACCTTGTCGCGGTGCTCGAAGTCGGTGGCGAGGCCTTCCCGCAGCGTCGGGCCGAACTGTTCGATGAACGCCCGGTACTTCGCCGCATCGTCTTCGGCGATCTTGCCGAGATGGTCGAGCACCCGCTTCGTCAGCACCTTGCGGATCTTGCGGAACACCGTGTTGTCCTGCAGCGCCTCGCGCGAGACGTTCAACGGCAGATCGGCCGAATCGACGAGGCCGTGCAGGAACCGCAGATACTCCGGCAGCAACTGCCGGCAATCGTTCTGGACGAGTACCCGCTTCGCGCACAGGTGCAGCCCGTGCTCGGCCTTGCCGAAGCCGAGCAGTTCGACGTTCGTCGGCGGGCAATACAGCACCGAATGAAACTGAAACGGGCTGTCGGCCGACAGGTGCAGGTGCCAGAGCGGCTTTTCGTCGAAGTGATGCGACAGGTACTGATAGAACTTTTCGTACTGCTCGTCGGTGACCTGGGCTTTCGGCTCGACCCAGATCGGCCGCTGCTCGTTGATGCGTTCGCTCTGAATGTAGATCGGATGCGGGACGAACGTGCTGTACTTCGTCAGCACGTGCCGCAATCGTTCCGGACGCAGAAACTCGACGACGTCGTCGCGCAGATGCAAGCGGATCTTCGTGCCTCGCGGCATTTCGAATCCGGCCGGCTCGACGCTGTAGTTGCCGGTGCCGTCGGACTCCCAGCGCCAGGCAGCCTCTTCCGAATGGCTGTGCGACAGGACGACGACCTTCTCGGCGAGCATGAACGCCGAGTAAAACCCGACGCCGAACTGCCCGATGAGCGACAGGTCGGCCTTCTGGTCGCCGCTCAGCTTCGACAGGTAATCGAGCGACCCGCTGTGGGCGATCGTGCCGAGATTGTCGATCAGTTCCTGGCGGGTCATGCCGACGCCGTTGTCGGCGATGTCCAGCACCTTCGCCTCTTCGTCGGGCGTAATCGAAATCGCCAGCTCCGCTTCGTCTTTCTCGGTTCCCGCCGTCAACATCAGATGGCGAAACTTATCGAGGGCGTCGGAAGCATTCGACACCAGCTCTCGCAGCGCGATCTCGCGGTTCTGGTAGAGCGAGTGCGACAGCAGGTGCAACAACCGGCTGATTTCGGCCTGAAACGTGAACTGCTCGGACGGCTGCGTGGACGTGGTCATGATAAGAAAGGACTTCGATGTGACGGTGATATTCGCCGGTCATGATATGCGACGGCGAGCGGCTGGCGTCAGCCTGCCGGTACGTTCCTCAAGACAACGCCTGCAAAACACTCAGTTGCGGCGTGGTCGTGAGACCTCGCCACAGCTTGCTGAACGGCGACCGGAGCGACGAGAGGCGTTCGGACGCACCGGCGGGCTGACGCCCGCCGCTCGCCTCTGCTGCCGCCTATCACTTCGCCCGATACAACATCTTATCGCGGATGTACGCCTCGACGGCAGCTGGCATCGTGTAGCGCAGGCTCTTTCCCGCCGCGGCTCGTTCGCGAAGTTCCGTCGACGAGAGATCGATGCCCGGCATGGTCACGAACACGACCCGCGACGCGATCGCCTCGCCAAGCGTCGATTCGAGCGACGACCGCTCGGGCAGGGGACGGTCGCCGCGATTGACGGCGACGATCGTCGCCAGTTGGGCGATACGTCCCGGTTCGCGCCATCGCGGCAGGTCGGCGAGGCTGTCGGCTCCCATCAGGAAGAACAGTTCGGCGTCGGGCAAGTCGCGGCGCACCTCGCCGAGCGTCTCGAACGTGTAGTGCGGTCCGGGCCGCTGTAACTCCCGCCGATCGACCGTCAGTTGCGGATGGCCCGCGGTCGCGAACTCGAGCATCTCGGCCCGCGCCGTGCCGGGCGTCAGATCGTTTCGATCTTTATGAGGCGGATCGCCGGCCGGCACGAACCGGACTTCGTCCAGCCCCAGCGCCTCGCGACACCGTTCGGCGAGCAACAGGTGACCGTAATGCACCGGGTCGAACGTTCCACCATACAGGCCGATCTTCATCAGAGGTTCCTCAGCAACGGAATCGAATACTTCTGATGTTCGATCACGCGAGGATCGGCGTCACCGGGTGCGCGGCCCGGTCGACGAGCGGCAAAACCTGCGGACCATAGATCGTCAAAAACGCCTCGGCTTCCCGATGGGCGTCGAGCGACGCCTGCGATTCCCACGCTTCCAGCAGAAAAAAGGCATGCGGGTCGAGATCCGACTGATAGACCTCGAATCGCTGGCAGCCGGGTTCCTGCCGCGACCGGCGGCCATGCTCGCTCAACAGATCACGCACCGCCTCGATGTCAGACTGATTTCGCACCGTCAGGGTGACAAGAATCGAGATCATCGGTGTCGGATCGCTGGTTCGCGGTCGTTTCGACTCTACACGTCATGCCAGCATATCGCCTGGCCGAACGATTCGACACCTTGTGTTCCCTCGCTTTCGGCGATTGTGGTATCATTCCGACTCAGCTCGCCGTCGGCCTGTCGCGTGAAGTGGACGCGCGGTGTTCCAGATGATGGCAAGGCAGCCGAAAAAGTGATCCGGAGGTCGCAGGATGAAGTCGAATCAGCAGGCGGGCTGGCTCAGCTGGAACGAGGCCTTTCCGCTGGGTGAGCCGGTCGGCGGGACCGTGAATCTTGCCGATCGTGTCGTTCGACTTGCGTCGCAAGCACAGGACCGACAGTCGTTTCTGTCGAATGCGCTTGCCGAGATCGCAACCGAATTCGCCGCCCAGTGGGCGGCTGTTCGACAGCGATCGCCCGACTGGACGAACGCCGGCACTTGGGGGCGTCCGCCGGCCGAACCGGTTGACGATGCCTTCCTCAGCGAGGCGCTCGACCGCGACGCCGCCGGATACGGAGCACCCCGCTCGTTGACGGATGTCGGAACGCTCGTCACGCCGCTTGGGGCCGATGCGACGGGCTTGCTGGTGC
>JBAQZJ010000107.1:0-2385 GCA_049790855.1 Planctomycetaceae bacterium | reverse complement strand
CAGAGCCGCGACCGTCAGGAAGCGTCGTTCGACAAACCCATGTCCAGAAGCGCTTCCTGACGGTCGCGGCTCTGACGAAAACGCTTCGCGCGCCGACGTTCTACGATGGTCGATCGCTCTGGACCCGTCGCGGCGGTGTGGGCTACAACGCCCCGCCCGCCGGCTACCGGCGAGTTCTCTCCGCCGCACTCTCCGTCCTCTCCATCGCACATGGCCCGCCCCCCGAAGGTCGAAACCGGCTCGCTGAACCGCGTGCTGCCGTACGTCTGGCCGCACCGGCGGAAGCTCTTTCTGTCGTTTCTGTTCGCCGGGCTGGTCGCGGTCCTGTGGGGACTGAATTTGAGCGTCGCGTTTCCGGTCGTGAAGGTGCTGCTCGAAGGGCAGTCGCTTGCCGACTGGGTCGACGGGCAGATCCGGGACGCCGAGGGCGAGCGGGCGCTGCGGTCGGAACAGCTCGGAAAGACGCAGGCGCGGATCGCGGCCCTCGTCGACAGTCCCGATCCCGCCGAGCGGGCGGAACTGGTCGGTCTCTACAAAGACCAGTCGCGTCAGCAGGCGAAGCTCAGCATGGCCGGGCGGTCGCTGTTCGTGATGTCGCTTGTCAAGTCGTACGTGCTGCCGTGGCTGCCGGGCGACAAGTTCGACCTGCTCGCGCTGATTCTCGCGATGCTGCTGGTGGCGACGCTGATCAAGGGGCTGTGCATCTTCGTGCAGGACGTGCTGGTCGGGTCGGTGATCGAACGGACGATCATGGACCTTCGCAAGACCGCCTTCCGCAAGACGCTCGCCCTCGATTACCAGACGGTCGCGCTCGACGGCACGCCCGAGCTGATGAGCCGGTTCACGAACGACATGAACATGCTCGCCTACGGCTTGCAGCTGTTGGGCGGAAAGGTCGTCCGCGAGCCGCTCAAGGCGATCGCCTGCCTGACGGGGGCGCTGTTCGTCTCGTGGCAACTGACGCTGCTGTCGCTCGTGTTCGCGCCGCTGGCCGGCGTCATCTTCTACCGCATCGGCAAGAAGCTGAAGGCGGCAAGCCACCGCAGCATGGAGAGCATGTCGCGGATCTACAAGATGCTCGAAGAGACCTTTGACGCCATCAAGGTCGTCGTCGCCTTCGACGCCGCGCCGCGCCACCGCCGGAAGTTCCACGCCGAAAACAAAGAGTACTACCGCAAGGCGATGAAGATCGTGCGGATCGACGCGCTGACCAGCCCGGTCATCGAGACGTTCGGCATCCTCGCGGCGTTCGGGGCGCTGCTGCCGGGAGCGTATCTGGTGCTGCGGGGCACCGACGGCATCTGGGGCGTCAAACTCTCGAGCGGCAACCTCGACATCGCCGAGCTCACGCTGCTTTACGTCTTTCTCGCCGGCATCATCGACCCGCTGCGGAAGCTGTCGAGCGTTTATGGCAAAGTGAAGCGGTCGACCGCCGCCGCCGATCGCATCTTCGCGCTGATCGACCGGAAGTCGCTCGTCCGCGAAGTGCCGCAGCCGGTCGCCTTGCCGCGGCATTCCCGCAAGATCGAGTTCCGCAAGATCGAGTTCCATTACGCGACCGCCGGAGACGACGTCCTCGAAGTCGCGCATCCTCGTCGGGTGCTCGACGACGTCGACCTGACGGTGGCCGCGGGCGACGTGATCGCCGTCGTCGGCGAGAACGGCTCGGGGAAGAGCACGCTCGTCAACCTGCTGCCGCGGTTCTACGATCCGACGCACGGCACCGTTTTGATCGACGGTGTCGACATTCGCGACGTCTCGCTGCGCGACTTGCGGGGCCAGATCGGCGTCGTCACTCAAGAGACGATGCTGTTCGACGACACGATTTACGAGAACATCCGCTACGGCAAGTCCGACGCGACGCCGGCCGAAGTGGAAGCCGCGGCCCGGCGGGCACGCGTCCTCGACTTCGTCGACGAGCTTTCCGAAGGTCTCGAAACGCGCGTCGGCGAGAAGGGCCGGCGTCTTTCGGGAGGCCAGCGGCAACGCGTCGCTCTCGCCCGCGCGATCCTTCGCGACCCGGCGATCTTCATTCTCGACGAGGCGACGAGTGCGATCGACGCGACGAGCGAGCGGCTGATTCACAGCGCGCTCCAGGAGTTCTGCCGCGACCGCACCGTGTTCCTCATCACGCATGCCGTCACGAAGACTCTCCTCGAGTTCGTGACCCGCATCGCGGTGATGGATCACGGCCGGCTGGTCGCCTGCGGGCCGCATCAGCAGGTCTACGAGACCTGCCCCGTCTACCGCAAGCTGTATCGCTCGCAGGTCGACGGCCGCACTCCCGCCTGGGACGACGACGGCGGACCCGACGACGACGACCTCGCCCCGCGCCGCCGCTTCGAAGCCGCGTAGTTCGACGTTCGTTGCAACCAAGTTTCGCCG
>JBAQZJ010000106.1:0-3661 GCA_049790855.1 Planctomycetaceae bacterium | reverse complement strand
GCCGAGAAACGCTTCCTGACGGTCGCGGCTCTGAAAGGTCGACCCGTCCGCTATTTCTTCGCCGTCCAGGTCTCGTCGGCCATCAGTTTGGCGAGAATCGGGCGGATGGCGGCGGTCGGCAGGGCGTAGCTTTCCACGCGGCCGGCACGAGCGATGTTTAGGCCGACGACTCGTCCGGCAAGATCGACGACCGGTCCGCCGCAGTCTTCCGGACGCAACACCGTGTCGTGCTGCAACGCGAGGTCGAACCCTCCGCTGCGCACCGACAGCGGGCCGGCCATCATGTTCTGCCGGGCCTGCCGATCGACCATCGTCGTCGATTCGTTGCCGAGCGTCGCGAGCAGTTCTTCCTGTCCGTCGCCGCGGCGGACGATCAGCGGCAAGGAATCGCCGGGACGGAAGCCGGAAAGCAGCTCCAGGAGCGCCCGCCGGGTCGGCACCGTTCGTCCGTCGACCGAGACGATGACGTCTCCGCGTTCCAGGCCGGCTTCGTCGGCTCCGCTGCCCGGAAACACGTCTTCGACCATCGGCCCGTCGGGATCGTCGCCGAGATAGATGCCCAGCACGCCGCGTTGCGGAGCGATTTCGCGCCCGGTGACGCTGACGACGCCGACGCCGACCGGCATCCGCTCTTGCCCGACGCTGACGAGCCACGAGCCGACCGGTGGCTCGTCCTCGGCCCATGCCACCGGTCGCAACTTCGTCGACACCGCGACCTTGATCAGCGCGAGATCCGACTCGCCGTCGCTGCTGATCTTCTTCGCCGCGACCTCGCGTTCATCGGGCAACAGCACCGTGACTTTGCCGCGAAGCTGGCTGGATTTCGTCAGGATATGCCCGCTTTCCGAGACGATGACGCCCAGTGCCGCCGGTTCGCCGTCGACGAGAATGCGGACGCTGGAATGCCGGGCGTCGGCGACGACGGGGCGAAAGGCCGCCCGCAGGCGGTCACCGGTTTTGAGGACGCTCTCCGGCAGCGACTGAGCTGCGGCCGGAACGGTCAGTAAGCTCAGCAGGCCCAGCGCGAAGATTCGCGACACCCGCCGCAGACGATCGGAGCAGCCGACGCTGTGCATGGGTGAGGTTCTCCGTCGGAGTTCGATTGACGTGATCACCCGTCCCTGGATTGGTGTCCCCGCAGGCTCCGCCTGCGGCCTGTCGATCCTGCATCGTATCAACGGTGCCGCTATTCTGCCGGTCCGCGCTCGTCTCGCCGCTCCCGCCTTGCCGGTCGTTCGGCGAGCGTCACCCGTGCCGACTGCGTTTCGCCGTCGCGACGATACGTGATCGTCACGACGTCGCCCGGGTCATACTGATTGACTGAAGCGATCAAATCCTCCAGGTTGAGGATGAAGCGGCGGTCGATCTGCTGGATGACGTCTCCCGATTTCAGCCCGGCCTGGGCGGCAGGCGTCTCGGCCGTCACGCGCGTCACTCGGCAGCCGTTCCTGACGTCTTCTCCGTCGACGCCGAGCATCGGCCCGCCTGAACCTCTTTCGACGGGCCGCTGCTCGGAGGCGAGCATCCAGTGCCAGTTTTCGGCAAAGGCGTTGATCGGGACTTGAAAGTTCAATTCGGCGCCCGGACCGATGCGACTGTGGATACCGACGACGCGACCGTTGAGATCGAACAGCGGTCCGCCCGAATCGCCGCCGACGAGAATCACGTCGGTGTGGAGGATCCACTTCATTTTGGCGATGATGCGGCCCAGGCGAATCACCGGCAGACGGTCGTCGTCGAAGCCGCCCGGGTGACCGGTGCCGATCACCCAGTCTCCCACTTCGAGATCGCGGGGATCGGCGACTTCGGCGACCGGCCAGGTTCCGCGATCGGTGATCTTCACCAAACCTGCATCGAGTTCAGTGTCGCAACCCATCGAGACGGCATCGAGCGTCGTCCCGTCGTTAAGAATCAGAGTCACGGGCCGGCCGGGAGGTCCGGAGACGTGCGCCGCCGTCAGGACGTAGCCGTCCTTGCTGACGATCACCCCGCTGCCCTGGGCCGGACCGCGCCGCACACCGACGGTGACGGCGCGAAGATCCGCGATCAGCGAGCGGACGCGTTTTTCGATCGCCCGCAATTCCTCGACCGATTCGGGAACGATTTTTCTCAGCGATTCGGGCAGCGGTTCCGACCGCGTCATCGCCAGCGTCGGCGGCGATCCGACGGCCTCGGCCGCCGTCGCCGAAAGCTGGCCGGCCAGAAAAAGACCGGCAGCAACGGCCCCGAACAGGCACGACCGCGACAGGACGTCACATCGTGTTTTCGTCGACATCGACGCTCCGTGGTGCCGTCAACTTCCGGTCAGCCGTCCTTACCCATGACGAGGGCCGCACAGTCGCGTTGCGGACGCATTGCGAGCCGCCACGGAGCCGTCCGTCCCGACAATACCACAGTATCGACCCCGAAAACCCGAAGGCAAGACCCCGGCCCGACTTCCCGGCTCGAACTGACCGATCACGACAACCGCCGCGACCGCCACACCTTGTTGTCGAGGCCGCCGGCCGGAATAATCCGCGTGACCGTTTCCGGAGAAACAGTCGCCCACGATCACCGATGACCTTCTCGACAATTCTGGCGACCCCATGATGAAGCCCTGTGTGGCGATCACGCTGGGCGACGTCGCCGGCATCGGCCCGGAAGTCGCCGCCCGCGCGGTCGCCGACGATGCCGTTCGAGAGATCTGCCGTCCGGTCATCGTCGGCGATGCAACGGTCGTCGCGCGCGCGGTCAAACTCATCCGCGGTTTAATTCGAATCGAAGAGCGAGCGACGCTCGCCGATGCCGTACACGCCTCCGAGCCGGGGGCGATCGGCGTCTGGAATCCGCTCGATGCACCTCTTCCGGCAGTGACGGCCGGCCGGGTCAGCGACGTCGCCGGTCGTGCGGCCCACGATTGGCTCGTCGCTGCGATCGACGCCGCTCTTGCCGGCGAGATCGACGCGATCACGACGGCACCGTTGAGCAAAGCGGCGCTGCATGCCGCGGGGTTGGCGTATCCTGGGCACACCGAAATTCTCGCCGAGCGGTGCGGCGTGTGCGCCTATGCGATGATGCTGTACCTCCCGCCGGGACCGATGGTGGCGGCCGCGCATGGTCTCGGCATCGCTCATGTCACTCTGCACACGTCGATTGCGAGCGTGCCGGCGCTGTTGACGACGCCGAAGGTCCGGTCCACGATCGAACTCGTCGATGGCTTTCTGCGGCGGCTGGGGTGCGATCGGCCGCGGGTCGGCGTTTGTGCGTTGAATCCGCACGCCGGCGAAGACGGTCTCTTCGGCGATGAAGAGCAGAGGATCATCGCACCGGCCGTCGAGGCCGTTCGAGGGGCCGGCATCGACACCGCGGGGCCTTTTCCTGCCGACACGCTGATCCGCCGGGCGGTTCTCGGCGAGTTCGACGGGCTGGCGGCGATGTACCATGACCAGGGACACATCGCGCTCAAGCTGATCGCCTTCGGCACGGCGGTGAACGTGACGCTCGGCCTGCCAATCGTCCGCACCAGCCCCAGCCACGGCACCGCGTTCGACATCGCCTGGAAAGGCGACGCCGACGCGACGGGAATGATCGAGGCGATTCGCACGGCGGCGAAACTGGCGACGCCCGGCGACTGACGGCATGATGACCGGACGATGGAAGTTCCCTCGCTGGCGCGTCGGGC
>JBAQZJ010000105.1:0-5503 GCA_049790855.1 Planctomycetaceae bacterium | reverse complement strand
TGCGGTCCCACGCGGAGCGTGGGACCGAGTTCGTATCCCGTCGTCACTTCGACGCCCGCACTTTTGCCTTCACGCGGCCTTCGAGCGTCGCCATCGTTTCGTTGAGCGTGTATTCGAGGTAGTCGTCCTGCTCGTGGACGAGCGACTCGACGGCGACGTCGAGCGCCTCCTGGCTGTCGAAAAACGACAGCGCCCGCACTGCCTCCAGCCGCACGCGGGGATGCTCGTCGTTCACTCGCTCGCGGAGCAGCGCCAGCGGTTCGTTCACCCGATCGCGCCAGTACCCCAGCACGCGGGTCGCCGCGGCGCGAGCTTTCGGTTCCTCGCCGTTGAGCACCTTCGTCAACAGAGTTTCGTCGACGACGTCGTGCCCCTGCTTGACCCACAGGGCTTCCAGCAGGTGATGCCAGTAGTCGGAATCGCTATTGTCCTGCTTCGCAACCCAGGTGTCGACCGCCTTCATCGTTTCATCAGTCGGCCGGTCGCGCAGCTCCGTGCGGACGCGGTAGCGGGTGCGGTCCTCATACGTCTTGAGAAGCTCCAGCAGCTCCGGCACGCTCGCCCCGGCGATGTTCACCGGCTCGACGAGCGGCTTCTTCGTGTAATGCACCCGGTAGATGCGACCGTGCGAGTTGTCGCGCTTGGGATCGCGGACGCTGTGCTGCATGTGGCCGACCAACGGGTTGTACCAGTCGCACAAGTACAGCGCGCCGTCCGGTCCGAACTCGAGGTCGACCGGGCGGAAGTTCACGTCGGTCGATTTCAACAGCGGCTCGACCGGTGATGCCGAAAAGCCGCTGCCTTCCTCTTTCATTCGATACTGCAACGTTCCCTGAAAGCCGATGACGTTATTGAGCAGGTAATCGCCCTGCATCTCGTCGGGAAAATTGCGGCTGGAGACGATCTCGCAGCCCGAGGTCGGCCGCCACTGCTTTTCGAGGAACTGCTTGAGCGAGGCGTGCTTGCGGGGGAAGTCGACGCTGCCGCTGAAGGCGGTGCCGAAGTAGTTCGCCCCGCCCGAGGCGTCGGCGACGAAGTTCTGCCCCCAGCGATCGAACGTGTGCCCCCACGGATTGGCGAAGCCGTACGAGACGAAGACGTCGAGCTTCTCGCTTCGCGGTTCGTAGCGGAAGATGCCGGCGTTGACGAGCCGCGTCGGTCCGTAGGGCGTCTCGACTTGCGAGTGATGAAACGTGCCTTCCTGGAAGTAGAGGTCGCCGCCCGGTCCCCACGTGAACGCACTGATCGCGTGGTGGCTGTCGGCGCTGTCGAAGCCGTGCAGCACATACTCGCGAACGTCGGCCTTGTCGTCGCCGTCGGTGTCTTTGAGGAACAGCAGATTCGGCTGTTGGGCGACGTAGGCTCCGCCATCTCCCAACTCGATGCCGGCGGGAAGATGCAACCCGTCGGCGAAGATCGTCTGCTTGTCGGCGACGCCGTCGCGGTCGGTGTCTTCGAGAATGAGGATCTTGTCATGCACCGGCGTGCCGGGCAGGTACATCGGGTATGTCTCCATCGTGCAGACCCACAATCGCCCCTTCGCGTCGAAGGCGAACTGGCAGGGGTTCCGCAGGTCGGGGAACGTCTCCTCCGACGCGAAGATGTTGACCTCGAATCCGTCGGCCACGTCGAACGTCGCCAGCGACTCTTCCGGCGTGGTCAGCTCGATCGGCCGATCGACGTTACTCTCGATCTTGACGAACTCTCCGGTGCCGGAATCGTCGATCGTCTCGGGAACCGCTTCGCCCGCGGCGACTTTCCAGACGCGTTCGTCGTGGACGGCGACCATGTTGCGAAGCTTCTCGAACTCCGCAGGGAAGTTGACGACGCCGAACGGCTCTTTGCGACCGCCGTAGATGTAATAGCCGTTGACGGCGCGGTAGTCGTACCAGTGCTGGAGGTTCTTTTCGTTGACGGCGGCGCGGAGAGCTTTGTTACGGTAGCTCGCATTGGTGCGCGGCGGGCCGAACAAAGCGAAATCGATCACCGACGCGAGGTTCGAGTAACCGAGCTCGTTGAGGTGGACGCCGTTGATCGTCAGCGGCTCCTTGATCGCCGCATAGAACTCTTTCGACGAGGCGAACAGATCGACGAACCGCACTCCCGCTTCGCCCGCGACCTGTTTCATCGCTTCGGTGTAGAGGGCGATGTTCTTGTTGAGCGCATCAGCATCGGCGAGGTGCTCGTCGCCCAGATCCTCGGCGGCGGTCGGCGAGAAGAGGACGATCGTCGGTTCCTCCTCGGGCTTCGGCGGCTCCTCGCCCGGCTTCGGCCCCTTGCCGTCCACGCCGGCGAACGTCTTGGACGGATAATGCAGCCGCTTCAGGTCGGCGAGGAACGTCTTCAGGTCGGCCTTGAATTGCTCGACGCCTTGCGGGCCGGCGAACGACTCGTTGAAACCGAAGAACGCGAAGATCATGTCGGGATCGTGGTCGAGCAGTGTGTGGCCGTGATCCTCGAAGTCGAGGCTGCGCAGTCGGATCGTGATCTCGTCGGCCGACCAGCCGAGGTTCCGCACGACGAGTTTGTGCTTGGGGAAGCGGGCGTGCAGCCGGGTTTCGATGTGGCCGAAATAGGTTTCCCGCTCGGCGAGCGTGTTGCCGAGGATGACGATCTTGTCGCCGGGGTTCAGCTTCAGCGGTTCATCGGCCGCAAAGGTCGATGCGGCAACAACGGCGACGACGCCGAAGGCAAGCGAACGCAGCGTCATCGGGAAAATCCTCACGGGGAAGGCTGAAATCATGTTAGCCGCCCGGCTTGCCGGGCGATCGTCGGCCGAGGCCGACGGCTAACAGGTGTTGGTTTGACGATGTGGCGGGACGCTTTGTTGTATCACAGCCGGATGATGCGACGCCACCGAACGGGGATGCCCGGCCTTGCGTCAGGACGAGAACGCAACGGCAGGAAAAACTGCGCGGCGAGTTGCCCCGGCAGCGTCGTTCCTTCGGGAGGACTCGCGAATGCGACGAATGACGGCGACTTTGCAGCGCTGGGGAAACGCGATCGGCATGGGCCTGGCCTTCCTGACGGGGACGGCTTACGTCTACGGCGGCTGGTTGCCGCATCATGAGCGGTATCTCGCTCCGCTGGCGATCGCGTTGTTGCTCGTCGCGCTGGTAATCGGAATCCTGCGAGCGACGTCGCCTCGTCGGTTGCGGAGGCTCGCGTCGGGAATGATCTGGTCGATTCTGACGACGGCCGCTTTGCTGGCTCCGCCGGCGATGAACTGGGCCTGGTTGCAGCGAGAGTCACGAATCCTGCCGTTGCCCGATCCCTATTATGCGGGCAGCAAGGGCAAGCGGGAGATCGACATCGTCCGATTCAATGACAAACCCGATCTCGCGATGCAGTACATCAGCAGCGACGCGCTCTCGCAGACCGCCGAACTGTACCGAAGAGAATTGCCGAAGTTGGGCTGGACGCTTGCGCACTCGTCGGGAATCGACGACTTGGGTGATTCGTTCTACCGATCGCAGCAGACGTTGTTTCTTGAGCGACGCGGTCGCATTCTCGAAGTGCGGATTACGGAAGCCGCTGCTCAGACCGTGGTCGAAATCTGGCTGCGCGACCCGCGTCCCGGCAAGCCGAAGGAAGATCTAACTCGCTTGAAAGACGTTCTTGGTTCAACTCGCGTTCGACGGCGCAACCGTGTCGAAGATGCGTCATCTCGCATCATTGAGCGGTTGCGAACTCCGCAGGTACGCGACCAAATCGCGAACTTCCTGGTCGGTCATCCGGTCGAGCAGCCGGTCAGGCATCAGCGATTGCGGTTGGCGGACGAGGTCTTCCAACTCGTCGCGGCGGAGCAGCACGGCCCGCCCGTCGTTCTCGCGAAGCACGACGACATGTTCGTCCTGGTCGATCAGCAGTCCCGAAATGACGCGACCTTCGCTCGTGACGGCGACCCATGACTCGAAGCCCTCGCGGATTTCGGCGCTCGGCTTGACGATCGACCCCAGCAGCCGGCTGAGGTCGTTTCGCGGGTCGCTCGTCAAATCGGGACCGACTTCGCCGCCCTCGCCGAAGAGCCGGTGACAGCGCCCGCAGGCTTCCAGAAACAGCCGCCGGCCGGCATAGGGGTCGCCGCTGTCGGCGACGATCGTCTTCGTCAGCGACGCGACGTCGCGGCCAGCCGCCGTCTCCCGCTCAGCGAGTTCAGGCCAGAGCTTCGCCGCGGCCGCCGTCAGCGGCGCGTCGTCGTGCAGCGTCAGCCGGCGGACGAGATCGGAAGGCACGACGTCGGGCGACAATGTTCCTTCTTCGATCAGCGCGACGAGCCGCCGCGTCCAGTCGGCCCGGCTGACGAGCACCGAGACGATCGCGACCTGCCCGGCCGGGTCGCGCTGCGGCAACGCTTCGAGCAGGCGATCGCCGACGGTCGCATCGTCATACCCGGCGATCGCCGCCAGCCCGGCTTGGCGAAGCGTCGCGTCGGACGAGTCGAACAACGCCAGCAGCGACGGCAGCGCGTCGGGTGAGCGACTTTCGCCGAGCAATGACGCCAGCTCGGCGCGCTCGGTCGTGAGAACGGACGAATCGGCGACCCGCTGCAGCGCCTCGGCGATCGCTTCGGCCTCGCCACGTC
The DNA here is from genome assembly GCA_049790855.1 of Planctomycetaceae bacterium. Classification (GTDB taxonomy): domain Bacteria; phylum Planctomycetota; class Planctomycetia; order Planctomycetales; family Planctomycetaceae; genus JACCRE01. The sequence goes on along the minus strand of JBAQZJ010000105.1, from coordinate 918 downwards.
GCACCCGCAATGACAACGGCAGTCCACCCGTCTCTGCAAGGGCGGCGACGAGCTCTTCGGGCATTGCGGCAGCGGGACGGCCGCGGAACGCCGTCTCGAACCCGGCGAGCATCCGCCCTCGAACGTCATCGTCCGCAGCCGACCGCAGCAGATCGGCACACAAGGCAAGGTGGGCACGATTTCCCGACGCGAAGCGCCGCATCAGCCGTTCGGCGAAGACGTCGCGAGCCAGCGGTCGCGACCAGGCGCCGTGCTGCATGAAGAACTCCGCGATGCGGGCGGCTTCGGCATCGCAGTGCGCCTCGACGGCCCACCAGAGAGACAGCGGCAGCAGCGGGTCGGGGGCGTCGGCATCATGAAGCAACAGCCCTGCGACGATCGCCAGGCACGGCTCGACCGGCAGCCGCCGGGCCGAACAGGCAAGCTGCACGCGAACGTGAATGTTCGGCTCCGCTTCAGCCAGCGCTGCCAGCCGTTCCGCGATCGCCGGCTCGACGCGGCGATCGTCGCAGGTCAATCGAACGGTCCACGATCGCACCTGCGGATCGGCATGATCGAGCGCAGCCAGCGCCGTCGCCTTATCGAGACCGCCCAACTGATCTAGCGCCCAAAGCCGATCGACAGGCGAGCGGGGGACGTCAGCCCCCCGAGTTAGTTCGTCGTTTCTTGCGACATCGCCCTCGGAGGGCTGACGCCCCCCGCTCGCCAAAAGCTTCGTTCGCAATCGCGGCACGAGCGACGCGTCGCCCGCATCGCCAATCAGCCGCAACGCCGTCTGCCGGTGCCAACGGTTGGGATGATCGAGAACGTCCACAAGTTCGTCCGGCGTGAACGTGGACAAATCGGAGCCGCGACCGTCAGGGAGCGATTTGGCAGCGATGGAGGCCTCGAGATCGCTCCCTGACGGTCGCGGCTCTG
>JBAQZJ010000104.1:0-6097 GCA_049790855.1 Planctomycetaceae bacterium | reverse complement strand
CGCAAGCCCGACGCGCCAGCAAGGGACACTGTCGAAGCACCCGGCAATCAATCCGCCTCCGGTGCCGGCTCCCGTCCCTCGACGACGGCTCGCCAATAGGCAGGCGTGCCGTTCCAAGCAGCATCGTAGGCGGGTTCCAGCGGCAAGTTGACGTATCGTTCGGGCGAGAAGAACAACGGCATCGTCGGAAGCGGTTCGCCGAGAGCAAGCGGCTCCAGATACGCCGTCGGCAGGCCGACCTGATAACTCACCGCGATCAACGGTTTGTCGGGCGGAGGAATGTACTCGTCGCCGAAGTGATCCCAGATCGCCCGATGCAGCCCGCCGGGGTCATGCCGTCCCGGCGGAAAAAGATCGACGACGAGCAGATGGACGCCGGCCTGAATCGCGTCCACCGCCTTCTGCACAAAGGCCGAAACGGTCGATGGCCGATCCTTGTTTGCGGGGGAGATGATCTCGACGACCGCGACGACGTCGTGTCGTGTGACGTGACGCACGACGACGCGGCGCTGCTTCAATCCGGCCGTATGCGATTCGGCGGGAACCATCGTCGTCGAAACATGCGGCGGTGCATCGGCGACGGCGAGGCCGCCACCGTCCGACGTCGGCCGGTCGAACGACGACCGCGGTTGGCGGAGCGTCAGGATATCCGCCACGATGTCGTTCGTCCGCTGTTCCGATTGCGCGTAGTAATCCTCCGGAAGAAGACCCGTGTTGAGAGCTTCTGTCAGGTGCGCGATCAAACGATTGTGAAAATCGTGAAACGTGCCCGCACTGACGCGGGTCCAGTCGTGTACCGGCATGGCGACCTCCATATGCCAGTTTATCAGGGATGACACGCAAAGACAGAAGCGGCGCGGCTGTTTCCCGCAAGGCAACCCGCCGGTCGCGGCCGGCGGGCTTCAACGGGCAATGTCAGCGCTCGATTCCGATCACCGCTTCGGCCGGGCGTAATGCGTCGCCTGGCCGAAGATCATTTCGCTCGATTCCATCAGCGTTTCGCTGAGGGTCGGATGCGCGTGGATCGTATCGGCGACGTCGCGGGCGACGGCGGCCATTTCGACGGCGAGCGTGCCCTCGGCGATCAGCTCGCCGGCGTTCGGGCCAACGATGCCGACGCCCAGCACCCGTTCAGAGTCAGGATCGCAAATCAGCTTCGTCAGGCCCTCGGTGCGGTCGATCGTCTGGGCGCGGCCGCTCGCTCCCCACGGAAACTTCACGACCTTGACCTTAATGCCCTGCTGCTGCGCCTCGGTCTCCGACAGGCCGACCCAGGCGAGTTCGGGATCGGTGAACACGACCGCCGGAATGCCGCGGTTGTCGAACTCGCTCGGCTCGCCGAGCAGCGTCGCGACCGCGACCTTCGCTTCGCGCGTCGCCTTGTGAGCCAGCATCGGCTCGCCGGCGACGTCGCCGACCGCGAGGACGTCGGGGTCGGCCGTCTGCATCCGCTTGTCGACCTTCACGAATCCCCGGTCGTCGACTTCGGCCTTCGTCTTTTCCAATCCGATGCCCTTGCCGTTGGGGCGACGACCGATCGCGACCAGCACGCGGTCGAACGTCTGCTTCGCCGCGGCGCCGCCTTTGACGGCCTTGCCCGAGAGCGACACGGCGATGCCCTCCTTCGTCGCTTCCAGGCCCTCGACCTTCGTGTCGAGATGAATCGCCTCGAACTGCTTCCGCAGCCTCGTTTCGAGCGGCTTGACGAGATCGCGGTCGGCGCCGGGCAGCAGGCCGCCCGTCATTTCGACGACCGTCACCTTCGAGCCGAGCGCCGCGTAGACCGAGCCCATTTCCAGCCCGATGTAGCCCCCGCCGATCACGAGCAGCCGCTTCGGAATGTCGGCGAGTTCGAGCGCGCCGCTCGAATCCATCACTCGCTTGTCGCCGATGTCGAAGATTTTCGGCATCGCGGGCTGGGAGCCGACGGCGACGATCGCCTTTTTGAACTTGATCTGTTCGCTGCTGCCGTCGGGCTTTTTCAGATTCAGCGTGTGCGAATCGACGAACGTGCCGCGGGCCTCGACGATCTTCACGCCGCGGGCTTTGCCGAGCTGCGAGACGCCGCCGGTCAGCTTGCCGACGACGCTGCTCTTGAACTGCCGCAGCTTGTCGAGATCGATCTTCGGCTCGCCGAAGGTCAGCCCCCAGTTCGCAGCTTCCTTGGCCTCGTGGACGAGCTTCGCGATGTGCAGCAGCGCCTTGGAAGGAATGCAGCCGACCCGCAGACAGACGCCGCCCGGTTGGGCGTTCTCGTCGACGAGCACGACCTTCAAGCCGTGGTCGGCGGCATCGAACGCCGCGGGATACCCGCCCGGCCCCCCGCCCAGCACGACGACGTCGACGACGTCTTTGCCGTCGACCTGCACATCGTGAACAGACTTCGCCTGCGGCTTCTTCGACGACGACTCCTGCTGCTTCGACTCCTGACTCCTGACTCCTGACTCCTTTCGCTGCGGCTCGGGCTGTTCCTCAGCGGGCTTCTTCTCAACAGGCTTCTTCTCGGAGGGCTGACGCCCCCCGCTCACCTGGGTTTCGCTCGATTTTGCGTCGCCCGATTCCTCGATCGTCAACAACGTCGCGCCGATCGCGACCGTGTCGCCTTCCTTCACGTGTACCTTCGTGACGGTGCCGCCGAACGGGCATTCGACCGGGGCGACCGCCTTGTCGGTCTCGACCTCCATGACGACCTGGCCGGCTTCGATCGTGTCACCCTCGGCGACCGAGATTTCGGAAATGTCGGCCTCGGTCACGCCCTCGGAGACCTCGGGCAGCTTGAACTCTTTCGCCATCACGTCGTCCCGTCGTCGCGAACCGTGAAACACGGTTCGATTCTCGCGTTGAATGCTCACGTTGCTACGGCAGGCAATGATACGTTCCAAAGCGGCTTTTTGCAGCGACGGCGACGAATCACCCGCACACAGCGCACCCCGTCCCCATGCCAACGGCCTCATACAAGCGCAGAATCGCCCTGCCGACCGCATTTCGCGTCGGTGATTCCGTCAATTGCCCTCGCCCCGCTCACTCCCGCCCCACCTCCTGTCTCCTCCCGTTCTTCCGTCCTCGCGTTCTCCCAAAAAAATCCAAGGCGCCCTGGTTTGCAGGCATGTGGAGCCGTCGCGAGACGTCGTTCGTTACGAACGAGGTTCCTCGCTGTCGCGCCGTCCTGCGGGTCATGGCCTATTGCGGCCGTACTGTTGGAAGTGTCGGACTGTGCGGAAGGGACTAGAGTCCCGCGCGCCGAGACCACCGCTGAGTCACACGTGCTCTCTACCCTTAACGACCAACGCCGACGTTTTGTGACGTAAGTCCTTATTTCATGGTCGGCGAAACGGCGCTTCGGAACCGCTTCTGCAAACTGTTCCAGAATGCAAGTGATTGGATAGAAAGGTGTTCCGCCCGCAGGTGCGGTTGCGCCGGACGAAACTCGGGGATGGATTTTGCGAGGCGCTCGAACGCACATTCCGGCCGGCACAGCCGGCCCTGACGCTCGCTGTGATCGGGAAACCTCGTCACAGCACAGAGCGTGTCAATCGACGTGACCGCGGGCTGTGTTGACCGGGTTTGCCGCGGCGGACTGTTTCCGTCGCGATGCGACGGCGGGCGTTCAGAGCCTCTCAGCGGAACCTGGCCTTCACGGCCGGATCCTTGAGCACGAGGATCACCCAGATTCCTACCGGAATCGTGAAGAGCGCGGTGCAGGTGCATGGCAGCAACGACGCAATCGCCGAGGTCAGGCAGAGCCCCCACGTGCGAAGGCGGGCCATTTGCACGCCGCCGGCCAGTTGCAGGATCCCGAGCAGCAGGCTGATCGCCGGCAGCGCGTATTGCGCCATCCGATAACCGACCAGGAAGCCTCCCTGCTGTTCGGCGGGCAGGTCGGGCGGAATGACCGGAGGCGGCATCAGGAAGACGGCGAACGCGAACTGCAGCACCGCTGCAAGAAGCGTCATCCCGCCGACGACCGCCATCGTGATGCCGGCGGCGATGACTTTACTGGTCACATCGACAACCGGCGGCGTCGTGCCCGTCACCTCGCCGCACGACGGGCAGACGAACCGGCCGTCGGCGCTTTGCGAAAACCCGGCGCCCCGAAATCCGCAGAGTGGACATTGCGATGTCGGCGACATGGCGGTTCCCGGCGGCGGTAACTGCATCTTCACCCGCAGCGATGATAACGACGTCGCACCGTTGAATACTCAGAACAGCGGGACGAAACCAGCCGCCTGAAAGTGGCGGTCGTTCGTGAACGCTTCGGTCAGACCGAGGCGTCGCATCACGGCGAACGAGAGATGATCGACGATGCCGGCTTGCGCGGCTTCGCCGCGCTCGTAGGCGAACCAGGCCGCATCCCAGTCTTCATCAGTCGGAATGATCAGATCGCCGGCGTGTTCGAGTTGGTCACGAAGATCGCAGACGTCCTGATGGTACGTGTGGCGTGCGGAGGCATTACCGCATTCCGCGAGGACGAACGTGGTCGTCATCAGCGGACGGCGCAACTGGCGAATCCGCAGGAATGCCGCCTCGGCGGCGGCGTGCCATTGATCCGCCGCGTCCCAGACGGCGATCATGCCGATCGTATCGAGAAAGACCGGCGTCACGGCTGGTGCTCGTTATGCCGAGCCGCCACGTCGTGCTCGCCCGAGTCGTGGCGACGGGAAAGGATCTCGTACAACTCGTCGAGCGCCTTCTCGCGGTCTTTCGACACGCGTGGTACGAATTCGACTTCAGCGCCGTCTGGCAGTTCGATCGGTTCCGTCGGACGGAAGACGCCGTTCTCGTAGATGGCGTGGACGGTTTTCATAACGCACTCCTGACTACACGGTCGCCAGCAGCCGCATGAAATCCGACAGGCTGACGGAGAGCGTGCTGATGAACCGGCGGCGCCGATTATGGGAAATCACGGTAAATCTCCCGCCGGTGGAGGCAGCGGACGAATACAACCGTATCAGCATCGATCCGAATACCGAGGCGGTAATTTCCGACGCGAATCCGGTAGTAGGGCCCGCCGAGCGGTTTGATGCCATGAATCGACGGAGGCGAAGCCGCTTGCTTCACGTCATCGATTGCCGCAGCGATGCGACGACGCAACTCATGATCGTTGATGCGTTTCAGATCGCGGTCGAATGAACGTTTTGCTTCGACGTTCACGCGTCGCCTCGCAGCGTCGCTTCAATTTCTTCCCAGGGAACGGTTTCTGTTTCCAGTCCCTCTTGAATCGCGTGCAACATTCCGATGTCTTCGATGATTTCCTCGAAGAGATCGCGGACTTCGTCCGGACGCTCGCGCAGCAATTCCAGCAGTGCTTGCTTCACGGAGTCTTTCAGGGCCGCTTGTTCGACCTTGGTTGCCATCGCGTTACCTCGCTGGTTGTTGACATTCTACGCATTCACCAGCAGCCGCATGAAGTCCGACAGGCTGCCCGAGAGCGTGCTGATGAACCGGGCGGCGTCGGCGCCGTTGATCACGCGGTGGTCGTACGACAGCGACAGCGGCAGCATCAGACGTTCGACGACGTTGCCGCCTTCGAGCTTGAGTTGCGTCTGGCTGCGGCTCATGCCGAGAATCGCGACTTCGGGGAAGTTCACGATCGGGGTGAAGCTCGTGCCGCCGATGCCGCCCAGGTTCGTGATCGTGAACGTGCCGCCCTGCATGTCGCTCATCTGCAGCTTGCGGTCGCGGGCCTTGCCGGCGACCTCGGTCAGTTCGGCGGCGATGTCGAGAATCGTTTTGCGGTCGGCGTCGCGGATGACGGGCACGACGAGGCCGGCCGGCGTGTCGACGGCGATGCCGACGTGGTAGTAGTCCTTGAGCACGATCTCTTCGCTGCCGAGATCGATCGAGCTGTTGAACGCCGGATGCTGCTTGAGCGCGGCGACGACGGCTTTCACCATGATCGCCGTCATGGTGATCTTCGGGCCTTTGGCGCCGGGACCGGCCATGAAGGCCTTGCGCGAGGCTTCGATGTCGGTGACGTCGGCGAGGTCGTGCTGCGTGACGTGCGGAATCGTCGCCCAGGCATACGACAGGTTCACGGCGGTCGTGCGGGCGAGCTTGCTCATCCTCTGCCGCGTGACGGGACCGTACTGCGAGAAGT
>JBAQZJ010000103.1:0-8878 GCA_049790855.1 Planctomycetaceae bacterium | reverse complement strand
CCGCCCCACCGCTCGAGGCCGCCGCTGCGGAAACCTCCGGCGCCTCGGCGGGGGCGACGTCGGCGGATCGGCCGCGTCTGTTCCTCGTCTGGCAACGGCCCGACGAGTCGGATTCGCCGGCGACGATCGAGATCGACCTGATCTGGTTCGCCCGCGACTATCAACGGCAGTTGATCGGGTATCTCAAGGAAGGGCGGTATTGGTTCGAGCTTGCCGAACCAGGTTCGCCGCCGCGCCAACTCGGCGATTCGTTCTACGTGCGCAACGGTCTCGTGATCGACGATCCGGCGGGTGACGGCGATGCTTCCGAAGTGCCCGTCGAGTCGCCGGGCGACGCCGTCGCACCTCCTGACGTTCCGATTCTTCAGGAATCGAATGCCGGCCGCGACGCGCAGGAATCCACCAGCATTCCCGCGTCGGTCGCGCAGCATTCCGCGGTCGCGGCGGGCGTCGTCGGGCTTCTCGGCCAGCGTCGGCGTCGACGACTCATCGCGGCCCACGCCGACGATCGCCGAACCGCTCCGCTCAGCCGGCTGGCCCGTCTTTCAAGACGTGTCCGACAGGCGGCGCTGGCGGGGGCGGAGGACGCTGCATGCAGGTGACAGGACTTTTCGAGCTACTGCTTTGTCACATGTCACAATGGGGATTGGTCCATCAGCCGGCACGCGCTAGCGTCCGGTTTTGGCGGGCTAACCGGGGGCTGACGCCCAATGGCACTTGCTTGACGCGTCTGGTCCCCCTCTCCCTGGGGAGAGGGGTTAGGGGTGAGGGGATGTCTTGCGGCCTGCAATTGTCGTTGAGAGCGGTTTCCCTTTGGAAATGGATACCGGCAACCGCCGCGCCCGGCGTCCAACGGCTCCCCTCACCCCCGGCCGCTCTCTCCTGTGGAGAGGGGAGACAGGTAAAGTAAGTGCCATTGGGCTAGCGTCCTCCGGCTGATCCGAAAATCAAGGTGTGACAAAGCGCTGGTTGAGTGGAATGGCTCGGCGACGGCGTTCGTGTGTCACGTGACGACCTTTCGGGAGACGGCGATCGATGTCGAGGAAGTGTGACACATGCGGATGCCCGCTCGGCGACGCGGATATCGCCGCGGCACAGTGCCCGGTCTGCCGGAAGACCCTGTGGCGTCACGTCGAACAGACGACAGAGGAGAAGTCGGCCGACGAGAGACCCGTCTATCAGGGCACGCTCCTGCCGCCGTCGTTTCCCGAGCCGGAAGCCGAGGAATTCGGCGGTGCCTCCGCCGACGTTTCGGACGCGGTTCGAGAACTCCCGATCGCGGTGCCCGACAAGCCGCCTCTCCCGACGCCCGTCAGCGATCGTAAAAACGCGGCCACGGTCGAAACGGTGTCTGAGCCGGCTCTCGAAACGGCACAGGAAACGGCCCGCCCGGAGGAAAACGCGGCCACGATTCTGCCCGAAGCCGCATCGCGCGAAACGATCGATCTTCCCGAAACGAACCCCGGTGACGCCGGCACGATCACCCTGGTTCCCGCCGGAGCTGCCGCCGAGGCAAAATCACCGTCACGAGGAAAGCACGGCGGGACGGTCGCCACGCTTGATCCACGAAATTTCGACGACGACGATTGGGAGCAATGGGAGCGGAAGCTGGTTTCGTCCATCGGCCGCGACGCTCAAGGTGCGGTTCCGACAGCGGCGGCGCTGACGGCCGATCTGCCGCCGGCCGATGCGGCCACTGCCGACGCGGCCACTGCCGACGCTTCGCCGAAAGACAGTCGCTACGTCGGAAAAACGTCGGTCGCCGCGCGGATTCTGGCCCGTCCCGATCGAACGCCGCCCGCAAGTGCCGACTACGCACTCGGCGACCCGCTCGGCGCCGGCGGCATGGGCGTCGTCTACGAGGCGACGCAGCGATCGATCAACCGCAGCGTCGCGCTCAAGATGCTGAAGCCCGAGGCGGCGCGACGGCGGGATCGCCGCGACAGCCTCGCCACCGAAGCGATCGTCACCGGCGAACTGACGCATCCGAACATCGTTCCGATTCACGACCTCGGCCAGGATGACGCGGGGAATCTGTTCTACTCGATGAAGCGAGTGGAAGGATCGCGCTGGGACGAGGCGCTGTCGCAGAAATCGCAGGCCGAGAACCTTGAAGTGTTCCTCAAGGTCGCCGACGCGATCGCGTTCGCACATTCGCGCGGCGTCGTGCATCGCGATCTGAAGCCCGAGAACGTCCTGCTGGGCGGATTCGGCGAAGTGCTCGTGATGGACTGGGGACTGGCTTATGCGACCGACCAGTTCCGCAAGCTCGACAGCATCACGACGAATGCCGCCATGGGCGGCTCGCCGGCCTATATGGCCCCGGAACAGGCCACCGCCTTTCTGATCTCGGGCGGATGGCGGGCGGGCAAAATGCCGCCGATCACACCTGCGATCGACGTCTATCTCCTCGGGGCGATTCTGTTCGAGATCGCGACCGGACGACCGCCGCATTCCGGCGACGATCCGGCCCATTGCGTCGTCGCCGCGGCGGAGAATCGGATCCCGGAAGTCGATTCGGCGTCCGGTCTGCTGCCGATCGCCCTCAAGGCGATGGAGACCGAGCCGGACGACCGGTATGCGACCGTCGAAGAGTTGCAGTCGGCCGTTCGCGAGTTCGGAAGGAACGCCGAGAGCGTGGCGCTTGCCGAACGGGCGTCGACGCTGATGAACTCCGGAGAGCTGGCCCGTGCGGTCGTCGGCTTTGAAGACGCTCTGGAACTCTGGCCCGAAAATCCCAGCGCCACGACGCAGGTCGTCGTCGCCCGCCGTCGCCTCACCCGTCGCCGGTATGCCCTCACCGCCATGACGGCGGCGTTTCTGCTGGCGATCGGTTTCGGCGGTCTCGGCATCAACTATCAGCGCCTGCAGGCCGTCAACGCAAACACCAAGCTGGCCTCGACGAACTTGGATCTGGAGAAATCCGTCAAAAAAGAAAAGGCAGCGACAACACTCGCTAAATCTGCCGCGACGCGAGCCGAACGTTCGGCGAAGCTCGCCAAGAAGAACCGGGTGCTCGCGCAGGTTGATGAAATCCGCGCGAAGTGGGCGGCGATCCGCGAGACGAAAGCCAGTCGCGCCGCGGACGTCGCACGAGTCGCCGCACTCGATGCGAAGACGGTCGCCGAGCGCGAACGCGAGCGGCAGCGATTTCAGAACTACCAGGGCCGCATCAAACTGATCGATGCACGAATCGAAGAAAACGCCTTTGCCGAGGCCGACCGACTGCTTGCGCAACTGGCGGAGGAGTCTCCCGACCTGTGCGGCTGGGAATGGGGACGGCTGAAGTATCTGTGTACGCAGGGGCGGCGATCTCTGGACACGGAATCACCAGTGACCGCAGCCGCGGCGACTCCGGACGGCCGGCTCATCGTCACCGGCGACGCCGAGGGACGTGTTCGATCCTGGACCCGCGGCGACACGACGTCGCCCACGACGTCTCCACGCAACGAATATCCCGACGTCGAAATCGACCGCGTGACGGCGATCGCCGTGTCGCGGGACGCCCGCCTCGTCGCGGCCGCTGGAACCGGCACGTCGGACATCGTGCTCTTCCGATCCGAAGAGGGCGGCGCGACGGCAGCAAGCCGGCTCGCCGCAGAGCACAGCCCGGACCGACCCCCGGTGTCGCTCGACTTCTCGGCGGACGGCACACGACTGCTTTCCGCAGGCGCCGGTGGATTGACCGTGTGGAACACGACGACGAACCGCGTGCTTGCGCAAAGTGCCGCCGCGGGTGGCGGTGTGCTGCCGGTGACCTGCGCTGCGATTTCTCCGGACGGAAGCAGCGTCGTCGCCGGGCTGGCCGACGGTCAGGTGCTGGTCTGGCATGCAAGCGACCCCGAATCGTTGTTCGCCGAGACTCACGTCTTCGATGGACACCGCGTCTCCGCCGAATTCGGTGACGGCTTTCGGTATCTGGCCGGCCATGTCACGTCGATTGCATTTCTTCCGGACAGTGCCAGCGTCGTCAGCGGCGACGGCAACGGCCGATTGCTTCGTTGGAGAACGGACGTCGCTGTTCCTCGCGGCGACGAACGCGATCTGGCGGCCGCCTTCGCCACCGCCGTCTCGGCAACGCGAGGAGACATGCGAAGTTCCCTGACTTCCGCCGGCTCAAAGGTCGCCGACGTCGCCGCGCATACCGGCATGGTATCGACGATCTCGGTGAAATCTGACGCGGCCGGACACGAAACCGTCATCACCGGCGGAGCGGACGGGCTGATCAAGGTCTGGCAGGACGTCGCTTCCTGGCCGCTGGGACGGACTCATCCCGAACCGCTCGCGGTTCTGCGAGGCCATGAAGGGCGGATCACCTCGTCCGCCGGGTTCGAGTCTCCTGGAAACGGCCTGAACGTCGTTTCCGCAGGAGTCGACGCGACGACGCGGCTGTGGGACGTCAGCCGCTACGACGAAGTTCACGAAGTGCGACCGATGGTCTTCGCCGATCATGAGCAGGAGATTCTCGACGCGAGTTTCGATCCCGGCGGCCGAAGGTTGTTGACGGCCGGCCGCGACGAGAAACTCGTCGTCACCGATCTGACCGATCGGAACGCCGAACCGCAGCAGTCGGCGAAGGTACACAGCGAAGCAATCAGCGTTCCCTGGATCGTTCCTTTCGCAAGCGACGATCGTCTCGCGACCGGCTATCTTGACGGGTCTTTCGCCATCTGGAGCGTCGCCGGTCGAACGACGCTGGCCCGCGTGACGCCGAATGTCGGTGCGAGTCTCACCCCGCCTGCGGTTTCACCAGACGGGCGATGGATTGCGGCCTCGTATCGCCGAACGGCGGACGACCGGTCGATCGCCGTCTGGTCGATCGCGGAACTGACGGCGCCGGGCGCGGCGAATCCCGAACCGAGCTTCGTGTTCGAGCCGCGAGGCGAGGTCTTCGCCGTCGTCTTCACGTCCGACGGACGGCTTGTTTTCGGCGACCGCTCCGGCCCCGATCGACCGGCGGGCGGCTACGTCTACGTCGCCGATCTCGAGTCCGAAGAACTCCTGACTCACCGCGTGTTCGGCGACGGCGTGGAAGGACGCGTCTACGGTCTGGAATCGCTGCCCGACGGCGACATACTTGCCGCCGGAAACCCCGCGGTCGGCCGGGCCGTCCAGATCGTGCGCCTCGATCCGTCGTCAGGCGCTGCCGAGGGTCCGGCGTTCACGCTCGCCGGCAGCTTCCTGCCGGCGATGGCCGTTTCGGGCGACGGACGATGGCTGGCGACGCTGACGAACACGAGCGGCAGCGGCATGCAGTCGCTCGAACTGTGGGATCTCGATTCGGCGAAACGCCGCTGGGACGTGTCGCTCTCGGACTTTCGCGTCACGGCGCTGGACATCGCCCCGGATGGAGAGTCGCTGCTGACGATCACCGAACCCGTTCGACGAGACGGGAACAAGATCGCGGCGACCGGCTTCAGCCAGGCGCGACTGCTTGAACTGGCGACGGGGGAGGAGCGCCGCTTCGGGCCGAATGACGACGAGCCGCTGCTGCCCGAAAGTTCGATCGCTTCCAACGTCAGCGGCGCGGCCTGGTCGGCCGACGGGCGAAGCCTGTTCCTCGCCTCGATTCGCGGCGTGACGGAATGGAGCGTCGACGACCGCCAACGCGTTCCGGGCGCATTCGACAGCCACGGCGCGATCTCCGCGACGGGTTTTTCCGCCGACGGCCGGTTCATCGTCGACGGTCATCGTGACGGATCGTTCGACGTTCGCGACGCCGCCGCTTCGCGATTGACTCCGGTGTTCCATCAGCCGCCGGACGGATCGAACAGCCCGATCGTGGCGGCCGTGTTCTCACCGCTCGCCGACTCGTTGCGGCTTCTGATCGCCACGGAAAAATCGCTGACGCTGCGCGACTTCGATCCCGTCGGGAGGAGCGCGCCCGTCGAACGGACGTTCCTCGTCGAATCGGAGAACGCTTCGCTTCGCATTCGAGACGTGGCCTTCTCTGCCGACGAGCGCTGGATCGCTGCGGCGTGCGCCGACGGCGCCGCGCGGGTCTGGTCGGTTGAGAACGATCGACCGGCGATCGTCCTGCGCCGCCACGATGAGCCGGGCGGTCCAACGAAGGGGCACGTCGGCGCCGTCACGGCCGTCGACTTCCCCCAGGCGACAGCTCACGAAGGATTCCTCGTGGTCGCGACCGGCGGCGCCGACCGGAACGTCTTCGTCTGGGTGATCGAGACGAAAACGAGTCGCGTTGCGACAGTCGTCCCGCTTCACGGGCATCGCGGCGAGATCACGGATCTCGACTTTCTCCCGGACCGCATCGACGCACTCGTCTCGGCGAGCAGCGACGGGACCGCCAAGCTGTGGGACTGGAACCGCGGCGGACTCTCGACGTGGAGCGACAAAGAGCTTGCGGAACTTGGCGAGCCGGAAGAAGTGCTGACTCTCGGCGGCCGGCATACCGCCGGACTGACGGCGGTCGATGTCTCCCGCGACGGCCTGACGGTTCTCACCGCCGGTCGCGATGGTCGCGCCATACTCTGGCCGTCGGTCGCACCTCCACATGCCGGGCCGTCGGATCGGCCCGCGGAATGATGCGACGCACCACTCAGTGTTCGATCTTCGGCGACGGCAACCCGTACCGTCGCCAGACCGGAACGGGCCGGGGATCGCCGAACACGGTCCAGCCGCCGTCTCCGGCGTCGAGCAGCACGGCTTCAAAGCCGCCCAGCCCATTCCGGCCCGGGCTGTTCGAGAGGTGTCGAGCAAGGTCGGCAGGCGAGGCGAGCCAATGCGGGCTACCGGCGAGCAGGCCCGCGACTTCCCGATCGGTGCGTCCTGTGACGAACGCGACGACGCCTCTTCCCCAGAGGGCGTTCGTAAGATCGAAACGCACGTCGCCGGCTTCGGGCGAGACGAGCAGCGGATAGCCTGTTCCCGTCGCCGGCAGGTGAATCACCGGCAACTGCGCCGGCAACGAAACGGCTTCGGCTCCATCGAACAGCAGGTACAACGAATGTCGACGCGCCATCGAGGCCGCGACGTCTGCTGGTCGTACCGGCCCGATGCCCCCGCGAAAGCGAACAAGCCCCGTGTCGCATTCGGTCGCCTCGAACTCCCACGCCGGAAGGCCGCAGTCGTCCGCCGGCAACCCGATGCGACGCCAAGCGGGCAACATTTCAGGGCAGCAGAAGATCTCCCAGCCCTCGGGACTGCCGAAGAGCAGTGCGGCGTCGGCGTCGCGGAGCGCCGCCAACAGCGATCTTTCGGGAAGGCGCAGCAGCGGCGACAAGACTTCCGGCCGGCCGAGAAGCGGGCCGAACGGACGAAGCCGCTCGATCAGCAAATCGATCTCGAGCGGCGACATCAACGCGATGAATCGGCTTCGCCCCCAGAGTCGGCGGATGAGCGTCGTGTCGAACTGCTCGGCAAACGCCGCCGAAACCAGACGGACTTCGCCGAGAGACGCGTCGATCCCGGCAGCGGCGGGTTCCGTCGCGCCAAGCACGACGTGACAGCGGATTCGGCGATGCAACCTGCCGACGAGTTCCTCGGGATGATGCTCCACGCCGTGAATGCGAAGGACCGCATCGTCGTACCACCGGCCCTGCACGTCGCTCCAGCGTCCCGGCGCGGTCACGACCGTCGAGAGTCCGCTTTGCAGACGCGGAGCCGCTTCCCGACTCGGAACCGCTTCCTCCCAACTCGGAGCCGCTTCCCGACTTGCGGCCGCCGGGGCGAGCGGCCGCGTGAACGCCGGCGATCCGGCATCATCCAGCAGATGGAACCGAAACAAACCGCGCCGATGTCCGATGATGTCCCGATCCTTCAGGACGGTTTCGGAAAGGAGGCGGCCGTTAATGCGCAACGGGCCGGCCGAGCGAACCGACCAGCCGTCCGCGCCGAAGGCGAACGACAACCCTCGCCCGGCCTCGACCTGGAGTTCATCGAACGGACAGATTCCGTCGACGACGGCGTAGCGTCGTCCCGCATGGCGACCGGTGAGGGACTGGACGACCGCACGCACAGGTTTTCTTTCGACCACGAGGCACTTCGCGAAGCGGCGGCCGCCCGTGTAGGATGATACCGCTTCGCGAACCGAAACCCGAACGTGTTCCGTGCATGATTCGCGGCAGCGACCTTGCGGTTGCCGCGCTGTAGTTTACGCCGAAGTGTCCGCTTCGGTCGGAACTCTTTGGAAGGCTTTGACGTTCAAGGTGAACGTCGCCGTCGCAGTCCCTTCTGTTGGAATAGACGGACGATGCTGCCAGCCGCGCGCATTACCGATATGCATACCTGCCCCATGTGGACCGGGGTCGTTCCGCACGTCGGCGGCCCGATTATGCCTCCGGGTGGGCCGACGGTGTTGATCGGCGGCATGCCGGCCGCCCGCATGGGCGACATGGTCACCTGCGTCGGCCCGCCCGATACGATCGCCTCCGGAGTGCCGACCGTTCTCATCGGAGGCAAGCCGGCCGCGAGAATGACCGATTTGACGGCACACGGCGGCGTGATCATGGCCGGCTGCCCGACCGTCCTGATCGGCGGGGCCGCACCGCCTGCTCCGCCTCCGCCCCCGCCTCCTCCCGATGGAATGACCCCTGAAGAAGTCGAGTTCATGAAACAGGGGAATTCGGAAGCCGATCTTCAGAAAATGCGCGACGAGAAGAAATGAGGGGGAGAGTGGGGGACGGGGTGACAGAGTCGAGCCGAGACAAACCGTGCTGTGGCGAGGTCTCCCGACCGCAGCGGGAGTCAGACGCCAAAGAAAGTGGTTTTCACCGCGGAGATCGCAGAGGTCGCGGAGAAATTGCTTCTCGGCGCTCTCTGCGTCCTCAGCGGTGAAATTGCTTTCCCACAGCCAGCGTAGGGCCGGCTCTGCCGGCCGGAATGGGCGTTCGACCGCCTCGAAATCTCCGTTCCCTAT
>JBAQZJ010000102.1:0-1760 GCA_049790855.1 Planctomycetaceae bacterium | reverse complement strand
GTCGTCCCCGCATGATCGACACGATCGCCAGCACCGTGACCGCGACGGCCGCCGTCTTCACGCCGCCGCCCGTCGAGACGGGCGAGGCGCCGATGAACATCAGCACGACGGCGACGAGCTTCGTGGCGGGCCGCAACTGGGCGAGATCGACGGTGTTGAACCCCGCGGTGCGATAGATGGCGCTCTGGAACCAGGCGTCGCCGAGCCGCTCGTCGAGAGGGAGGCCGTGGGCGGTGCCGCCCGGCGTCGCCTCGAAGAAGAAGTGCCACGCGGTGCCGGTCGCCAGCAGCAGGGCGGTCGTGATCAGGACCAGCCGGGTCGTGACCGTCAGCCGGGCCGGCCGGCCGGACGCCACCTTCGGTCCGAACGCCGCCGGGTGATCGAGCAACAGCGCGCGTCGACCGAACCGCATTCGCGTCGTCACCACGTGCGTCAGGTTGTAGAGCGTGCCGAAGCCGAGACCGCCGAGGATGACGAGTCCCGCCAGCACGCCCCACACCTGCCATGCCGCCCCTCTTCCAAGAAAGTTCGTGCCCGTCAGGTCGAAGCCGGCGTTGCAGAAGGCGCTGACGGCGTGAAAGACGCTGAACCAGGCCTGCTCGCCGAGGGGCTTGTCGCTCCACAGTCCCGACAACAGCACCGCCCCGATCAACTCGCAGCCGAACGTCACGCCCAGAATGGAGAGCACGAGCCGACGGACGTTCACCGGCTGGTCGGGGTCGAACAGCTCGCGAAGCGTGACCGATTCGCGAAGTCGGAGGCTGCGGCTGGTCGTCAGCGCGAAGAATGCGCCGCAGGTCATGATTCCCAGGCCGCCGACCTGGATCAACCCCAGGATGACCGCGTGCCCCGTCGTGCTCCAATGACCCTGCTCGCCGCCGGTGGGAACGACGATCAGCCCCGTCACGCAGCTGGCACTGGTCGCCGTGAACGCGGCGACGCGAATCCGGTCGGGCCACGGCAACTGCGGGGCGCCGGGGGCATGACATTTCGGCAGCATCAGCAACAGCGTGCCGACGGTGATCAGCACGGCGAACGTGCCGACCAGCACCAGTGCCGGATTCCAGGTTCCCGCCGTCGCCCCCCGCGTCACGCCGACGATGCCCAGCAGCGCCCGCAACACGATCACCGCGTCGGACCAGGCGAACCACGCCTCGAGCGACGTCGCGCCCGGGGACAGCCCGAACCATTTCGGCTCGACGACGAACAACGCGGCGGAGCCTGCAAGCCAAAACGACAGCATCAAAAACCGGAACAGGTGCCGTCGTCGAAACGTCTCGCGGGCCAGGCTGACGCGATCGCGTAAAATGAGTGCCGCCAGCAGCACTCCCAGCGAGACGACGACGACCGTTCCCAGCTCGATCGACAGCGTCGTGCTCAGGTCGCGAAGCCCGTGCCGCAGGATCGCCGCCGTCGCCCCGGCGACCTGCGCGATCAACTCCGCCGCGCGGATCGATCGCCGCTGGCCGGGCGAAAGCCGGTCCTCGGCGGCGAGGTCGAGCCGCACCGCTTTCAACTTCTGCTGCCAGCGATGAGGGCGCGACGGAGAAGGGTTGGTCATGTGCCGATCGTGATGGGTGTCATAACGTCTGATTGCCAATGATGCCGGTCCCCCTCTCCTTGGGGAGAGGGGTTAGCAGCCTGTTGAACAACGGGTTTCTCTGCGCGGTCAGCTTGCGAGTGCTGGCGTGATCTGAGTTCGATTCCTGAAGAGGCGGATACGGTTCAAGACGTCGTGGTGGACGCGTAAAGTGCGGCTG
>JBAQZJ010000101.1:0-1558 GCA_049790855.1 Planctomycetaceae bacterium | reverse complement strand
CAGAGCCGCGACCGTCAGGGAGCGTTACTCGACGTGGGGATGCCGATAAGCGCTCCCTGACGGTCGCGGCTCTGATGGTGCCGTCGTTACACTCGCGGGCGTCTCGCAGGACGTCTCACGGCCGAAGGGTGCACCATGAATCGACTCATCGCGGCTCGGCTTCCCCTTTCCACAGTCCTCATCGTCGCCTTGGCCGGCGTCGGACTCTGGGCGAGCAGCCCGGCCGGCAGGCAACCTGCCGCGATCGGCGATGCGGGCGACGTCCGCGACTTCGGAGCCGTCGGTGACGGCACGGCCGACGACACGGCGGCGATTCAGCGGGCGGTCGACAGCGGCATCGGCTCGATTCGCTTTCCGAAGGGCGCCTACCGGCTTACGAAGACGGTCGTCATCGACCTCGACCGCGTCGGATTCACGTCGCTCGTCGGCGACGGCACGGCAAGCATCGTCATGGCCGGACCAGGCCCGGCCTTCAAGTTCGTCGGCACCCACGAAGGCTCGGCGGCACCGAAGACGTTCCAAGACAACGTCTGGAAGAACCAGCGCACTCCCACCGTCGACGGACTTGAAATCGTCGGCGCTCATCCCGAAGCCGTCGGCGTCGAGGCGACCGGAACCATGCAGTTCACCGCGACGCGGCTCGTCGTCCGCAAGGCGCTGCACGCGGTCCATCTCACCAACCGCAACCGAAACGTCATCCTCTCGAACTGCCATCTCTACGAAAATCGCGGCATCGGCGTCTATTACGACGACGTCGACCTGCATCAGTCGAACATCGTCGGCTGTCACATCAGCTACAACGGCGGAGGCGGCGTCGTCAGCCGGGCCGGCAACGTCCGCAACATCCACATCGGCACCTGCGACATCGAAAGCAATCACTCGCCCGACGGCGAACCGACCGCCAACGTGCTGATCGACTGCGCCGGCGGCGTCGCCGGCACCGCCGAGGTCGCGATCGTCGGCTGCACGATTCAGCACAACCACACCTCGCCGAACTCGGCGAACATCCGCATTCTCGGTCTCAGCGGCGAAAAGGACGGCGTGCCGGTCCGCGAGGGCAACGTCACCATCGCCGACAACGTCTTCAGCGACGTGCAGACGAACGTCCATCTGCGCGACTGCAAGGGCGTCACGATCGTCGGCAACACCTTCTGGATGGGCTTCGAGCACGACCTGCTCGTCGAACAGTGCAGCGACGTCGTCGTCGGCCCGAACAATCTCGGTCACAACGCCCGCTACTCTTACGGCGACAGTGCGAGCGCCCGCGACGCCGTCGTGTTTCGCGACTGCACCGACTGCACGCTCACCGGGCTGCACATCAACGGTGTGAAAGACGCGCCGGCGGGCCTGCTCATCGAACGCGGCCGGCGGTTCAACATCACCGGCTGCACGATTCTTGACTGCGACGGCGTCGGGCTGTGGCTCAAGGACGTCTCCGACAGCCGCGTCTCCGACTGCCTGATCCGCGACGACCGCCCCGACCGCAAAGACGCCGTCTCGCTGCGCTGGAGCAACGGGACCGGCAATCTGATCGCCGACAATCTGCTCGGCGGTCGGC
>JBAQZJ010000100.1:0-4952 GCA_049790855.1 Planctomycetaceae bacterium | reverse complement strand
CCAGCCGCACTTTACGCGTCCACCACGACGTCTTGAACCGTATCCGCCTCTTCAGGAATCGAACTCAGATCACGCCAGCACTCGCAAGCTGACCGCGCAGAGAAACCCGTTGTTCAACAGGCTGCTAGATCGTCGAGGGCCTGCTCAAATCGCTCAGAACTCGCACTGTCCGAGTAGATCAGCATGGAAAGAAGGTCGTTTGTGGCAACAACAAGCGACACGCTATCGCGATATTGCTCCCTTACTCGCCTCAAACAGTTCGCTGCTTGGTTTGTGTCAGACAAACCGATCCGAGTGTAGTCCACGCCTGCCAATGGTTTTACCAGCCAGTTGTTCTCTCTGTGCGCCGCGCGCTGCGTCAACTGAGCGTCTGGCGCGCTGACTTGGTTTTGATAGGCGGCCATCTCTTGCCTCAGGAGCCCCTTCAAATGCCTCTCGTCCTCGGCATTGACAGCGGCCTGCATAGCCTTCACCGCCTCAACAATCTCGCCGGAAACCGCGGCATTGAAGGCGGTCCTCCGTAGATCAGCAGTCGTACCGCTTACTTGAATGCTATTATAAGCGAGCCCGCTCAGCATACCCTTGCTTGCGGTGAGCCAGTCCTTATCTCGCTTCAAGAATAAATCTAGTGCTTCGCTTATAGCCGACAGGCCCTTGCCATGAAGCTGCTTCGCAAGATTGCGAGAGAGGTCGAACTGAGCGCGTGTCGCGGGCGAGAAGAACTCAATTCCACGCTGCGCCAACAGCAATCGGGCAATCCCGCGCCCCATCAGAAACACCGCGCAATAATCATCATTTGATCTGACACCGCGTCCCATACCCTGCTCGACGCGTTGCACTGCGCTGCGTATCGGATCAGTGCTTCCGCCGAGCACTAACTGGCGATGGCGCTCTGCGAGGCTTCTGGTGTCTGGAAGTCCGTCGATCACGAGAACCCGGCAGGCGTCTTCAGGAAGATCGATCCCGTCATATTTGTTTATAAGAACCGTCAAGCCGCTCGTACTTTTGCGGAGAGCAGTGACACCTGCCTCCAAGTTCTCGGCCGTCAGCACTCTTGTGGCCGATGGCCGCCAGAACTCGGAGCGCCACCCGGACGGTACAATTACAACGACGTTTGTGGACGTCGATAGTCCTATAAAGTAGTCGCGAAGCACCTCGTCGGAGACGTTAGGGTCCGACTCCTCCGGAATGAAAATCATCCGATCACCAATATCGCCCGCCGTCCGAGGTATCAACGCATTCGAGAGCGCGTCTGCGTCAAAATCGAAGTCCGTCCGAAGGATTGTTTCATCGCCGATAGTCGCGCTCATCGCGATTCTACGACTTGCAGCGGCGTACGCCGGCACGATAGCAACGGGAAGACACGGAGGTACAATTTCTAACCCATCAGCTGAAAAAAGGCATGTGCACAAATGCATTATTTGGGAAAGCAAGGGAAGGTTAAAGCGAAGCTCTTTGTGGCGCTTCGCCAGCACGCCAAGAGTGGCTTGACGTTTAGCCTGCCAAGCCCAAAAGGGGACACTCGCGATCGATGTCGAGACTCCCTCACGGATCTCGACGGCGCGGGACGGAGACTGCTGGTATAGATCATCAAAGTACAGCTCAAGGAGAGCTTCAAATAGGCTCGTTTCGCGCCCCGCGGCGATCCGGAATTGGTCTGATAGTTCTTCAAGGCATGCGTGCGCATCGTCGACGACGAGCGAGCCGATCGGCTGCTTAATGCCTTGATCGCCAACCCCAAATATTGAGAGGCCGTTGAAGAGGCGGTGAAGCGTCGTGACAAGTATTGATTTTCCGGATGCGAACTCGAAGTTGTCGGGGTCGTCAGTCGCTTGCACGCCCAGCAATTGAGCCTCGGCAAGAACTTGCGACACGAGATACCGATTCGGAGCTAGATACACGGCTGGAGCGAGTTGCTGATTCAGGCAACTCTTTAGCATAAGTAGTCCGACGACAGTCTTTCCGCTGCCAGTGTTCAGCTTGACGACCAGATCGCGAGTACCAGATCGACGGACGAACTGGTCCCAGACTTCGGTCTGCACATCACGGGGGTATTGGTATCGACGATCCTTGGTCGGGAGGGCGGAGAAGATGTCCCGCGGGTGCGTAAGAGTGTCAGCCGATGTGGCGGCGTTTAGACGGCTGAAATCGATGGGCATGGCGTAGTGATTTTGTTGGACAGTACCGATGATGGTGTCATGCGAGTCGCCGCCTTCACTCATCCGTCACGCACCCCTCTGATGCGCTCTTCACGTTCTTGATGTACTTGTAGAGCGTGCCCCGCGTGTGTTTGTACGGGGGGGCCGTCCAGGCGGCTTGGCGTTTGGCGAGTTCGGCGTCGGAGAGGGCGACGTCGATGCGGTTGGATTCGGCGTCGATCGTGATTTCGTCGCCGTCTTCGATCAGGGCGATCGGGCCGCCGGCCTGGGCTTCGGGGGTGATGTGGCCGACGATGAAGCCGTGGCTGCCGCCGCTGAAGCGGCCGTCGGTCATCAGGGCCACGTCGCTGCCGAGGCCGGCCCCCATGATCGCGCTGGTCGGGGTGAGCATCTCCGGCATGCCGGGGCCGCCCTTCGGGCCTTCGTAGCGGATGATGATCACGTCGCCCTTGGCGATCTTCTTGTCTTCCAGGGCGTGCAGCATCGCCTCTTCGCCGTCGAAGACGCGGGCCGGGCCGGTGAACTTGAGGCCCTCTTTGCCGGTGATCTTGGCGACGGCCCCTTCGGGCGAGACGTTGCCTCGCATGATGCGGATGTGGCCGGTCTTTTTAATCGGGTCGGAGATCGGACGGATGATCTTCTGGCCGTCTTTCAGTCCCGGCAGGTCGGCGACGTTCTCGGCGAGCGTCTTGCCGGTCACGGTCAGGCAACTGCCGTCGAGCAGGCCCTCGGCGAGCAGGAACTTGATGACCGCGGGGGTGCCGCCGATCGTGTGGACGTCTTCCATGACGTATTTGCCGCTCGGCTTGAGATCGGCGAGGAACGGAATGCGGTCGCTGACTTTCTGGAAGTCGTCGATGGTCAGGTCGACGTCGACGGCGCGGGCCATCGCGATCAGGTGCAGCACGGCGTTCGTGCTGCCGCCGAGCGCCATCGTGATGACCATCGCGTTCTCGAACGCCGCGCGGGTCATGATGTCGCGGGGCTTGATGTCCTGTTCGAGCAGGTTCAGGATCGCCTGGCCGGCGTCGAGGCATTCCTGCTGCTTGAGGGGATCGACGGCGGGAATGCTGCTGCTGTAGGGCAGCGTCATGCCGAGCGTTTCGATGGCGCTCGCCATCGTGTTCGCCGTGTACATGCCGCCGCAGGCTCCCGCGCCGGGACAACTGTGCCGGACGATGCCGGCGCGCTGTTCTTCGGTGATGCGGCCGGCGATGTATTCGCCGTAGCACTGGAAGGCCGAGACGATGTCGAGGGTCTGGTCGTGGAAGTGTCCCGGCTTGATCGTGCCGCCGTAGACCATGATCGCGGGCCGGTTGAGGCGTCCCATGGCGATCAGGCAGCCGGGCATGTTTTTGTCGCAGCCGGGCAGGGCGACGAGGCCGTCGTACCACTGTCCGCCCATGACGGTTTCGATGCTGTCGGCGATCAGATCGCGGCTTTGCAGCGAGTAGCACATGCCCGTCGTGCCCATGCTGATGCCGTCCGACACGCCGATCGTGTTGAAGCGAAAGCCGACCATGCCGGCGGCCTGGACGCCTTCCTTGACCTGTCCGGCGAGGTCGAGCAGGTGCATGTTGCAGGTATTGCCCTCGTACCAGACGCTGGCGATGCCGACCTGCGGCTTGTGCATGTCTTCCGACGACATGCCGGTGCCGTACAGCATCGCCTGGCTGGCGCCTTGCGATTTGGGCTGCGTGATGCGGGAGGAGTATTTGTTGAGCGTCGTCATGGGTGGGATGTGGGATTTAGGATATGGGATGTGGAATATCGCGGGCGTGCCCTAGAAGAAACGGACGCGGGGGCGGATTCAATGGTTCGGGCCGCGCAGCGGGTCGTCGCCGAACTCGGGGGGCTTTTTGATGAACTCGCTGAGGTCGATGCCGGTGCCTTTGGTTTCGGCTTCGAGCAGCGTGATTCGTTTTTCCAGGCGGGCGAGGCGGGCTTCGAGGGCGGGGGGCAGCTTCTCGGAACCTTTCGGCTCGACGCGCGGCACGCGGGGGTAGCCGAGTTGCCGTTGCAGCGCCGCGAACATGTAGAGCGGGTCTTTGCCGCGATTGGCGCGGGCGATGCGGCCTTCCGACCGGCCGAAGAGCAGCACGTAGTCGGGTTTCCAGTCGGGGTCGCGGCTGCGTCGGCGGACCTGCTCGGCGTGCTCTTCCGAGCGGAAGTAGATCAGATCGGCGAAGTCGGCGGTGCCGAGTCGGCCGCGAACGCGGATGATCCATTCCCGCCAGGACTCGTCGTAAAACGGGTCGGCGGCGGCGGCCGTCAGCCCGGCATCGTAACCCAGCCGGTTCCGGGCGAGGCATTCGAACTGGTAGATGAACAGACCCTGCGGGTTGGCGGCGTTCGCCATGAAGCCGGCGAGCCGTTCGAGAATCAGCAGTGCGGTCGCCATATCGAAGCGGCTCGTGTCGGCCTCGGCGCTCGAGACGATGTACGACTGGAACGGCGTGAAGTAATGGCCGATGCGTTCCATCGCCGGGCTGAGCCGGCCGGCGTGCAGGGCCTCGGTCCGCAGGAAATCGATCGCGTGGGGCAGGTTCGTCGTGGCGAGGATTTCGTCACGGACCTGGGCGAGCGCGTCCTGAACGGGCACGTTCGCGGCGGTGCGTTCGCGCAGGACGCGGAAGAAGTGCTCCTGCTCGATGTATTCTTCGCGGTCGAGCGGCGTCATGGGGCGGAGGACGGAAGTTTCCATTGAAGCCCACCGGCTGCGTCCGGTGGGGCTGATTCGCTGTCGTGCTGCGGACCGACTCTCAGAGCGTCCTGACAAAACTCCCCTCTCCT
>JBAQZJ010000099.1:0-2371 GCA_049790855.1 Planctomycetaceae bacterium | reverse complement strand
ACCCCTGACCCCTCTCCCCAAGGAGAGGGGGACCGACGACGAATCGCGGGCGGGTGAGCGGCGTGTAGTCGGAAACTTGCGGTGGTGCTTGGCGACAAGGGGGAACTTTTCATGACGGCGACGATCGATTCAGCCCGGCCGGCGACGAGAACGGGCGTCAAAGCCCGGATCGGTGCAGCCACGCCGCAAATTGCCGCGATCGCGGTCGAAAAGGCTTATCGCAAGGGCGACCACAAGGTGCCGGTGTTGCATGGCATCCAGTTGTCGGTCGATCGCGGCGAGCTGCTGTCGATCGTCGGGCAGTCCGGCTCGGGAAAAAGCACGCTGCTGCACCTGATGGGGCTGCTCGATTCGCCCGACGTCGGCGAAATTCTGCTCGACGGTCAGCGGATCGACGATCTTCCGGCTCGCACGCGCGACGAACTGCGCAATCGCGTGTTCGGCTTCATCTTCCAGTTCTATCACCTGCTGCCCGAGTTGACGCTGCTCGAGAACGTGCTCGCCCCGCTGATGATCCGCCATTCGATGCTCACCTTCTGGCGAAAGCGGAAAGAATTGCGCGACGAGGCGCGGTCGATCATCGATCGCGTCGGATTGGGGCATCGCCTCAAGCACCGGCCGAAAGAGCTTTCCGGCGGTGAAATGCAGCGCGCGGCGATCGCACGGGCGCTCATCGGCAAGCCGCAGATTCTGCTGGCCGACGAGCCGACCGGAAACCTGGACCGCCGGACCGGTCGCGAAATCATGGACCTGCTGACGAGCCTGAACCGCTCGGACGGCTTGACGGTCGTCATGGTCACGCACGACGAGGCGATCGCCGCTCTCGGCGACCGCACCGTCCGACTCGCCGAAGGTCGCACCGAGACGGTCCGCGCCGCGGCGTGAACCTTTTGCTCGGTCCCCGCTCAATGTAGGGTGGGTCGAGCGCCGCGAGGCCCACCTTCACGGTCTCCGTGCTTCCGGGTGCAAGCAGACCCCGCCGGTGGGCCTCGCGGCGCAAAGACCCACCCTACGTCGTTCTCCAAGGCATCCCATGTCCCGGCAGGTCTACCTCGGCGGCAAGCTCGTTCCCCAGGACGAGGCGAAGGTCAGCGTTTTCGACCACGGGTTGCTGTACGGCGACGGCGTCTTCGAGGGGATTCGCGTCTACGGCGGGCGCGTGTTTCTGCTCGATGAGCACGTCGAGCGACTTTATGAAAGCGCCCGTGCGATCCGGCTGACGATTCCGCTCTCTCCTGCGGAGATGAGCCGTGCCGTCGAAGACACCGTCGCCGCCAACGAAATCGGCGAAGGCTATGTGCGGCTGGTCGTGACCCGCGGTGCCGGCGGACTGGGGCTGGACATCCGCAAGACGAGCAACCCCCAGGTCATCATCATCGCCGACGACATCACGTTGTACCCGGAAGAGACCTACACGCGCGGTCTCGACCTCGTGACGGCGAGCACGATCCGCAATCACCCGGCGGCGCTGTCGCCGCGGATCAAGAGCCTCAACTACCTCAATAACATTCTTGCCCGCATCGAGGGCACCGACGCCGGCAGCCTCGAAGCGTTGATGCTCAATCACAAGGGCGAGGTCGCCGAATGCACGGGCGACAACATTTTCATCGTGAAACGGCAGGTGCTGACGACGCCCCCCGCCGACGCCGGCATTCTGGAAGGCATCACCCGCAACGCGGTGATCCGGCTGGCCCGCGAAGCCGGCATCGAGGTCCGCGAAGCGGCGATGACCCGGCACGACATCTACATCGCCGATGAATGCTTCCTGACGGGCACCGCGGCCGAAATCGTGCCGGTCGTCAGCCTCGACGGCCGCCCCATCGGCACCGGCCGCCCCGGCCCGATGACCGCGTCGTTGCTCGACCGCTTCCGGACGCTGACCGGAAAAGCCTGACGGCACGGGTCGCCTTGAACCGTTTAGCCGCGACCATCGGGAGCGTGTGTGCGATCGCGCTCCCGATGGTCGCGGCTAAACCTTGCGAACAACGCCGGATGCCATGCAACGCCGCACGAAAAGCGTTCGTCGCCAGAGCCGCCGACGGGTGGCTGGGGACGGCCGCCTTCGGCGCGGGGGTGAAGTGAAAACACTCATCGGCCCGCCCTCAGCCGATTGACTCACGACTGAGGCGACGCGATCGCGACTGGCTACGCGGCCACGCTCAAGTCGCGTAGTATCCGGCCATCGTCGCGAAGCGGACGCTCTCGGCGCGGCCGTGGTGGACGTAAAATCACTTCCGGCCACTCTTAGCAGCCTGTTGAACAACGGGTTTCTCTGCGCGGTCAGCTTGCGAGTGCTGGCGTGATCTGAGTTCGATTCCTGAAGAGGCGGATACGGTTCAAGACGTCGTGGTGGACGCGTAAAGTGCGGCTG
>JBAQZJ010000098.1:0-7403 GCA_049790855.1 Planctomycetaceae bacterium | reverse complement strand
CCGGAGCGGCATTCGGCTCCGGCCTCATCGAATCTTCATGCGGCGCCCATCATTCCTTCGCAGCAGAGGGTGAAAATCGCAGCGACGGCGAAGACCGGGACGGCCTCCTGCGCTGCGAGGTAGACGTTTCGGGCCTATAATGACAGTGACTTGCGAGTTCTTCGAGAAGCGGTCGCGCACGGCAGGACAGCCGTGCGGGCCGGCCGGTGGTTTCGTCCCGCGGGGCAAACGGCGAAATGTCGCTCCATCTCATCCGCGATCTCGACAGCCTGCATCGCGACATCGTCACGATGTGCGGGATGACCGAGGAACTCGTCGGCCGTGCCGTCGACGAACTCGGCAAACCGTCGGAAGACCTGTCCGAGCGGCTTGCCGACGCCGATCGGAAAATCGACTGGTACGACGTGCAGATCGAAGAGAAGTGCCTCAAGATCCTGGCGCTGCATCAGCCCGTCGCGATCGACCTGCGGCGGACGATCGCGGCGCTGCGGATCAGCAAGGAGCTCGAACGCTGCGCCGACATCGGCGTGCATGTCGCCGAACGCGTCGGCGGCCTGCATCGGTCGACCGTCGAGATCAAGGTTCCGAAGCGGCTGCCGCAAATGGCCGGCATCGCGCTCGACATGCTGCGTCGCGGCATCGACGCCTATGTCGAGCTCGATACGGAAAAAGCTCGCGCGGTCTGCGAGGATGACGACATCGTCGACGAATTGAATCGCGAGGTGATTCGCGAGGTGATCGAACAGATGCGCTCCAGCCCCGACAGGATCGAGCCGGGATTGAGCCTGTTCTCGGCGTCGCGGCATCTGGAACGGGTTGCCGACCATGCGACCAACATCGCCGAAGAGGCGGTCTACATGGTCGAAGGGGCGATCATCCGTCATCAGAAGAAGTTTCCCGATCGCCTGCCGGGAGAACCGGCCGAAAAGCGGTTCGGGCTGTTCCAGGGCGGTCCGGGTCGGGCCGCCGAGGGATGAGAGCGATCCGACACAGGGCGATCCGACACAGGGCGATCCGACACAGGGCAGGCGAGAGCGGGGCGGAAGATCGGAGGACCGTGTCTGGTTCCCCCCAGCGGCGTTCCGGTCGGCCACCCGCCTCGCGTGCCCGACGTGTTCGTTCGTCGAGAAGCATCGTATGACCACCGCTCTCCATCGTTCGCTTCGGCCGCACATGGGTCGTGCATGAATCCACAAACGCTGCTGATCGTTGAAGACGAGCGATCGCTCAGGGAAGTGCTCGCGTACAACCTCGAGAAGGAGGGTTTCCGAGTCGTCACGGCGACCGACGGGCAGGATGGACTTCGCAAAGCACAGTCGCTCGTGCCCGATCTGGTCGTTCTGGATCTCATGCTGCCGGTGCTCGACGGACTGCAGGTCTGTCGCCAGCTCCGGAGCGATCCGCGGACGCAACACGTGCGCATCCTGATGCTGACCGCCCGCAACGAAGAAGTCGACGAGATCGTCGGCTTCAACATGGGAGCCGACGATTACGTCAGCAAACCGTTCAAGCTCAAGCCCCTGCTGCATCGCATCAAAGCGCTGCTCCGTCGCACGTCGGAAACCGCGGCCACGGTCGATCGGGTCAGCCTGCGCGGCATCGAGATCGACCGGGCCCGGCATGTCTGCAAAAGCGACGGGCAGGAACTCGCCCTGACGCCGACCGAGTTCCGTCTGCTCTGGACGTTGATCCGCCAGCCGGGCCGGCCGTTCAGTCGCAACGAATTGATGGACACCGCCCGCGGCGAAGATGCGAATTCGCTCGAACGCACGATCGACGTGCATGTCCGCTCGCTCCGGCAGAAACTCGGCGACAAGGCCGACTTCGTCGAGACGGTTCGCGGCATCGGTTATCGCTTCCAGTCGAGTCTCGATTCGCCCTGATCCTCCGAACCGTCGCGGTGACCTGGTGTCAATCTCGGCGATGCGGACTCGACCGTCAGTCGTCACGTTGACCGGTCGATTCGGGGCCGATACACTTTCCAGTCGGTCGGCGGCCCGCTCCGGCGTGATGTCCGCGTCCCTGTGCCCGTAGCTCAATTGGATAGAGCGTCGGCCTCCGAAGCCGAAGGTTGGAGGTTCGAATCCTCCCGGGCACGCTTCTTTCTCTTGTCGAACGTTTTCCCGACGCGCGACAACCGGCCGCTGTTTCGGTGATGACCGGTTGGTGCGGCCGCAGGGTGCGAGTCCACAGAGCTTCGTGGAGCGGCCTCCTCGAACGGCGTTTGCTTCTCTGACGCCGCCCGCCCGGAGACATTGCCCTGCCGATGGTGGCCGAATGACGCGATGCGCGTCCGTGCAGCGGTGTTGAGGGCCGGCGATCGGATCGGCGGATTCCAGGTCGATTGCCGCGAACTGGCCTCTTTTCCTCGTCGGCCGGACGGGTAACATCATGTTCGGGGGGAAGAGTCGAAGGATCAGGCATCGTGATGCGATTCGATCCCTATAGCGAATGGCTGGGCGTTCCTGCCGGTTCACGGCCCCCGCATTCGTACGCGCTGCTGGGGTTGCCGCTGTTCGAACGCGACGCCGACCGGATCGTCGCGGCGGCGGAGGCCCGCATGCGGCAGGTTCGCCACCAGGCGCCCTTCGACCGCATTGCCGAGTCGCAGCGGCTGCTTCAGGAGATCCGATCGGCGAAGGAATTGCTGACCGACCCCGAGCGACGCCGACGCCTGGAGTTGAAACTGCGGCGTGGCGATAAGCGGCGGGCGCCTGTTCCATCAGCGACCGAGCCGGCCGCTGTGTCGGCTCCCTCGGAAACGACCCCGGTCGAATCACGATGGAAAACCGTCGGTGCTGGTGCGGCGTTGATCGGTGTCGTATTGCTCGGCGCGGGTTTATGGGCGTCGTGGCCCGAGTCCGTTCGTCCGGCATCAGACAAGCCGATCGCGGACGGCTATGCGACGTCGGTCGACGAGCCGCCGACGAACGCCGCGACTCCGCTGAAAGCCGCCTCGTCGAAGACGGTTGCGACGGCGTCCGGGTCGTCGACATCGGTTCCAACCGGCGACCCTGCGGAGCACACGGCCGAGCCGACGGAAAGTCGGCCGGCGGATCATGGACCGATGACGGGTCGGCATCGTGCTCCGCTGGTTGCATCGAAGCCGCAGGAATCACAAACGACGGCTCATTCGGCGGCCCATCCGGTCCGGGCATTCCTGCCGCTCGAGGCGCCGCGTCCTCTGATTCGATCTCTGGCGGGCTACCGGCTGCCGGCGTTCGCGACGGCGGGCGATGCGAACGCCTACGCCGAACATGTTCGCCGATTGCTTGCGGAAGGCTTCGTCTTCAAGGGCGGCGAATTGAACGTCGCGTTGGACCACCATCGCAGCGCGATGGCACTCACCGACGACGCGGCGCTGGCCGACTACGCTCTGGGACTCGCGTATTGGAAGCGATTGCGGCTCGACGAGGCGGCCGACCGTCTGGAAACATCTCGCGGCACGGCGTCGAACCCGCATCTGCCGGCATGGCAGGCGCTCATTCAGTTGCACCTGAAGCGAAACCAGCGCGAGGCTGCCATCCGCGAATCGCGCGAGTTCGCGAAAGCCCTGGCAGGCATCGACGGCGACAAAGAGGTGAACCGGGCGCGTGATGATTCTCTGCGGTGGCTCGGCCGGTTGACGGCGGCGCTCGAGTCGCCCTGGCAGGCCGACGCCTTCCCGCCGCAGGACGTCGTCGACGTCGATGCCGCGATCCGAGACGCGCTCGATCCGAAGCTCTCCAAGATTTACCAGCGGGGGCGACGCTCGTTGCGAGACGATTTCGCGGTGCATGCCGAGGAAGTTCAGGCCGCGGTCGCTCGGATCACCGCCGCTCATGCGGAGCGACAGACGGGGGAACTGGATACGATTTCCGCCGATCGCGATGCGGCCAAGGACAAGCAGGCGAAGATGGCCCGCACGGCTGCCGAATGGGAGAAGCATCTCCAGGAGCAGACGAACGAGATCGACGCGCAACTCGAGAAGCTGACTCCGCAGTATCAACAACTTTCGGTTCAGGCCGAAGCGGCCTGGGCGACGCTGGCGGTCATCAACGAACAGATCACGCTTGAACTCGACATTCCTGCCGACCAGCGTCCGGACACGTCACGCTTCGGCTCGACCAGGCTGCTGGCGGCGCGCGAACAAGCCGTCGTGCGGTATCGCATGGCGGCGGGGCAGGCCGCCGAGGTCCGACGGCAGGCCGAACTGCTCGTCACCCGGCGTCGCGCCGTGACGGGCGAGTACGAGCGTGCGACGCAGAAACTCGCTTCGGACAGTGATGCCTTGAAGAAGTGGGACGGCGTGCTGCGGCGCCGCGCGACGAAAGCCGAGACCGCCCAAGCCGAAGACACTCCGGCCGTCCGGGCGCTTCGCCGTCGATCGCAGGATCTCACGACCTACGTGCCGTTCGACCTCGAAGCCGAACGCGAAACGATTCTAAAAGTGCTCGACGAAGCCGGTGCGGCGGGTTGAGAGAGCATGTTTCTCTGTTGATCGCAGTGGTCGCGACGGTCGGGCCGGCTCTGTCTCGGTCGGCACAGTCAGCGCGAAGAGCACGAAGATCGTCACGTTTCCGCGAGGATCAGAACGGTCCTTTCATCGACGGCGGGAGTGCAGGGCGAGCCAGACCGAGGGGGCGTCGGTGGCGGTGCGTTCGACGCGGTGCCTGCGATGCGCGGGGATGAACAGCCAGTCGCCGGGCGCGAGTTCGATCGTCTCGCCGGGGTCGTCGAACCGCAGCGCCGCCGAGCCGGACAGCAGCACGACCCACTCGTCATCGGTCTGATCGCACCACTCGCCCGGCGGAGTCGTCTGACCCGTCGAGACGATGCGCTCCAGTCGAAACTCTTTGCCCGCAAGCAGCTCGTCGAACTGCTCGGCGGCAGGCGAGTCGTTGTCGGATGAGCCGGCGCGCGGTGTGAAGACGTTTCCCCGAGACAGGTTTGCCGGGGCGGCCGGGGGTTCAGTTCGTTCGTGCATCTTGCGGTGCCGGTTCGGTGTTTGGCCTGAAGGGGGCGAGAGCCAGCGTCGCGTGGCCGGGAATGATCCATTCGCGCAAATCGAGCGACGCCGTTCCCGTTCCGCCGTAGCGGGGATCGTCGCTCGACCAGAGAATCTTCCACTTTTTTCCGCCGGGGGCGGCAAACAACGGTTCGGCGGCGGGAAGCATGCCGAGATCGCGGCCGAGATTGACGAAGATCAACCGGTCGTCGTCCTGCGGCCCGAAGTAGCGCAACAGGAACGCCTCCGGTCCGAGAACCGCAGAATCGATCGCATCGGCATTCTGGGCGGCGAACGTGGGATCTTCGCGGCGCATCCGGAGCAGATCGCGATGCATGGCGAGCGTTTCGGCATGATTGCCCCGCTCGCGCTCGTTCCAGTCGATCTTGCAGGCTTCGTAAACATCGCGGTCGGTCGGGTCAAACAGCGGAACGATCTTCTCACGACCGACCGCGCGGTTGAAGCGGCGCATCTCGTTCCAGCGCCCTTCGCGGACGAGCATCCCGAGATCGACGGGGTGATCGACGAAGTAGTGGAACGGTGCCGAGGCGGCCCATTCCTGCCCTTGAAAAAACAGCGGCGTTCCCGGTGCGAGCAGCCAGACGGCCGTCAAGGCCCGGTATCGTCCGGCGCTGGTCTGCTGATGAAGCCGCAGGCCTGTGGCGTCGTTCGCGACCTGATCGTGGTTCTGCAAAAACGTGACGAACTGCCGGCCGCTGCGGCCGCGGGTCGAGCTGCCGCGAAACTTCTTCTGTCCGGCGTGCCACTGCCCCTGATACAGGTAGCCGTGCCTCACCGCCGATGCGATTTCCTGCGGACTGCCCTGATAGCCGGCGTAGTAGGCTTCGGCATGTCCGGTGGCGGCGACGCGGCAGGCGTGATGGAAGTCGTCGTTCCAGCCGCCGTCCAGGCCGTAGCCGCCTTCCGAAGTCGGCGTGAAGTGCTTCACGATCTGGAATTCGTCCTCGTTGATGATCACGATGCGGCGCTGCGCCGCCTTTTCGCGGGCACGACGGGTCAAAGCGGCGAGGACGTGGTCGGGCGAGTCGTCGATGATCGCGTGGACGGCGTCGAGCCGCAGGCCGTCGAAGTGAAACTCGTCGATCCAGTAGCCGGCATTCTCGATCATGTACTCGCGAACCGGCTGCGAAGATTCGCCGTCGAAGTTGATCGGGTCGCCCCATTCGCCTTCGTGCTCTTTCGAGAAGTACTGATCCGAGAAGGCCGAGGCGTAATTGCCTTCAGGCCCGAAGTGGTTGTAGACGACGTCGAGAATCACGGCCATTCCCAGTCGATGCGCCGTATCGACGAAACGGCGCAGGTCGTCGGGCGTCCCGTGATTTTTCGTCGGGGCGTAAAAGTCGACGCCGTCGTAGCCCCAGCCGTATTCGCCGGCGTACTCGGCGAGCGGCATCAGTTCGACGACCGTGACGCCGGTCTCCTTCAGCAGCGGCAGCTTGTCGGCCGCGGCGGTGTAGGTGCCCTCGGTCGTGAACGTTCCGAGATGGATCTCGCTGATGACTTGACCCTTGAGCGAGATCCCTTTCCAGCCGGCGTCGCTCCACTGATAAGCCGACGGGTCGACGATCTCGCTCGGCCCGTGAACTCCTTCGGGCTGAAAGCGGCTGGCGGGATCGGGGTAGGCGTATTCGCCGCCGTCGAGCAGAAAGTGATAACGGTAGCCGGCTTTGGCGTTGGCGACGAAGCCCGAGTGATAACCCTCCGCGCCTTCGAGTTCGAGCGGCTGGCGAACGGCGCCGGGACCGACGACGACCTCCACCAGGTCGCGCCGCGGCGCCCAGACGCGGAAATGCACGCCTCCGCGAGGCTGGACTTCCGCACTGACCGGCAATCGACGGCGGAAGACGGTTCTCGAAGCGGCGGGACTCGTCGTAGTCATCGTGGTGTCGCTCTTCAGAATCGGCTCGTTGGAATCGGCTCGTTCCATGTCGTCCGCTTTTCGAACCAGCGGAACGATCGCGCATCGACTTGACAGGACTCGATCTACCTTGCCCCGTTGGACGCCGGCTCGGCCACCGGGCAGTCATGTATCGGCCGTGGGGGAAATCCCCGTGACGAATCAACGGGCCGCGGCCGGTTTCGGTCGTCGCCGACTTTCGCTAACGTAGCGACATCTCAGGGACGAGACATCCTCCCGCGGGTGGATGCCGGCGGCACGGAGGCCCCTTTCTTTTCCCGTCCCGCTGCGACGAACCCTTTCTGCCCATGTCGGCCCCGCTCGAGCCCGAGCCAGATCACGTTCCCGTTTCGACGTATCGACTTCAACTCCGGACCGACGGCTTCACCTTCGACGACGCTGCGGCGCTCGTTCCCTATCTCGAAGCGCTCGGCATCGGCGACGCCTACGTTTCGCCGTTCTTCCGGGCGCGCGAGCAAAGCACGCACGGCTACGACG
>JBAQZJ010000097.1:0-4458 GCA_049790855.1 Planctomycetaceae bacterium | reverse complement strand
GGAGAGGGGGGCAGGATCGCCGCAGTCAACTTCGCATCGCCTGCCGCATGCCGAGCCGCTTCGTCAAGAATCGCGATAAGGCCGCGTCGAGGTGCTCGCTCGTGCGGATCACCTGGTAATCGACCCGGTTGCGGGCGCACTCGCGGCGGACCTCGTCGAGATACGCCTGGAACGCCTTGAGATAACCTTCGCGCAGCGATCGCGGATCGCAGGTCAGATCGCCGAGTTCCTCCAGCCCTTCGAACTTCGTCGTGCCGGAATAATCGAAGTCGAGCTCCTGATCGTCGAGCACATGAAAGACGAGCACGTCGTGTCCGCGATGACGGAGCAGTTTCAAGCCGCGGTACAAGCCGTCGCGATCGGCGAGCAGGTCGGAAATCAGGACGATCATGCCCCGCTTCGAGTAATCTTCGGCCACCTTCCGCAGGATGTGATGCACGTCGGTTTTCTGCCGCGGCTCCTCGGCCGTCAATGCGGCGAGAACGGTCGTCAGGTGCGTCTGCTTGCTCCGCGGCGGCACGACGTTCCTCGTCGCCGAATCGAACGTGACCAGCCCGACCGAGTCCTGCTGTTTCAGGAGCAGGTAGGTCAGTGCCGCGGCGATCGTGCAGCCGTACTCGAACTTCGTCGTCGCGCCGGAGCCGAACCGCATCGACTCGCTGGCGTCGACGACCAGAATCGTGCGGAGGTTCGTCTCCTCCTCGTAGAGCTTGACGTAGTAGCGGTCGGTCTTCGACCAGACCTTCCAGTCGATGTGACGGACTTCGTCGCCGGCGACGTACTCGCGATGCTGAAGGAACTCGACGCTGTTCCCGAAGTACGGGCTACGGTGCATGCCCGAAAGAAAGCCCTCGACGATCTCTCGTGCCCGGACTTCCAGACGCGCGATGCGAGCGAGTTCTTCAGGCCGCAAAGATGTTCTGGAATCGCGGGTCACGCGTCAGTTCGCCTTCCTTCGCCGGGGTTTCCTTGAGCAGTCGCTCGATCACGCGGTCGGGCGTGATTCCGTCGCTTTCGGCCGTGAAGTTCGTCACGATCCGGTGCCGCATGACCGGCGCCGCCAGCGCGGCGACGTCGTCGGTCGAAACATGCGTCCGCCCTTGCAGCAAGGCCCGCGCCTTGCCGCCCAGCAGCAGCATCTGCACCGCACGCGGGCCGGCCCCCCAGCTCAACAGGTCGCGGCAGAACTCCGCCGCGCCCGGTTCGGTGACGCGCGTCTGGCGAACGAGCGCCAGCGTGTATTCGACGACGTGATCCGAGACCGGAACCTGCCGGACGATCTTCTGCAGTTCGAGAATGTCGTCGGCGCCGAGAACCGGCCGAACGTCGTCGGTCGTCAGCGAGGTCGTCTGCTTCGCGATCCTCTTCTCTTCTTCGAAGCTCGGGTAGCGCACAAAGACTTTGAACATGAACCGGTCCTGCTGGGCTTCCGGCAGGACGTAGGTGCCTTCCTGTTCGATCGGGTTCTGCGTCGCGAGGACGAAAAACGGCTCGGTCAGCAGATGCCGCACCTGCCCGACGCTCACTTGCCGCTCTTGCATCGCTTCGAGCAGGGCCGCCTGAGTTTTGGGCGGCGTGCGGTTGATTTCATCCGCCAGCACGATGTTGTGAAACAGCGGTCCGGGAATGAAGCGAAACTCGCGAACGCCCGTCGACTGGTTCTGCTGGAGCACTTCGGTGCCGGTGATGTCGGCCGGCATCAGGTCGGGGGTGAACTGAATGCGGGCGAACGCCAGTGACAGGCACCGCGACAGGGTGCTGATCATCAGCGTCTTCGCCAGACCGGGAACACCTTCCAGCAGGCAGTGGCCGCGGCTGAACAGGGCGATCAACAACTGATCGATCACTTCGTCCTGGCCGACGATCACCTTGGACATCTGTTCCCTGATGTCGCGATGGGCCTGGTGCAGCTTCGAAATGGCGTCCTGCGAGACCGAGTCTTCGAGAATCACCTCGTCTGCCATGAGCGTTTTCCGTTATGGTTTCCGTCGCGGTTGTTGCAGATTCGACGCTCTTGGAAGTCAACCACCCAGACTCGGACGCCCGACCGCCGAAAATCTCACCCGGAGCCTGTGATCCTGCCTGCCCTGTGCAAATACTAGCCCGAAACACCCGCAAGGAAACGCGGCACGCGACGTTGCTCGAATCTCCGGAAGCGGCGCAAAAAGACGCCCAGACACCGCGACCGGGCTAAACTATCCTGACAGACGCTCTGAAGAAACGGAAGCATGGAACCGGCGGCGATCGAGCGACTCAAGCGGGAATGGACGGGTCGCCGGGTCGAAGCGGTCGGACCGTCCCCCGCCCTGCGACGGTTTGCCGGTCGTGCGGGCACGGTGATCACCGTCAACATGAACGGCCGGGCGCTTGTCCAGTTCGACGGCGGAGTCGACATTACATGGTACGATCTGGCGATTGAGGACTTGAGGACCGTCATCGCCCCGACCCGCGGTCGAGATGCCGGGAAGCACGCAACGCCCGTGCCAGCGATCGCCGCACCGGCGCCGGAAGCCGCTGCCGCCTCGATCCAACCCATGACCCACCAACGTCCCGACACCAGGATCATCCTGGAACTCGCCCGTCAACAAGGAGCGGCGAAGCGTTCATGAAAGACAAGTTGTCGCCGATTGCTCCACGAATGTCCCGTAGTCCCGTAGGGTGGGTCAAGCGAAGCGAACGCTTTACCTTGTGTGAATCGGCGTGAGTGAGCGCCGGCCCACCAGCCCCGTCGATCGACGGTGGGCCAGCGCTCAATCACGCCAAACGGATCACGAACGCAGTTCGTTCGCTCGACCCACCCTACAGCCCCGTCGATCGACGATCGCTGATGGGCCGAGGCCCACCCTACGAAGGACCACGCCTTGCGTATCGCGTATCTCGACTGCTCGATGGGCATCAGCGGCGACATGACGGTCGCGGCGCTCGTCGACTGCGGCATCGATCTTGAAGTGCTTCGGAAGGCGGTCGCTTCGCTCGGCGTCGAGGGCGTCGCGCTGCGTGTCGACGAAGTGCTCAAGGAAGGCTTCCGGGCGAAGTGGTTTCGCGTCGAGCACCCCCCGCAGCACGTTCACCGCACTTACGCCGACATCCGTTCGCTGCTCGATGCGAGCGAGTTGACGCCGTCGCAGAAGTCGCTCGCCGCCGAGATGTTCCACGCGGTCGCCGTCGCCGAATCGACCGTGCACGGCATGTCGATCGATGAAGTCCATTTTCACGAAGTCGGCGCGGTCGACTCGATCGCCGACATCGTCGCGGCGGCGGTCGGATTCGATCTGCTGAACGCCGATCAAGTCGTCGCCAGCCGCATTCCGACCGGTCGCGGGCAGGTCCACATCGCCCACGGCGTCTGCACGGTTCCGACGCCGGGCACGGCGGAACTGCTCAAGGGCATCCCGCTCGTCGATGTTCCCGTCGAAGCCGAACTCACGACGCCGACGGGGGCGGCGATCCTCAAGACCGTCGTCGACCGCTTCGGCCCCCTGCCCGACATGACGATCGAGCAGATCGGCTACGGGGCCGGCAGTCGCGACGTGTCGGGACGGGCGAACCTGCTGCGTCTATTCGTCGGCACCGCCGGGCCGGCCCCCGATCGCGACGTCGTCGTGCTCCTGGAGACGAACCTCGACGACGCGACCGGCGAGGTGATCGGATACACGAAGCAGAAACTGTTCGAGGCCGGCGCACTCGACGTCTTCAGCACGTCGATCCAGATGAAAAAGGATCGTCCCGGCGTGCTGTTGAGTGTGCTGGCATCGCCCGCGACGGCAGACCGGCTTGAAGACCTGCTGTTTCGCGAAACGGCCACGTTCGGAGTCCGCCGTCATCTCCTCGACCGCGCGAAGCGGGTCCGGCAAGAAGAGACGGTCCAGACGGTCTTCGGTCCTGTTCGCGGAAAACTCGGCTGGCGATACGGCGAGCCGGCGGTGTTCACGCCGGAGTTCGACGACTGCGCCCGTGTCGCCGCGGCCGCGGGCGTCACGCTTCGCGACGTCTACCGCGCCGCGTCGAGCCAGACTCCACCGGCAGTGAAGTCGACGCCCGGCCAGGACGTCGCCCACAGCCACGATCACCCACACAGCCACGACCACGGCCATTCGCACGATCATGGTCACAGCCATGATCACGGTCATGGTCATTCGCACGATCACGGTCACGATCATTGACGCTCTCGCGCAACTTCACGGAGGAAGTTCATGCCGGAGAATTCGCACGACGGACCGACGAGCGATCGCGTTCCGACGTTCGATGCAAGGCTCCAAGACCTGCGACAGCTCGCCGATGCGACGCTGCTGCCGTTCGACCGGCGATCGCGTGAGGAACTCTCGCTGAAACTCGCCGGTTACGACGACGAGCAAATCGCAAAACTGCTGGAACGCCAGGCGGCGACCATCCGCCGTGCTGCGTAGAATAAAGTCGCGTCGCTTGCGTTTTCGCCGCAAATTGACGGTCGGCGAAAAC
>JBAQZJ010000096.1:0-3038 GCA_049790855.1 Planctomycetaceae bacterium | reverse complement strand
CCTGAATCCGGACCTGCAAGGTTCGCAGAGAGACGGCGGACGGATCGGTGCAGACGCGGCGCACGGCGGACGAGGCGGTCCGGCGCGCGGACCGTTTCATTCGATCGCCGCCGCCGGAACGCGAGACGCCGACCGCCGAGGACAGCACGCCCTCGGTAATCTCGGCGTTCGTTCGCGTCTCTTCTTCTGCGTTGGCGTTGACCGTTCGCGGCAACCCGGCCAATGCCGCCGGCCCGAGACTGGCGAGGCAAAGCGCCAGCAGGCACGGCAACAAGCGGCGGAGGACGAACGGGACAGCGATCATCGGCGTTGTGATAGAGAACGGTTCCTCAAAGCCATTGGATCATAACGGCTCGAACAATGGAGGGAAACCCGTTATTTCTCGTCGGGGGCGAAGTCTCTCCGACCGGCCACGACTGCCGCGATCACGGCCGGACCCGCACGCCGGCTGCTTGAAGCAAACGCATGTTGCGTTGCAAGTTGCAGCGAGCGATTCGAGAATCGGATTACGACCGAATCACCGCTCATTTGACGGGAGACGTCTTCGATGAGGTTCAGAATCCGGCATTGCCTTGCGGCGGGCGTCCTTCTAGCGGCAACCGGCGGGGCGGGAGCCTTCTTCATCGACGAGTACGAAAGCGGCATCGTCTGGGAGAAGCCGCCCGTCGTCGATCCGGGCGGGCCGCAGGCACCGCCGTCCGATGCCCTCGTCCTCTTCGACGGCAACGGCTTGTCGGCGTGGCAGGGGGGCGAGAACTGGGACTTGAAGGACGGCATCGCTTCGCCGGCCGGCAAGGGAGGAATCACGACGAAGCAGTCGTTCGGCGACGTTCAGTTGCACGTCGAGTGGGCCGCTCCGGAGAAAGTCGAAGGCAACGGCCAAGGGCGCGGCAACAGCGGCATCTACTTCATGGGCAAGTACGAGGTGCAGATTCTCGATTCGTACGAGAACGAGACCTACCACGACGGCCAGGCAGGCTCGATTTACAAGCAGTGGCCGCCGCTCGTGAATGCTTGCCGAAAACCGGGTGAATGGCAGACGTATGACATTCTCTTCACCGCCCCGCGGTTCGACGCGCAGGGGCAGGTTCTCAAGCCGGCCTACGTGACCGTGCTGCACAACGGAGTCGTCGCGCAGAATCACTCGGAGCTTCTGGGCGGCACGTTTTACGATCGCCCGCCGCAGTACGAACCGCATGCGGACAAGCTGCCGATCCAGATCCAGGACCACGGCAACCCGGTGAGGTTCCGGAACATCTGGGTCCGCGAATTGACGACGCGGTCGCCGGTTTATCCGAAGGGAGAGACGGGGAACGGGGAGAGACGGGGGAAGGAGTGACGCGGGCGGCCGTCTCTCGATCCACCGCCTCTCCCGATCCTCGCCTCCCGAAACCGTCTACGTCGCGTGCTCCGGCTCGGCGACGCCGAGCAGCCGTGATGCGTCGTTCTCGACCCTGCACGGAGTGAACCGTTTGACCATCCTGATCGCGTTTCCGCGGGCGTTGTGAACGATCTCGTCCATGAACGTGCGGATCAACAGCAGACCGCGACCACTGGCGCGGGCAATGTTCGTCGGATCCGTCGGATCGGGAAGTGCCGCGGGATCGAAGCCCGGTCCGTCGTCGGAGATCGTGAACTGGACCTCCTCGCGAGAGACGACCACGTCGACATGCACGCGTCGATGACAATATGGCTCCAACTCGCTGCGAGCCCGCGCCAGATCGTAGTAGGCGTTCGGGTCGTCCTCGCGGAGATCTGAACTGATTTCGAGATTGCCGTGATAGATCGCGTTAAGCAGCGCCTCCTCGAAGGCGATCGTCACACGCAGCGCTTCCGCTTCGGTGAGAGCTTGACGGCCGGGCAGCAGTTCCCGGATGGCGCGCACCGCCAGCGGCACGAGCGACAGGTCGGGTTCCAATTCGTACCGAACGGCCTGGCGGGCGATTCGCTCCGTCAGCCGGGCGAACTCGCGGGTTTCGCCGGCGGCCAGACAGACGCGTTTGACGGTTTCGACGAGCTGTGCGGCGAGATCGCGTTTAGGAACATAGCTGGCGGCCCCCGCCTGGAGCGCCTGGACGGCGGTCGATTCGCTCCCGAGACTGGTCATCACCACGACGGGAACCAGCGGGTAATCGCGAACGATCGAGGTGACGAGCGCGAGGCCGTCCATCTCGGGCATGTGCAGATCGGTGACGACCGCGTCGAACCGTTGCCCGGCGATCCGCTCGAGGGCTTCACGGCCGTTTTCCGCGACGACGATGTCGCACCCGGCACGCGACAGCAGTCCGCCGGCACGACGACGATCCGTCAGACAATCATCGACGACGAGCACGGCGGTCATGGGAATTCCGGGCTGAGAGGACCGGCGGGAAGCGGCGGGAGCGCTCCCGAAGCCAATGCCGACAAATCGGCGACAAGCGGAGGCAGCGCCTCGCGAAGTCGGTTGAACGATTCCATTGCCGCATCGACGTCGCCTGCTTTGGCGGCCTGCTCGACGGCCAGAGCGAACGCGATGCCCGGATGATCGCCGAATGACGAAATCGCTCCTTTGAGCGTATGTGCGGCGGCCTTGAGCGCCGGCGCGTCCCGACGTTCCAGGGCGGCCTCCGCATCGCGGAATAACAGGGGGGCCTCCGTCACGAACGCTTCCGCGACGTCACGCAGCAAGGCCTCATCGCCGTCCACCGCGGCAAGCGCCGTCGCCAGATCGAGGCGTGCGACGTCTGATGAGGTCGGACTTGCGAACTCGGGGAATGGCGGGTCCGGCGAAACAACCGGCGCGACGTTCGTTTCCGTGAACGTCGACGTTCCACGGGTCAACAGCTCGATCGCGTCGAGAACCTGTCGCGATCGAATCGGTTTCGAAAGATAGAAGTCCATTCCCGCCGCCAGGCAGCGCTCGCGGTCTCCCTTCATCGCCTGCGCCGTCATCGCGATGATCGGGACGCGGTCGCCTGTGCTCACTTCGCCGTGTCGGATGCGTCGCGTCGCCTCCAGTCCGTCCATCTGGGGCATCTGAACGTCCATCAGCACCACGT
>JBAQZJ010000095.1:0-31120 GCA_049790855.1 Planctomycetaceae bacterium | reverse complement strand
TCGTCGAGCACCGCGCGATCGGAATCGATACTCCCGAAGATTACGCCCGGTTCGTCTCCCGGCACCGCCGGGCCGCGTGACATCGGCATCTGCGGATGCGAAAGAAACCGAGGGAAGTCGACCCTCGGTTTCTTTCGTGCGCGGTCGATATTCGTCGTCGATGGTTTCGGTTAGAATGACGCTCCATGACCAAGCACATTTTTGTTACGGGTGGAGTCGTCAGTTCGCTCGGCAAGGGGCTGACGAGCGCCTCGATCGGCCTGCTTCTCGAACGTCGCGGCCTGCGGGTCCGGATGCAGAAGCTCGACCCCTATCTCAACGTCGATCCGGGCACGATGAGCCCGTATCAGCACGGTGAAGTCTACGTGCTGGACGACGGTTCCGAGACCGATCTCGACCTCGGACACTACGAGCGGTTCACCTCCGGACCGCTGTCGCGGCAGTCGAACTACACGAGCGGCCAGATCTACCAGCGAGTGCTCGACAAGGAGCGGCGCGGCGAGTACCTCGGAAGGACCGTACAGGTCATTCCGCACGTCACCGACGAAATCAAGGAAGCCGTCCTCGGCCTGACCGGTCCCGACGTCGACGTCGTCATTACGGAACTCGGCGGTACGGTCGGCGACATCGAGGGTTTGCCGTTTCTCGAAGCGATCCGGCAGATTCCGCTCGACGTGGGCAAAGAAAACTGCCTGTTCATCCATCTGACGCTCGTGCCGTACCTCAAGGCGGCCCGCGAAGCGAAGACCAAGCCGACGCAGCACAGCGTCGGCCAGCTCCGTCAGATCGGCATCCAGCCGGACATTCTGATCGTCCGCTGCGAACGTCCGCTGCCGCGCGAGCATACCGACAAGATCGCGCTGTTCTGCAACGTCGAGAAGCATTGCGTGCTTGTCGAGGTCGACAAGGAATACTCGATCTACGAGGTGCCGCTCAGCCTCGCCGAGGACAATCTCGACCAGATCATCGTCAACAAGCTCCGCCTCAACGCCGGTCGCCTGCAGATCGACGAATGGCAGGAACTGATGCACCGTGTCCGGAACCCCGACAACGAGGTGACGATCGCGGTCATCGGCAAGTACATCGATCACCGCGACGCTTACAAAAGCATCTACGAATCGCTCGATCACGCCGGGTTCGCCCACGCGACGCGGGTGCTCGTCAAGCGGATCGAAGCCGAAGAATTCGAGAAGACCGATGCCGACCAGCTTCTGCGGGGCGTCGACGGCGTGCTCGTGCCCGGCGGATTCGGCGTGCGGGGCATCGAGGGCAAGATCAAGGCGATTCGCTACGCGCGGGAAAACGACCTCCCCTATTTCGGCATCTGTCTGGGCATGCAGTGCGCCGTCATCGAGTACGCACGCAACGTGCTCGGCTGGACCGACGCCAACAGCACCGAGTTCTCCGCCGACACGCCGCATCCCGTGATCTGCATGCTCGAAGAACAGAAATCCATCACCTACAAAGGCGGCACAATGCGGCTCGGCGGACAGCCGTGCCTCCTTCAAGACGACAGCCGTGCGGCCATATGCTACGGCGGCATGCGGATCAACGAGAGACATCGACACCGCTACGAATTCAACCCCCGTTACCGGCAGGAGTTCGTCGAAGCAGGAATGATTCCGACGGGCGAGCACGCCCAC
The DNA here is from genome assembly GCA_049790855.1 of Planctomycetaceae bacterium. Taxonomy (GTDB): domain Bacteria; phylum Planctomycetota; class Planctomycetia; order Planctomycetales; family Planctomycetaceae; genus JACCRE01. The sequence goes on along the minus strand of JBAQZJ010000095.1, from coordinate 29,477 downwards.
GGACCACTCGTCGAAGTCGTCGAAGTCCCTGGCCACTCCTGGTTCGTCGCCGTCCAATACCACCCCGAATTCAAGAGCAAGCCCGACCGGCCGCACCCGCTGTTTCGCGGCTTCGTCGAGGCCGCCCTCAAACGGCATAGCCAGCGGGCCGAAGTTCTCGTGTGAAGCCCCGGCGTAGCCGACGACCGCCGTCAGACGGAACAGACGTGTCTCACCCGATGCCCGCCCCCTTCGGCCTGCTGAACATCGACAAGCCGGCCGGCGCAAGTTCTCGCGACGTCGTCGACGTCGTGCAGCGACTCGTGCGACCGGCGAAAGCCGGGCATGCGGGGACGCTCGATCCACTGGCGACCGGCGTGCTCGTCGTCTGCGTCGGACCCGCGACGCGACTGATCACGTTCATTCAGGAGGGCCGGAAAACGTATCGGGCGACGTTCCGCTTCGGCGTCGCCAGCGAGTCCGACGACCTCGAAAGCGAAGTCACACCGATGCCCGCCGCACCGAAATTGACGCGATCGCACGTCGAAAGCATTCTGCCGGAGTTCGTCGGCACGATCGAACAGGTTCCCCCCGCCTATTCGGCGGTTCATGTCGAAGGGCGGCGGGCGTACGAGCTGGCCCGCACCGGCAAGCATGTGTCGCTGGCCGCGAAGCCGGTCGAAATCCATCGCCTGAACCTTCTGCGTTTCGATGAGGAAACGCAGGAACTCGATTGCGACGTCGAATGCGGCTCGGGAACATACATCCGCAGCATCGGCCGCGATCTGGCAGCGCGTCTCGGTACGGCTGCCGTCATGACGGCCTTGCGTCGCACGGCCGTCGGACCTTTTCAGATCGACGATGCGATTTCGCCGAGGAACCTCGACTCCGCGACGATCGACGCTTCACTGCTACCGGCAGAAACGGGGCTTGAACACCTGGTACGCGTCAAACTCGACGACGCCCAGGTGGCCGCTGTCCGCCAGGGTCGGATCCTTCCGCGACCGGCAGGCTTGACCCTCGAAAGCGAGGAAGCCGTCGCTCTGTTCTCCGCCGACGGCAGAATCGTGGCCGTGGCGCTGTTCAACGGCCGCGATGCGACGCTGCGACCGAAGATCGTGTTTCCGGCCGAATGACGCTGGACGAACTCGCGTTTCCGATGACGTCCGACCTGATTCTCGCCAGCACGTCTCCTTACCGGCGGGCGCTTCTCGATCGGCTGGGCATTCCGTTCCGGTGCGTTGCACCGGATGTCGACGAAGACGTTGTTAAATGTGAGATCGCCGACCCGATCGAACTAGCGGAGCGTCTTGCCGTTGCGAAGGCCGAAGCGGTGGCAGACCGTTTCCCGGACGCCGTCGTCATTGGATCCGATCAGCTTGCCATGCTGGACGGCGACATCCTCGGTAAGCCTGGAAACGCCGACCGAGCGGTCGACCAGTTGAAACGCCTCGCGGGGCGAACGCACGAGCTGATCACCGCCGTCTGCGTGCTGCGAACATCCGACGCTTCGCGACGGATTCACATCGACCGCACGCGGTTGACGATGCGTTCGCTTTCTCGCAATGAATTTGCCCGCTATGTGGCACTCGACTCGCCGATCGACTGTGCCGGTTCGTATAAAATCGAATCCGCGGGCATCGCTCTGTTCGAACGGATCGAGACCGACGACTTCACCGCGATCACGGGCCTGCCGATGATCGCGCTCACGACGATCTTGCGCGAGTTCGGGATCGAGCTGCCGTAGGTCAGGCTCCCGCCTGACAGGCCGGTCTCGGCGCGTCTGTCGCGGTACTTCGCAATCCCGCCTGGCGCGTCTGAATGTCGCCTTCCGTTCCGGAAAGGCAACAAATTTCAGCACTGTGGTCGGATTCGCGATCTCTCGTGCAATCCCTCGATGAGCCGGTCGATGTCATCGCGATTCGTGTAGGCGTGCGGGCTGGCGCGGAGGCGGCCGTTGCGTTCGCGGACGACGACATTGCATTGCAGCAATCGCTTCCGTAATTCCGTCGTCGATTGTCCAGGCAGCGTGAAGGCGACGATTCCAGTAGCCTTGTCGGAGCTGCGATCGCTGGCGATTTCGGCACCAACCGACAGCAGCCGTTCGCACAGTTCATTCGTGACTCGCAGAAGGTCCGCCTCGACGTTCGCGGTACCGTAGTTGTGCAGCAGTTCCAGACTCTCCGCCAACCCCGCGATGCCGGCCATGTTGTAGCTGCCGCCTTCATAGCGCGCGGCGGTCGGCTTCAGACGCACATCCGGGTTCGTGTAGTCGCCGGCGGTCTCGACGCTGTTCCAGCCGACGAGCAGCGGCCGCAGCATGTCGAGGAGTTCTTTCCGAACGTAAAACAGTCCCGCTCCCTCCGGCCCCAGCATCCATTTGTGTCCGTCGGCGGCGAGGAAATCGACGCCCATCGCTTTCACATCGAGCGGCAACACGCCGCAGCCCTGAATCGCATCAAGGAACAGATACGCCCCATGTCGGTGTGCGATCTCGGCGTAGACCGCCGGGTCGTTCCGCCAGCCGGTCGCGTAGCCGACCCAACTGACGGCGACGAGGCGTGTTCTTGAATCGCACGCGGCGTTCACAGCGTCGGGGGAGAGGCGTTCGTCGGGTGCGTCGACGACCCGCACTGCGACGCCGCGCGTCGCGAGATGCTTCCAGGGATAGAGGTTGCTCGGAAACTCGCTCGATGGGACGACGACGTTATCCCCATCCCGCCACGGAAACCCTTCGGCGACGAGACCGACGCCTTCGGTCGTGTTGCGGATGACGGCGACTTCATCGGCCTCGGCACCGATAAGTCCGGCGCCGAGGCTTCGGACTATTTCGACGTTCTGCCGCCATTGCGGCCAGTTCACATCGCCGTTTGCGGCCTGGTCGGCGACCTGATCGGCCATCGCCTTGCGGCTCAACTCGGGCAGCGGAGCGACCGCCGCATGGTCAAAATATGCCCACTTCGTCGTAACGGGCATCAGTCGGCGGAAATCGACAGCGTTCATGGTCTGAAACCCGCCGCTTGCAAGGGGTGGGCATTCGGCGTGGGACAGTTCGGCGCGATCGCCTATGATGCCCCCGTCCGCACGAACCGACAACGCTGTTTCTTCATGCCCGATTCACCACCCAGCCGCGACGATCTCGTCGCGATGTACCTCGACACGCTCGCATACGACCCATACCCGGTGCAGGAAGAGGCGCTGCTGGCGTGGTTCACGAATCCGCAGGGCGTGCTCGTCTGCGCGCCGACGGGGACCGGCAAGACGCTGATTGCCGAGGCAGCCCTGTTCGAAGCGCTCCACACCGGCCGGACGGCTTATTACACGACGCCGCTCATCGCGCTGACCGAACAGAAGTTTCGCGAGATGCAGGAGGCGGCGGTCCGCTGGGGGTTCTCGCCCGACGACGTCGGTCTCGTCACCGGCAATCGCGCCGTCAACCCGCGGGCGAAGGTGCTCGTCGTCGTCGCCGAGATCCTGCTCAACCGCTTGCTGCACCCGGCGGCGTTCGACTTCAGCGACGTCGCCGCCGTCGTGATGGACGAGTTTCACAGCTTCGCCGATTTCGATCGCGGCATCGTCTGGGAACTGTCGCTGGCGATGCTGCCCAAGCACGTCCGGCTGCTGCTGCTCTCGGCGACGGTCGGCAACGCGGCCGAGTTCATTATCTGGTTGTCGCGGTCGCATGGCCGGACGGTTCAACTCGTCCAGTCGAGCGAGCGGAAGGTTCCGCTCAGCTTTCACTGGGTCGGAGACCAACTGCTGACCGAACAGATCGAGTTGATGGCCGACGGGGACGAGACACTCCGCAAGACGCCCGCCCTGCTCTTCTGTTTCAACCGTGACCAGTGCTGGGACGTCGCCGACCAGCTCAAAGGGAAACACCTCGTTTCCAGCGGGCAGCAGAAAGAACTTGTCGCACGTCTCGACGAGCACGATTGGTCGGGAGGTGCGGGTCCGCGGTTGAAACAGATCCTGACCCGCGGCGTCGGGGTCCACCACGCGGGCGTGCTGCCCAAGTACAAGCGGGTCGTGGAAGACTTGTTTCAGCGCAAACTGTTGAGCGTTGTCGTCTGCACGGAAACCCTCGCAGCCGGGATGAACCTGCCGGCCCGCAGCGTCGTGTTGACGACGCTGCTTAAAGGACCGCCACGCAAGAAGCACGTTATCGAGGCGAGCGGCGCCCATCAGATGTTCGGCCGAGCCGGTCGGCCGCAGTTCGATACGGAAGGCCATGTCTATGCGCTCGCCCATGACGACGACGTCAAGATCGCCCGCTGGAAGCAGAAACACGACCTGGAGTCGCTCGAAAAGTCGCCCGACCCGAACCTGCGGGCCGCGGCGAAGCGACTTCGTAAGAAGATGCCGACACGCAGGACCAACGAGCAGTATTGGAACGAAGAGCAGTTCGAGAAACTGGTCGCCGCGCCGCCCGGCAAGCTCGTCAGCCGCGGACACCTGCCGTGGCGGCTGTTGGCGTATCTGCTCACGCTCGGTCCGGAAGTTGAGCGGGTTCGTGCCGTGATTCGCAAGCGGTTATTGGCGTCCGACAAAGTCGAAGCAAACGTCAATCAGCTCACACGGATGCTGACGACACTGTCGGACGGTAGATTCGTCACGCTCGAACCGCCACCACCGGTGATGAAGTGTTCATCGGAAGTCTCCTCCGAATCGGACGACGACGATTCGACGAGTGACGAAGCGCCGCAAAGCTCGCTCGGCGCGTTGCTTCTGAAAGCCCGTCATGAAGCGACCCTGGCGAGCGGGGGGCGTCAGCCCTCCGAGTCGATCGATGGGCAGGACGACTCGCGCACTCGGGGGGCCGACGCCCCCCGCTCGCCAGGCTACGAGCCGAAGCTTGCTCATCCCACGGAGAAACTCGACGAGCTGTTCGCATTCCGGGCGATCAACCCGGTCTACGGCTCGTTCCTGCTGCGGCATCTCGGCAAGGCCGATCGCGAGGAATGGCTGCAGGTGCTCGAAAGCGTGCTGGAGGTGCCCGGCAGCATGGTCCGGTTGCTGCGCGTGCCGCCGCCCGACGTGCTGTCGCCCGGCCCACTGGCGAAGGAGTTCCTCGACGCAGAGTTGGTCACGCGCGGCCTGATCCCGGCGGGCGATCTCTATCCCGATCGTACTGACGAGACGGTCCGCGAGGAAAAGAAGTTCGCCCCGACGATCGCCGAAAAACTGCTGATCCTGTTCCGCTACCAGTATCCGCACGTGGTTGATCTGCCGGTCCGCTCCGTACGGTCGGCCGCCGACCTGATCGCCTTCGGCGGCGACTTCAACGCCTACGTCACTGGCCGCGGATTGACAAAGCAGGAGGGGATTCTGTTTCGCCACTTCCTGCGGCTGATCCTGCTCTGCGGCGAGTTCCGGGATGTCGTTCCCGACGGTCGCGATCCCAGTGAATGGCAAGCCGAGTTGCTCGAAGTCGAACGTCTCCTGACGGATGCCTGCCGCAGCGTCGATCCACACAGCACCGATTACGTGCTGGAACATGCGACGGAAGCCGACGTGGTCGAAGCCGACGCCCCGCCGCACGAAATCAGTGCCGATCAACTCGACGACGAGTTCGGGGAAGGGTTGATCGACGAGTAGCTGTCGCGCCGATCAACGCGACTCGGCTGTTCGATGCCACCGCGGCGTTCTACTCGGCGGTCTCGGGAACAGGTCGACGCCGCTGCGGCAGTTGCAGAGCCGCCTTCCATGATCGTCCGTTTCGCTCGATCGACAACTCCGGCGATTCTCCCGCATCGCGGAATGCGTCGCGGAACGCCGCTTCGTCGGTGAACGGTTTTCCGTCGACCTCGTAGAGGCGGTCTCCGACGTTCAATCCCGCTTCGCCGGCCGCGGAACCGGCGACGATGCGACGCACGATCAGCACGCCCGGCTCGGCGGCGTCGATCCTCCATGAGAGTCCGACCCGCACAGGCGAACCGGCGAGCCGAACCGGAACGTCGACCTGGCGATCGTTTCTCTCGATGGTGACCGTCGCCTCCTGTTCCGCAGCGAGCACCGCTTTGCGAAGTGCGGCGGTATCGGCGGGCAAGCGGTCTTCGAACCGCGCGATCCGATCGCCGGCATGCAATCCGGCGACGGCCGCCGGTGAATTCGGGACGACGTCCGTCAAGACGAACACACCGCGTTCGCCCTGCGTCGCATCCCATCGCACACCGAATCTCGCCGGAGGTCGAGTCAGCGGAGCGGCGAGCCGTTTAGCCGTCGCGCCGGTCTCTTCGCGACTTTCCGGTCGGAACGACCACGAGGGCGCGTTGGCGACGGCGACGATCGTCGCGCGTGACAGCGTCGTGACCGCGTGAAGTCCGTCGAAGTTGATCAGGTTCGCGTCGTCAGACGGGCGGTGATACTCGTCGTGCAGCCCCGAATGGAGCATCAAATAGGGAATCCCTCGCTGGAAGAACGACCAGTGATCGCTGTCCTCGCGCTGATTCCAGTCGAACTGCAACGTCAAATCGGTCTCGAAGTTCTGCTCGCTGACCAACCGTCGCAAGCCGATTGCCGTCCGTACTCCGTACACCTCGACCTTCCGGTTCCGCATCCGTCCGAGCATGTCGAAGTTGAACGTGAAGACGACGGAGGCCGAAGTCACCGTCGGGTGCGACAGCCAATGCTCCGAACCGAGCAACCCCTTCTCTTCGGCGTCCCAGAATGCGAACAGCAGTGTACGTTTCGGCTTCGACTTCAGAGCCGCAAAACTCTCGACGAGTTCCAGGAGGGCGGCCGTGCCGCTGGCGTTGTCGTCGGCTCCGTTGTGAATTTGACCGAGCGGACCGAAGCTGTTTCCCTTCGCCCCGTAGCCGACGTGGTCGTAATGTGCCCCGACGACGACGACCTGCTCCTTCAGCGCTTCGTCGCTGCCGGGAATCAGCACGAGAATATTGCGGTAACCGGGACCGAACTCTTGAACGAACGAGCCGGCTTCACCCGCCGGTCGAACGTCGAGCCGCTTCAGTTCCGAAAGCAGATAGGCCGCAGCGGCATGTCCACCGCGCCGGCCGGCCTCGCGGCCTTCCAGACTGTCGGCCGCCAGCGTTTCGACATGCGTGCGCAGCTCGCCGGTCGTAATGAGAGAGGCAGCGCGATCGGCAGCCCAAGCCGGCACGCTGGTCAGACAAATGATCAAGACGGCACTGCGACACTTCACGCTCGACGCTCCGATCCTGGAAACTCGACGATCACTTTGAGCGCTCCGTCACGGTGCTCACGGAATGTTTCGAATGCCGTCTGGAGTTCGGTCAACGGAAACCGGTGCGTCAGCAATCCCGAAACGTCGATGCGAGCCTCGGAGATCCACTGCATCGCCGTCGGAAAATCGACGTCGAAATCGGGGTTCACACTCGTGTGAACCGTGATGTTCTTGACGAACAGGTCGCGCCAGCGAACGCTGTCGATCGTCGCAGGTGGAACCCCGAAGACGAGCAGCCGGCCATGAGGGCGGACGAGGTCGATACACAAATTCAGCGTCTGTGCGGCGTGGCCGACCGCTTCGATGACGAGATCGGCGAGACGGCCGCTCGTGAGGTCGCGCACGGCTTCGATCGCATCGGTCTCCGACGTGCAGACGGCGTCGGTCGCCCCATGAGCGCGGCTGCGAACAATCCGTTTCGGATCACGGTCGAGGCCGATGATCCGCGCAACCCCGAGTTCCCGTAACGCCAGGTTGAATAACTGCCCGATCGGCCCCTGGCCGACGACGGCGACCGTCTTCCCTGCCAAAGCCGGCTGCTTACGCAATGCGTAGAGCACGGTTCCGAACGGCTGGGCGATCACCAGACGATCGTCGGGAACGCCCGGTGAGAGCCGTATCGCCCGCTGTTCCGAGACGACGAAACGTTCGAACAGGCCTTTCTGGTCGACCGGCACCGCGAGAACACGGTCTCCCCGCTGAAATCGCATTCCGGTCGTCGCGAGGACGCCGCCCACCATCTCGTGCAACGAATGACCGATGCCAGGTGGATAGCGAACTTCGCATTTCTCGAAATAGGGCAGGTCCGAACCGCACAGGCAGGCGAGTTCCGGCCGAAACAGAATCGCCGGTCCGAAATCGTCTGGTGGCGGCCAGGGCGGCTCCGGCACATCGACGAGTTCGATTCGGCCAGGCTGTGGAATGGATCCGGCAAACATGGCCGCCCATCTTAGGAAGTCCTGCCGGTGATTTCCTTCGGGCGCGGACTGCCCTTGAGCCGGTGCGACGCAATCCGGTACAACGGCGTCGCTTGGAATCATCGGCCGATTGGAAATCGGCCTCTGCGATGCGGGCAAGGACGCCATGCTTCACCACGTGATCTCCGCCGGCGGCAAGGTCTGCTCGGCTGTCTGCCGACTTGCTTGTCACCCTCGCACACCATCGATCGTGACGGGATTTGCGATGGGCGTTGTCGGCTGGTCGGCCGCTCATCCGTTCGTCGCGGCGTTCGGCTTCAATCGGCAGACGACGGCCGCGCTGATTCTCGCCGTCCTCGCCGCTTTTTTGCTTGGACTGAGCATTGCCCGTCGTCGACCCGGCCTTCGCGCGTTCGGTTTGGCCGGGCTGATCGCGGCGGCCTGGTTCGTCCTGCTGCCGACGTTCATGGCATTTGCGGTGCGCTTGGTCGCCGTCGTGCCCGTGGATTGGCTGACGGCGGAATGGGTCTGCGTTCCCGTCCTGGCAGCCGCTGCGTTCTGCGTGTTCGGCGTGCCCGGCGTCTGCGCGGGGATCATCGCCGATCGACACCATCGTCGCTGCGAATCATCGACGCTTCTCGTTGGCATCAGCCTCGGAATTGCATCCGACGCCTTGCTCTTCGCGCCCATCGTCGGGCTTCAATTGCCGTTGCTGGCGATCGCGGTCACCACGGCGGTGGCGTGGTTCGCCCGCCTGGCCCGCGGTGCGGAGTCCCCTGCCGGTTCACCGGCGGCGATCGATTCGAAATTGGGAATGGGTGAGTTGTCGGCACTCGCTTGTTTCGCCGGGCTGGTCGGAGTCGGTTGTGCGGCGTCCAGCCGTGCTCTCGCTCAACTGATGCTGGAAGCAACCTACCTGATGGCTTGCGGGACTGCCCTGTTTCTGTTGGGAATCGCCCTCGGCGGCCGGATCGCCGACCGGCTTCGCCGACGGACGGGTGATGACGTCGCCTCTCGTCGTATCGGCGGAGTGCTCGTCGCGTGTTCGCTTTTGTTGCCGCTGGCGGTGTTTCCCTGGATGGTCGACCGACAACTCGACGCAAACGCGTTCATCTCGTCGGTGTTCTGGTTGACGGCCGTTCGCCTGGGCACTCTGGCGGGAGTGCTGCTGCCTCTTGGCATCGGCTGCGGACTCGGCATCTCATCGCTCCGGCGGCCCGGCATCCTCGCTGGCTCGGTTGCGTGCGGCTTCATTGCAGCGGGCTGGCTGCTTCCCATCTTCGGCGTCGCATCGCTTGCCGTGGCGGCCGGCTGCGGATCGATGGCGAGCGCGATCGGGTCGACGGGTTTCCGCGTGCCTCGATCGCGAACCGGTTGGGCTTCTGCTGCGACGTGTACGGCACTCATTGCACTGATGGTGGCCGGCAGCGGTCGATTCGATCCTGCACGATCGGCACACCTGCTGTTCAACACGTCGACCTTTCTCGCCCGACAAAGCGGAATGCCGGCGGAACTGTTGCCCTTCATCGACGACGCACGGCTGATCGAATGCCGGCAAGGGTCGCGCGGCATCGTGACGGTCTGGCGAAGACGCGGGGAAACAGCGATCGTCCGGCTCGACGGAATGCCGATCGCCGCGACATCGCAGAATCAAGCCTACTGCCCCTTGCCGTCGGGCGATGCCATGCGAATCGCCTTGCCGCTGCTACTGCATCAGGATGCCGATTCCGTGCTGGTGCTCGGCGATCCGGTCGGCGTGGCGACCGCGACGGCCGCCCGCTTTCCCGTTCGGCATATTGTCTGCTACGACGCGATCGCCGGCGCGACGGATATCGCGACCGCAGCCGCGGAAGACCGGATCGCGACCGCCACGATCGAGCCGCGGCTGGCCCTCGCCTCGATCGGGCAAACGTTCGACGTCGTCGTCTCCGATCCCGGTGTTCCCTCTGCTCCGGCGGCCGCCTCGTACTTCAGCCGAGAGTTCTACGCCGCCGCCGCCGCCGCGCTGGCGGACGATGGAATCTTCTGCCAGCGGATTCGTTATGCCGACTATGGTCCCGGCCCACTGCGCGTCGTCTCTGCGACGATGCAGAGCGTGTTTGGCGAGGTCATGACGATCGAGATCGGTTCGGGCGAATATGCCGTGCTCGGCACACGTCCGGGGCAATCGCTCGTTCGCGACGGTCTGCTCGAACGTCTGAAACGACCGCACGCGCGGCGGTTGCTCGCTTCGCTCGGCTGGGACTGGTGCGTGCCGTTGAATCTCACGTCGGTCGAGAACGAAGGCATGTCGACGCTCGCCGCCGAAGCGAAAACCCGCAACAGCGACGCCAATGGGCATCTCGCCTACACACTCCCCCAGGAAACGATGCGATGGGGCGCAAAATGGCAGGAACTGCAACAGGCGACGGTCGGCAAGACGAGCCGGCTGTTCGTAAGAGCCGTTCCGGAGGAAGAGCAGGCAGACGTGCTGACCCGCATCGCAGAAGTCACCGGTCAGCATCGCCTGATGACGGCGTTCCCCGATCAACCCTGGGCCTATCGCAAGGAACTCCGCACCCAACTCGCCGACAAGCCGCGCGGCGTGATTCGTCCGGTCGCCGGCGAGGTGCTGCGCGAGCGACATCCTGTTGACCTCCGGCGGATCGATTACTTCAAGGCGCTTGGCGAGGCGATTCACGAGACCTCTGAGCAGAACCTTGTAAGTCTGGAGCGCTTCGCCGAGCCGTACGACCCGATGCTGACGTACTTTCTGCATCATGAGATCGCGCCGCTCTATGCGGGACTGGGCGAGGCGGGTGCGGCCGGCGAGTTCGCCCACCGGATCTACACCGCCTACTATGCCGACCCCCGAGACCGGTCGGTCCGCGACGTCGCGTCGACGATCAAATTGTTGGCCGAGCATCCTGAATTGATCGCCGACGACGCCGGACGGTTCGATCACCTCAACGGCCTGATCGAAGTCCTGCTCGATCGCTGGGAAGCACGAGGGATGGCCGAACCGCGATCGCCGGAAGTCATCATGATCGACATCGAGAACAGCCTCGATGCGACCGAGGCCGCGATCGGCGCCATGACGCCGCTGACGACCGCCGCCGGTTTGTCGGAGGACGAATGGAAATTGCGCCAGACGGCGATCGAGAGGTCGTTCACCCGACCGCTGCGAAAATATCGCACTTCGCTGTTGCCGCACTTGCGCGCGGCACAGAAAAAGACCGCTGCGGCGGAACAAACCGCCGTCGATGCCGAGTGACCATCCGCGGTGCGGCATCCCGGCAGACTCGGACTGACGCGACCGGCCCGCGGGCCTTACAATGTCCCGCATGAGCAAGTTCGCCGTCATCCTGCCGGCCGCGGGCAAGAGCAGCCGGTTCGTCCACCAGCGTCGCAAGAAGCCGTTCGCCGAGTTGAACGGGCGGGCAGTCTGGCTGCGCAGCGCCGACCTGTTCGTGAATCGCGACGACGTCGCTCAGACGATCCTTTGTCTCGCCCCGAACGACATCGACTGGTTCAAGGAAACATTCCGTGCCGATCTCGCATTTCGGAACATCGAGATCGTCGCCGGCGGCAATGAGCGAGCCGACAGCGTAGAGAATGCCCTCGCTCGTGTGCGATCGGACATTGAGTTCATCGCCGTCCACGACGCGGCTCGACCGTTAATGGTCGAGGCCTGGATCACCGCGATTTTCGACGCGGCGGCCCGGCATGGGGCCGCAATCCCGGCGATCCGCACCGCAAGCACCGTGAAGCGAGTTAAAGACGACGTCATCGCCGAGACCGTTCCGCGTGACGACCTCTGGCAGGCGCAGACACCGCAGGTCTTCCGAGCGGAACTGCTGCGCGAGGCTTACGCGAAACGGAACGGCTTTCAGGGGACCGATGAAGCCCAGCTCGTCGAACGGATCGGTCACTCGGTTCATGTCGTCGAGGGATCGCCGATGAACTTCAAGATCACGACCGCCGACGATTTCCGGATGGCCGAAGCGGTTCTCGACGCTCTGCCGAAGCCGAAGGGCCTGCGGGCGCTGCACCCTTTCGCCGAGGGACCGGGGCAGGGGTTGTTCTGAGGGCGGGGAAACCCGCAAAGCCGTTGTGGTGCAAGCGTCTCGCATGCACCACAATGCGTGGTCGATTTCACCCGCAGGCCGACGCCTGCCGGTTGCCGCGACGATCGTCAGAGAACTCGCTACCACTTCGACGCTTCGATCGGGCATGATGGTGCGCTGTTCGGTTCACCGATCGACCGCCGCTTCCGCGCTTCCTGCACATCGAGGGACACTCATGCCTGATTCGCCCGCCCGATCGACGTCGCGTCGCAAGTTTCTGGGCGCCGCAGCGGCAGGGACCGCGGCGATTCTCGGCGCGCCGATGGTGCTCACCGCCCGTAAGACCGATTCGAAGCTCGTCGTCGGTGAAGGGGAATACGCTTACGAGGTCGAGCACGACTGGCCGCAGTTGCCCGACAAGTTCACCTGGCAGACGACGCACAACGTCGCCGTCGACAAGGCGGGCAACCTGTACGTGATCCACGAGGGACGCGCCGAGCAGAAGGATCACCCGTCGATCTTCGTGTTCGACCCTGAGGGCAAGTATGTCCGCTCGTTCGGCAGCCAGTTTCAGGGCGGCGGACACGGCATTGAAATCCGCGAGGAAGGCGGGCAGGAGTTCCTTTACGTCTGCGCCTACCAGCACCTCAAAACCTTCGCCAAGCTCGACCTCAAAGGCGAGACCGTCTGGCAGAAATACGCCCCGATGGATTCGGGCGTCTACGCCGCGAACGAAGACACCAGGCCCGAAAAGGTCTGGGGCCGCGACCGCTTCCTGCCGACGAACTTCGCCTTCCTCGACGACGGCGGCTTTTTGCTCGCCGACGGGTACGGTTCGTTCTACATCCACCGCTACGACGCCGACGGCGAGTGGCAGTCGTGCTTCGGCGGTCCCGGCGAGGAAGACGGGAAGTTCAACACGCCGCACGGCATCTGGGTCGATCGTCGCCCCGGCCGCGAACCGCAGATCGTCATTTGCGACCGCGCCCACCACAAGTTGCAGTACTTCACGATGGACGGCCAGTACGTCGAGACGCTCACCGGCTACGGGCTGCCGGCGAACGCCGAGACGCGTGAGAACCTGATGGTCGTTCCCGAATTGCACGCCCGCGTGACGCTGCTCGACGAGAAGAACAACGTCGTCGCCCGGCTCGGCGACGACGTCGCCCGCATCACCGGCGAAGGCGGCAAGGGTGTTCGCGGCGACCGCAGCAAGTGGATCGACGGCAAGTTCGTGCATCCGCACGACGCCTGCTTCGGCCACGACGGCAGCATCTTCGTCGCCGAATGGGTCGGCACCGGCCGCATCTCGCGACTGCGACACGTCGGCTGAGTTCCGCCACTTTCCCACTTGCGGTTTCGCCCGGCGCCGCTGGCTCTGCCAGTGCAATTCCGGGGAACGTTCGCACTGGCGAAGCCAGTGGCACCCGGCCTGCCGTTGGTCACGAATGACCGAAGTCCCGTAGGGTGGGTCAAGCGACGAAACGACGGCGATCCTCGTCTTCCGGGTGAAGGAGCGCCGGCCCACCAAGTCCGAGCCGAGCGACCGGGCTGGTGGGCCGGCGCTCATGGGCGTCGAGACGAGCGGATGCGTCGTCTCTTCGATTGACCCACCCTACCAGTCTACTTCTCCCCGCTCCGCAGCCCCGCCTTTTCATCGGCCACGGCGATGCGCGCCGAGCCGGTGCAGCCCTTGTCCTTCTCGCATTTGCCGCTGGCCGACAGGAAGCGACCGTCCGGCAGACCGACGATCCCCAGCGAGCCGTCGTACTCGTGGCGGCCCTTCAGGTTGAAGTTGGCGTCGGTGACGAGCAGGATTTGCGGGTCGCCGTAGCAACCGAACCACCAGCGTTCATTCGCGAACGTCGCCGTCTGGATGCCAAGGTGGGTGTGCCCGCTCTGGAGGACGTGCTTCTTCTGGAAATTGAGCCTGACGTCGTACTCGTAGACGTAATTCTCCTCGACGCCATCGGGCAATCCGCCGACGACGAAGAAGTGGCCATTCCGAATGCCGATCCCGCCCGCCCCGTGGAAGACCTCCTGAACCTCGCGGTGGGCAAGTTCCTTCAACGTGGCGGCATCGTAAACGTACACCCACGAATCGGCATTGCCACTCGGGTCGTTGAACTTGCCGAGGTTCACGGCGACGAACAGCTTTCCATCGTGGTAGCAGAGATCGCCGTGGTGGTTTGCGACCGGTACCTTCTTCAACAGCTTTCCGTCGAGGTCGGTTTTCACGAGCGCCGTCGTGAAGGACCAGTAAATCGCTTCCTTGTCGGCACAGATGCCTTGCAGGTGATGCTGGTACATCCCTTCGCAGGTGACGTCGCGAAAGTCCTGGGCAAAAACCGGCGAAGCGACGATCAGCGCCGCCGCGATCAGGAGGGTCATTCTCATAGCTGGTCCTTTTGTTGCGTTTGTCCGATGGCCTGTCGCGACGGGCATTCCATGGTCTGGTGACGCATACACGCCTGGTGCCACCGGCTCTGCCAGTGCATTTCCGGTGAACACCGAAGGAGCGTTCGCATTGGCGAAGCCAGTGGCACCAGCAGCATCAGGCTCTGCGAGATCGCAGTCGGGCCTATTGTCTTGCGGCGCCGGATGTGCGGGTGTCGAGGCCGTAGATACGCTTGCCGGCGGTCAGGAAAAGCAGCGATCGGTTTTTCCCGCCGAAGCAGACGTTCGCGGTCCAGGGTTCGGGGACGTCGATTTGTGCGACTTTGTCGCCGTCGCGGTCGTACACGGTCACGCCCTTGCCGGTGAGATAGACGCGGCCTGCCTCGTCGAGCGTCATGCCGTCGGAGCCTTGCTCGCAGAAGAGCCGTTTGTTCGAAAGCGAACCGGCGGCCTCGACGTCGTAGGCGTAAGTCTTCTTCGCATTGATGTCGGCCACGTAAAGCGTCTTGCCGTCGGGTGTGCCGACGATTCCGTTCGGCTGCACGAGATCGTCGGCGACGCGGGTCAGCGTCTTGCGGTCGGGCGAAAGGTAGTAGACGCCTTTGGTCTGTTCGGACGGACCTCGCGTCCAGTAGTCCCGCTTGTAGAACGGGTCGGTGAAGTAGATGCCGCCGGCGGGATGAATCCAGAGATCGTTGGGCCCATTCAGCAGCTTGCCGTCATACCCGTCGACGACGACTTCGTGCGAGCCGTCGGGCTTGATCTTCCACAGCTCGTTCTTCGCATCGGCACAGGCCCACAGGTTGCCGTCTTCGTCGAAGCACAGCCCGTTCGATCGCCCAGCCGGCTCCAGGAACACCGAGACGGTTCCGTCGGTGCTCCATTTGTGAATGCGGTCGTTCGGCTGATCGGTGAAGTACACGTTCCCATCCCCATCGACCGACGGGCCTTCGGTGAACTTGAACCCCTCGGCGAGTTTTTCGAGCATCGCTCCTTCGGCGGCGATCGACTCGGCGGCGGCTGGCTCGGCAGAGAATCCGCTGTGCGGGATTGTCATGAACACTCCTGTCACGATCACTAGCCCGGCGAGTCTCGTCGCGGTCATCTCGTCAAGCGGTGAAAAAGTCGTCACGTGCGTCTCCGGCGTGATGCGGGTGTCCGGTCTGGGTGGCATGCCTTTGGCCGAATGGCCATAGGCATGCCGGCTACCCTCGACATGCTTACGCCTACGGCGAAAGCATGCCACCCTGAAGCCAGTTGCGAACAGCCGTTACAGGGACGATAGCCGTTGGTATCGTGGTCGGACATCCGTTTGCGACGGGTGGCTGGAGACGACGCGAAAGGAGCCGTGAAGCCTGACGCAGCATGATCGTGTCGCTCCCAGTCGTGAGTCGTTCGACTGGGGGCGGCCCGGCGAGCGTCTTCCGCATCCTTCACGCGGCTTGCGGGCCGTCCCCAGCCACCCCGTTCCTTGCCGTTTCAAACCGTTCCGCTGCGGACGATTGACCTGCCACGACGATCTCTTCAGGAGGCTTGATGATGTCCGGACGATGCTTTGTCGCCGCTTGTCTCGCTCTCGGCGCCTGCTGCGCGGGCGTCGCTGCGGAACCCGAATCAGACAAGCTTCCGCAACTGCTGTACCTCGTCTCTCAGCAGGGAGCGTCGATCGACGTCTACACGATCGATGCCGACTCGGGCGAACTCGAACTGCTTCACGAGATCGCCCTGCCCGGCAACGGCGGACCGTTGACCACGTCGCCCAACGAGCGGCTCGTCTACGTCGCGATGACGATGCCGCCGGTCGACGGCGAGCGACGGCCGGCCGTGGCGACGCTGCGCCGCGAACGGAACGGATCACTGACCTTGATGAAGACGGCGGCGTTGCCGTTCGTGACGCCGTACATTCGAACCGATCCGGCCGGAAGCTTCCTGCTGGCCGCCCATTACGGGGTCGGCCGCGTCACGGTCCTGCGGATCGAGGACGGCGTCTGCACCGACAAGCTCGTCGACGACGAAGTCACGGCGAAGAACGCCCACTGCGTCGAGTTCGATCCGACCGGCGAATTCGTGTTCGTGCCGCACACGGGGCCGAACCGCGTCTACCAGTTCCGCTTCGACGCCAAGACAGGACAGCTCACGCCAAACGACCCGCCGTTCGTCGCCGGTCCGGACGCCGCTCATCACGACCACGAACCCCGGCACATCGTGTTCCATCCGAAACTCGACATCGCCTATACGTCGAACGAAAAACGCGGCGGCATCACCGCCTGGCGCTTTGATCGCGAACGGGGCACGCTCGAGCTCATGCAGACGCTGACGACCCTTCCGCCGGAGTTCGAAGGCCGCAGCGCCGCCGCCGACATCCATCTGACGCCCGACGGCCGGTTCGCCTACGTGTCGAACCGCGACCTGACGCAGTCACCCGACGCCCGCGAGGGTGGCGACACGAGCGCGGCGTTTTCGCTCGATCCCAAAACGGGCCGCATGACGTCGATCGGCCAATTCCCCACCGAACACTTCCCTCGCACGTTTGCCATCGACCGCACCGGTCGTTTCCTGTACGCCGCGGGCCAGCGCTCGGATCGCCTCACGTCCTACCGCATCGACGCCGCGACGGGCCGGCTCGAACGATTGAAGACCTACGACGTGGACGAAGGGCCGATCTGGGCGGAGTGTTTGCCGGGGGAATGACGATTGCGGGATGGCGCAAACCTCAGGTCAAGACGATCGCGGGAGCACTCGACATGCGAATCGCCTTCATCGTTACATTGCTGATAGTTCCGTTGTTTTCACGGGCCGCGGAGCCGGACGTTCCTTCCTGGAAGGCCGGGGTCGCCGCCGTCGTGATTACCCCCGACGTGCCGATGTGGATGGCCGGTTATGCCTCGCGCGACAAGCCGGCTGAGGGAAAGCTGCACGACCTGAAGGCCAAAGGGCTGGCGATCGAAGATCTGCACGGACGACGGGCGGTGATCGTCACGATCGACCTCGTCGGCATCGATCGAGGGTTGTCGTCGGCCGTCTGTGAAGAACTCGCGAAGCGGCATGCATTGCCGCGCGACGCGATTCTGCTGTCGGTGTCCCATACGCATTCCGGACCGGTCGCCGGGATGACGTTGCGACCGACGTACGCGCTCGACGAGGCGAACCAGCGACTGATCGAGCATTACACAAACGTTCTGAAAGACCGACTCGTTGCGGTCGCCGGCAAGGCAATCGAATCGCTCGCGCCGGCCGATCTCGCGTGGGGAAATGGGCATGCCGGCTTCGCCGTCAACCGCCGCGAGAACTATGAAACCAATGTGCCGCAGCTGCGCGAACAGGGACGCCTGAAGGGGCCCTTCGACCACGACGTGCCGGTGCTGTCGGTCCGCGATAAAGCCGGAGCACTCCAGGCGGTGCTGTTCGGCTATGCCTGTCATGCGACCGTTCTGAGCGGCTACGACTGGTCGGGCGACTATCCCGGTTTTGCGCAGATCGCTTTGGAGAAGGCGCATCCGGGGGCGATCGCGATGTTCTTCGCCGGTTGCGGCGCCGATCAGAATCCGCTGCCGCGACGAACCGTCGCACTGGCCGAAGCCTACGGCAACTCTCTCGCCGAAAGCGTCGACGAGGTGCTGGGCGCACCGATGACGCTGATCGACGGCCGGCTCACGACGGCGTACCGCGAAACGGTGATACCGTTCGCAGCGGTTCCGTCGCGAGAAGAGCTGAACCAGACCGCTGCCGGTTCGAACCGCTACGAGGTCGGACGGGCGAAGCTGCTGCTTTCGCAACTCGATCGGGATGGTGCGATTCGCGCCGATTATCCTTACCCCGTTCAAGCGTGGCGGCTCGACGGGCTGACGCTCGTGGCTCTCGGCGGCGAGGTCGTCGTCGATTACTCGTTGCGGCTGAAGCGGGAACTTGGCGCCGAGACGACCTGGGTCGCCGGTTACACGAACGACGTCATGGCCTACATCCCGACACGCCGCGTCCTCGAGGAAGGCGGTTACGAAGGCGGCGATTCGATGGTGTACTTCGGCCTGCCGTCCCCCTGGTCGCCCGAGATCGAAACCCGGATCGTCACTGCCGTTCATGAGCAGGTCCAAAAGGTCCGAACGGACGCCGCAACGGTGGAAGACGAAAAGACATCGAGCCGATGATTCCATCAAAGTTTGCCTTTGCGTGCCTGGCGCGATAGTGTCGGTGTTCCACCCGCAAGGCTCCAGGACCGATTTGGCGCCTTCCCACCGTTCTGTTGCCCTCCGCCCTTGAGCCGGTCTGGTGACGATGTCTTTGCGCCGCCGCGACCCGCACCTGCTTCCTGTTGCCGGCATGCTGCTTCTCGCGGCGGTCCTGGCGACCGACGTGGCCTTCGCCGACGACGATTCGACAGTCGCCGGGGCATCATCGGTGGGCGCGGCGACGACCGATGCCGCGGGAATCGAGTTCTACGAACGCAAGATTCGCCCGTTGCTGATTGAACGGTGTTACGAATGCCATTCGGCCGAGTCGGAGATTTTGCAGGGCGGTTTACGACTCGACCGGCAGGCGGACGTGTTGAAAGGCGGCGACAGCGGACCGGCCGTCGTTGCCGGTCAGCCAGAGGAGAGTCTTCTGACTCAGGCGGTGCGGTATGACGGCTACGAGATGCCGCCGGACGGTAAGATGCCGCTCGAGGAAATCGCGTTGATCGAAGAATGGGTGCGTCGCGGTGCGCCGATGCCGCCCGATTCCGACGACGATCGTCCCGAATCGTTTTCGACGATCGACCTCGAAGCCGGTCGAGAATTCTGGTCCTTCCAACCGCTGCGAGACCCCGTTCCGCCGGCCTGCCGGCAGGCGGATTGGCCGCGGCGTCCGCTCGATGCGTTCATTCTGGCGAATCTCGAGGCGGCGGGCCTGGCACCATCGCCCGATGCCGACCGTCGGACCTGGTTGAGACGGGTCTCGTTCGATCTTATCGGCCTGCCGCCGACGCCGAAGGAGATTGAACGGTTCATCGCCGACCCGGCACCCGACGCTTATGCACAAGCCGTCGACCGGTTGCTCGCTTCGCCTCATTACGGCGAGCGATGGGCGCGGCACTGGCTCGACCTGACACGCTACACCGACGTGCAGGCGTCGTGGATCAGCTCCGACGCCCAGGCGTGGCTCTACCGCGACTGGGTCGTCGTCGCCCTGAACAGCGACCTGCCCTACGACGATTTCGTGCGTGCCCAACTCGCCGCCGATCTGCTGCCCGACGCGCGGCCCGAGGACAACGCGGCGCTCGGGTTTCTCGGTCTCAGTCCTGCTTACTGGAAGGAGTTGAAGCTCGACAAGGAGGTGATTAAGGGCACGGTCGCCGAGGAATGGGAAGAGCGGATCGATGCGATCGGCCGCACGTTTCTGGGACTGACGATCGCCTGCGCCCGCTGCCACGATCACAAGTTCGACCCGATCAGCACGCAGGACTACTACGCCTTGGCCGGAGTGATCGCGAACACCCGACTCATCGACCGCCCCGTGATTCCGGCCGACGAGTTTGACTCGGTTCAGAAAGCGCGCGAGCAGGTCGCGGCACTGGAAGAGCAACTCAAGACTCTCGCAAAAGCGAAGCCGGTCCCTTCCGACAAACAACAGCAGATGGACGAGATCCGACGACAGATCACGACGATCCAACACACGACGCCGCGGTACGACTCCGCATCGGCGTATGCGGTGGACAATGCGGCGTTGCTGGTGGAAGCCGACGGCCCGAATGCGACGAAGCTGGTCTACAAGCAGGGCGAGGCGATCGATCTGCATGTGCAGATTCGCGGCAACCCGACGAATCAGGGTCCGCTCGTGCCCCGGCGGTTTCTGGCAGTTCTGTCGGACGGCGAGCCGCGATCGCTGGCACGCGGCAGCGGTCGACGACAGCTTGCCGAAGCGATCGTCACCGACGCCGCGCCGCTCGCGGCGCGCGTGATCGTCAATCGCATCTGGCGACATCATTTCGGCCGCGGGCTCGTCGAGACGACGAGCGATTTCGGCGCGCAGGGTTCGCCGCCGTCGCACCCGGAACTGCTCGAACATCTCGCGTCGCGGTTCGTCGGACAGGGCTGGTCGCTGAAAACACTTCATCGTGAAATCGTACTGTCGGCGACGTATCGGCAACGTGGTCCGGCAGCGGAGGCCGGCACGCGAAACGCGACCTCTCCTTCGGTTGATTCGCAGGCCGTCGATCCCGAAAACCGGCTGCTGTCGAGCATGAGCCGACGACGGCTTGACGTCGAAGCCTGGCGAGACGCCGTGCTGGTCGCCTCCGGCAACCTCGATCGAACGATCGGCGGCCCTTCGATCGAACTGGCAAGCCCGGACAACAAGCGCCGCACAATGTACGGTCGCGTCGATCGCTACGATCTCGGCGACATGCTTCGACTTTACGACTTTCCCGACCCACTGGCGCACAGCCCCGGCCGCGATCCGACGACGACGCCGCTCCAGCAGTTGTTCGTTCTCAACAGCGACTTCATGCAACGCCAGGCGGAAGCGTTGCAGCAGCGGGTCGGCGCGTCGCCTTCCCAGAATCCGACCGAGCGCATTCATCGCCTGTATCGACTGCTGTTCGGTCGATCGCCCGATGACGAAGAGTTGCGGCTCGGACAGGCGTTCGTCTCGGGCGATTCGACAGACCCGGCGGTCAAGGCGGCCGTCTGGCGCCAATATGCCCAGGCGTTGCTCGGCACGAATGAGTTTCTGTTCGTGGACTGAAAGAACCCGTCGATGACCACGCTTTCATCCGTTCCTACGATGTCACGGCGTGAAATGTTCGCGCGAGCAGGCGGCGGACTCGGTGCGCTGGGTCTCGCCGGAATGCTGGAAGATTCGACCGCCGCCGCTGCGACGAGGCCGCATCGCGCCGGCGGTGCGAAACGGGTCATTCAGCTGTTCATGAACGGCGGACCGTTCCAGGCGGACTTTTTCGACCCGAAACCGGCTTTGACGAAATACGAAGGGCAACGCCCGAAGGAAGTCGATCTGCGCACCGAGCGGGCGACGGCCGGGCTGCTGGCTTCGCCGTTCAAGTTCTCGCCGTCTGGCAAAAGCGGCGTTCCAGTCAGCGACCTCCTGCCGCGGATCGCTGAACGCATCGACGATGTTTGCGTGATTCGCTCGCTGCACAGCGACAATCCGAATCACGGGCCGGCGCTGTACATGATGAACAACGGTTCGATCACGCCGAAACGGCCGAGCATGGGGGCGTGGTTTCTGTACGGGCTGGGCAGCGAGAACGCGAACCTGCCGGGCTACGTCGTGCTTTGTCCCGGCCGGCCGGTGCGCTTCGCCGAGCTTTGGAACAGTTCGTTTCTGCCCGCCGAGTATCAGGGCACCTACGTGAATCACTCGCAGCTCGATCCGCAGAAAATGATTCCGTTTCTGCGAAACGATCGGCTCGACCGCGACACGCAACGCCGGCAACTCGACCTGATGCTGGCGCTCAACCGACGACATCTGGACCAGCGCGGCGCGGGCGGAATGCTGGAATCGCGAATCACGTCGATGGAATCGGCGTTTCGCATGCAGTTCGAAGCGGGCGACGCCTTCGACTTGAACCGCGAACCGCAGGCGATTCGCGAGGAATACGGTTCGGGGCACTTTGCCGACGGATGCCTGCTCGCACGCAGGCTCGCCGAACGCGGCGTGCGGTTCGTTCAGGTCTATTACGGCAACGGTCAGCCGTGGGACACCCACCAGAAGCACACCGAGAGCGTTCGCACGCTGGCGGCCGACATCGACCAGCCGATCGCCGCCCTGCTGACGGACCTCAAACGGCGCGGACTGCTCGACGACACCCTCGTGATCTGGGGCGGAGAGTTTGGACGGACGCCGACCTCCGAAAGCGGTGACGGCCGCGACCACAACCATTACGGGTTCACGATGTGGCTCGCCGGCGGGGGAGTTCGCGGTGGGATGACCTACGGCGAGACCGATGAGTTCGGCTTCCGAGCCGTCGAGAACAAGGTTCACGTCCATGATCTGCATGCAACGATTCTGCACCTGCTCGGCCTCGACCACGAACGATTGACGTACCGCTACGCCGGTCGCGACTTCCGACTGACCGACGTTCATGGCCGCGTGATTCAGGACATTCTCGCCTGAAACGTTGGTTGCCCAACGAGAGGTTCGTCATCCATCGCGTCGCTTCTGAACCGCCTGGCGATCGCTGGTGTCGGTCGTGGGTCAGTTTGACGGTTTGTCGTCTTTCGCTCCGCGAAAGAACGCCCTTTCGCGGAGCGAAAGGCGACAGTTCCGGCGGCTTTGTTCAAAGTGACCCACGTCCCTGGTTTTAGATGTCGCCGCCCAATTCTGGGATCATATTTTCGCCGGATTTCACTGTCTTGACGCGATTCTTGCCGTTGCATATAGTTCGCAATCCTAACTATTCGACATGTGGATGATGTGCGGGTTGCTGGATCACGATTTCTGCTCGGACGTCGGCTATTGGCTGCATATGGCGGCTCATCGGTTTGAGCGGGCCATGAATGCCGAGCTTGCGAACGAAGGGCTGACTTATCGTCAATGCCAAGTGCTCGGCTGGCTGGCCGTCGACGGACCACTCGCCCAAGTGGATCTCGCCGAGCGCATGAATATCGAACCGCCGACGCTCGTGCGAGTACTCGACGGCATGGAACGGAGTGCGTTGATCGAACGGACGGAATGTCTGGACGACCGGCGACGAAAGGTGATCCGCCCGACGGATCGGGCGACTCCGGTCTGGGAAAAAATCGTCGTCTGTGCGAACCGGGTTCGCGATCGCGCCGTCCAGGAATTGACTTCGGACGAACAGGAAACGCTCCGATGCCTGCTGCACAAGCTTCACGACAATATCGAGGCCGGCACAGCGCCGACGCGCATTCCGGTCGACGAAGCCGATTGCTCTTTGCCACAACGGCGTCCAGGAGTTCTGCGTTCATGAGTCGCCTGCTCGTCTTGCCGGCCGTCGTCGCCACGGTGGCGCT
The DNA here is from genome assembly GCA_049790855.1 of Planctomycetaceae bacterium. Taxonomy (GTDB): domain Bacteria; phylum Planctomycetota; class Planctomycetia; order Planctomycetales; family Planctomycetaceae; genus JACCRE01. The sequence continues at coordinate 5,962 of JBAQZJ010000095.1, read as the reverse complement.
GCTGTCCGGTTGCCAAGAGAAGAATGCGTTCGTACCGCCGCCGCCCCCGGCGGTCACGGTCGCTCTGCCGCTTGAGAAGAACGTCGTCGACTACTTTCAGACGACCGGTCAGACGCGGGCGGTCAACACGGTCGAACTCCGGGCGCGCGTCAACGGTTATCTGCATGAGATCACCTTTAAGGACGGCGACGTCGTGAAGCAGGGCGACCTGCTGTTCGTCATCGACAAGGCTCCCTACGAGGCCGCGCTCGCATCGGCGAAGGCCGACGTCGCGAAGGCCGAGGCCCAGTTACGACTGGCAACGGCGCAACTCGGCCGGACCCGGACGCTTGTCGAGCGAAAGGCCGCCACGAAGGATCAGCTCGACGAAGTCGAAGCGCAGCGGTCTTCGGCATTGGCCGATGTCGCCGCAGCGAGGGCCGCGATCCGCCAGGCCGAACTGGATTTGGGCTACGCCGAGATCCGGGCACCGTTCGCAGGTCGCATGGGCGAGCACCAGGTCGATATCGGCAACCTCGTTCAATCGGGCACGACGCTGCTCGCGACGCTCGAAAGCCGGGATCCGATTCACGCCTATTTCAACGTGAGCGAGTCCGACTTGCTGCGGTTTCTTGACATGAAACGCGCCGGCGCCGTTCCGATGGACGAAGCAACTGCGTCGACGATCGAAATGGCGCTTGGCGAAAGCGACGACTTTTCCTATCGCGGACGGATGGACTTCGGCGAGTTCGGCGTCGATCCCTCGACGGGAACGACGCTGCGGCGGGCCGTCTTCGAGAATGCGGACGAGCGGCTCGTGCCGGGCCTGTTCGTGCGAATCCGCGTCGCCGTCGGCGAACCGCGGCCGAGGTTGCTGGTCGAGGAACGGGCCGTCTCGGCCGATCAGCGGGGCGATTATCTGCTCGTCGTGAACGACAAGAACGTCGTCGAATACCGGCCGGTGACGCTCGGCCGCGCCGATGCAGGACTGCGCGTCATCGAAGAAGGAATTCGGCCCGGCGATTGGGTCGTCGTCAACGGACTGCAGCGCGCCCGGCCGGGTGCGCCGGTCCAGCCCGAGCAAGCGCAGATGGCGGGAAATCCCGATCAGCAGCCGACGGCGTTCCGATTCGCCCCCGAGACGTCGGCGGTCGCCAGAAAGAAGTAGGGTGGGCCTCGGCCCACCCGGATCGGGAAATCCGAAACACGAAATTCGAAACAAATCCAAAATCCGAACGTCCGAAACGATCGCGGCAACAAGCGCTTCGGTTCTTTGTATTTCGTGCTTGTTTCGGATTTCGTGCTTCGGATTTCGAGTTTGACCCGCTGTAGCGGCTCCCTTCACCCCACGAAGCCATGTTCGCCAAATTCTTCATCGAACGTCCGGTCCTGGCGAACGTGATCGCGGTGATCACTGTGCTGATCGGCGGGATCTCGCTTTGGTTCCTGCCGATCGAGCAGTATCCCGAGATCACGCCGCCGACCGTCCAGGTGCGGACGGTCTATCCCGGCGCCAACGCCGAGGTGCTGTCGAACACCGTCGCCGCGCCGATCGAGCAGCAGGTCAACGGCGTCGAGAACATGCTGTACATGTCCTCGACCAGCTCCAGCGACGGATCCTACGCGCTGACGGTCACGTTCGAGATCGGAACCGATCTCGACGAGGCGCAGGTGCTCGTTCAGAACCGCGTTGCGATCGCCGAGCCGACGCTGCCGGAAGAGGTCCGCCGACAGGGCGTGACGGTCAAGAAACAGAGCACGAACATTCTGCTCGTCGTTTCGCTGATGACGACCGACCCCGACATCGACACCCTGTTTCTGGCGAACTTCGCCACCCTGCGGCTGCGCGACGAGCTGAGCCGCGTGTCGGGGGTCGGTGACGTCACGATCTTCGGCACCTCGAATTACGCCATGCGGGTCTGGCTCGACCCGGCGAAGTTGAAGAGCCGCGGGATGACCGCCGAAGACGTCATGGGCGCGCTGCGGGAACAGAACGTCCAGGTCGCCGCCGGTCAGATCGGCCAGCCGCCGACGCCCGACGGCAGCCAGTTCCAGTACACCGTCACTGCGCTCGGGCGACTCTCCGACCCTGAGCAATTCGAGAACATCATCGTCAAGACGGGTGAAGACGGGCGCATCGTCTTTTTGAAGGACATTGCCCGCGTCGAGCTGGGAGGCCAGACGTACGACCAGTTCACCGAACGGAAGGGCGAGCAGAACGCGAACATCGGCATCTATCAGCTTCCCGGAGCGAACGCGCTCGAGGTCGCCCAGGACGTCAAGGCGACGATGAAGCAGCTGTCGCAGCAGTTTCCCGAGGGCGTCGAATACGACATCCCGTTCGACACGACGCTGTTCGTCGACGCCTCGATCAAGTCGGTCTTCACGACGCTGATCGAAGCGGCCCTGCTCGTGCTCGTCGTGATTCTCGTCTTCCTTCAGGACTGGCGGGCCGTGCTCATTCCGGCGACGACCGTGCCGGTCACGATCATCGGCGCGTTCGCCGCGCTGTACGCCCTCGGCTTCACCATCAACACGCTGACGCTGTTCGGGCTGGTGCTGGCGATCGGCATCGTCGTCGACGACGCGATCGTGGTCGTCGAGAACGTCGTGCATCACATCGAGCGCGGCGAGCCGCCCAAAGAGGCGACGATCCGCGCCATGGGCGAAGTCATCGGCCCGATCATCGGCATCACGCTCGTGCTGCTGGCGGTGTTCATTCCCGCTGCGAGCCTCGGGGGCATCACCGGCCAGCTCTACCGTCAATTCGCCTTGACGATCGCCGCCACCGCGCTGATCAGCGCCATGAACGCGATCACGCTCAAGCCGACGCAAAGCGCGCTGTGGCTGCGACCCATCAAACCGGGACGGAAGAAGTGGTTCTTCTGGCGATGGTTCGATGCCGTCTACGGACTGGTCGAGCGCATCTACGTGGCGATGATCCGACGCATCGTGCGGCATCCGATTCTGGCCTTCCTGGTGTTTGCGGGCCTCGTCGCGGGAACGGGATGGCTCTACGTGCGACAGCCGACCGGCTTCTTCCCGACTGAAGACCAGGGCTATGCCCTCGCGAGCATCCAGTTGCCCGACGCCGCCTCGCAGGAGCGCAACGACGCCGTCATGGCCGAGGTCGACAAGATCATGGCCGAGACGCCCGGCGTGAAGGACTGGTTCACGATCGGCGGCCTGTCGCTCGTCGAAGGCAGCAGCGCCCCGAACTCCAGCACGATGTTCTTCATGTTCGATCCCTGGGACGAACGCTATGCGAAAGGCATCACGCAAGAGATGATTCTCGGCTCGCTGATGGGCCGGTTCTCGCAAATTCAAGAAGCCCAGATCTTCGCCTTCGCACCGCCCGCGATTCGCGGGCTCGGCTTTCGCGGCGGGTTCGAGATGCAGGTCGAAGACCGCGGCGGCGTCGGCCTGGATGAACTGGAACTGGCGACGCAGGAACTGATCGCCGCGGCGAACGGACAGTCGGCGCTCACGGGCGTCAACACGGCGTTCCGTCCCGGCGTGCCACAGCTTTACGTCGACGTCGATCGTGTGAAGGCCAAGACCCTCGGCGTTCCGCTTGGCAGCGTGTTCGGCACGCTTCAGGCCTACCTTGGGTCGGCCTACGTGAACGACTTCAACAAGTTCGGCCGCGTCTACCAGGTTCGCGTGCAGGCCGAGGCGGAAGACCGCGCCGATCCGCAGGACATCGAACGGCTCGAAGTCCGCAACGACAAGGGCGAAATGATTCCGCTCGGGACGATCGTCGACGTGAAGCGGAGCTTCGGCCCGCAGGTCGTCAAACGCTACAACCTCTATCCGACCGCATCCGTCTCGGGGTCGGCGGCGCCGGGATACAGTTCGGGCGAGTCGCTGCGACTGATGGAAGAGATCGCGTCAACGAGCCTTCCGCAGTCGATCGGCTACGACTGGACCGGCATGTCTTTCCAGGAAAAGCGGGTCGGCGGCGAGGCGGTGTTCGTGTTCGGGTTCGCCGTGTTGCTCGTCTACCTGGTTCTCGCCGCACAGTACGAAAGCTGGATTCTGCCGATCTCGGTGATTCTCGTCGTGCCGCTGGGACTGCTCGGTGCGGTCGCGGCGGTCGCGATTCGCGGCATGGACATCAACATCTTCACCCAAATCGGCATCGTGCTGATCATCGGGCTGGCGAGCAAGAACGCCATTCTCGTCGTCGAATTCGCCCGCGATCGTCGCAAGGAAGGCTTGTCGGTCGTCGACGCGGCGATCGCCGGCGCGAAGATGCGGTTCCGGCCGATCATCATGACCAGCTTCGCGTTCATCTTGGGCGTGACGCCGCTCGTGTTTGCCGAGGGGGCCGGGGCCGCCGGTCAGCAGGCGCTGGGAACGGCGGTGTTCGGCGGCATGCTCGCGGCGACGGTGCTGGCCGTGTTCTTCGTGCCGGTCTTCTACGTGATCTTCCAGAAGCTCGACGAACTGCTCCGTCGACGCAAGCCGACTCGGCCAGCCGACGCCGAGCCGCCGAGCGAACCGCCCCCGCCGGTGCATGCCGAGAAACAACAGCCCGTCGCAGTGGCCGGTTCGACGTAGGGCCGGTTGTGCCTGCGGGTGCGCATTCTCGCCGGAAGTGACGGTCCGGCGGCGAGCCACCGCCGGCACAGCCGCCCTGCGCGACGTTTTTGGCAAAATCCCTCGCTCGAGCTCACACGCTGGCGAGCGCTTCGACGACGAGCGTTCCCATCCGCGAGGTTTCCAGCGACGGCCCGCCGGCGGCGATGTCGGCGGTGCGATGACCTGCGGCAAGCACGGCGTCGACGGCGTTCTCGATCGCGACGGCTTCTGCTTCCAAGCCGAGCGAATGCCGTAACAACATCGCCGCCGCAAGGATCGTCGCCAGCGGATTGGCGATTCCTTTACCGGCGATATCGGGCGCCGAACCGTGGATCGGCTCGTAGAGGCCCGGTCCGGACGAACCAAGCGACGCCGAAGGCAGCAGCCCGAGAGATCCCGGCAGCATCGAGGCCTCGTCGGTCAGGATGTCGCCGAACAGATTTTCCGTCACAACGACGTCGAAATCTCGCGGACGGGCGAGCAGATGCATCGCCATCGCATCCACAAGTACATGGTCGAGCGCCACATCGGGAAACTCGTCCTTCACGAGGCGAATCGCCGTCGATCGCCACAGCCGCGACGTCTCCAGCACGTTCGCTTTGTCGACGCTCGTCAGTCTCTTCCGACGGGAACGAGCCGCGGTCGCGGCGGCGCGGACGATCCGTTCGATCTCCGAGACGCTGTAGACCATCTCGTTGAACGCCGCCTCTTCGCCGTCAATCGTCTTGCGGCCCGACGGCCCGAAGTAGATCCCGCCGGTCAACTCGCGAAAAAAGAGGATGTCGGTGCCTTCGACGATCTCCTGTCGCAGCGGCGAAGCGCTCGCCAGGGCCGAAAGGACGCGAATCGGCCGCAGATTCGCGAACAGACCGAGTTCCTTGCGAATGCGCAGCAATCCCTGTTCAGGACGCACTTTCGCGTTCGGGTCGTCCCACTTCGGTCCGCCGACGGCCCCCAGAAGCACGGCGTTCGCCTGGCGGCAGGCGTCGAGCGTCGCCGCCGGCAATGGATCGCCGGTCTCGTCGATCGCCGTCCCGCCGATCGATCGCCGCTCGAACGTGAACCGGTGCTGAAACCGCGCGGCGATCGCGGCGAGCACGCGTTCGCCCTCGCGAACGATCTCCGGCCCGATTCCATCTCCCGGCAGCAGCACGATCCTGGCGTCCACCCGCAAACCCTCCGGCGTATTTCGTCGCGATTCTCGTCGGTTCGATCGAAGCCTACCGCACGTCGCCGGGAGAGTCACGCCATCCGATAGAATCGGAGCCGCAGGGAACGTTCGCCGCCGCCGTCACCGAAGATTCCTTCGCCGGCGATGCTTCGCATACCGATAAGGACAGTGGTTGCCTGTCCCGGAATGCGCCGTCAGAGCCGCGACCGTCAGGGAGCGATTTTCGAT
>JBAQZJ010000094.1:0-2959 GCA_049790855.1 Planctomycetaceae bacterium | reverse complement strand
CTCCCTGACGGTCGCGGCTCTGATTCGAGGCCCAATGACTGAACGTCCCTGCGCTCCAGCACTTCCATTTCAAAACATTTCCTGCGCCGGCTCTCAAACCGCCGAAATCTCAACCATGAAATAACGACTTACGTCACATAACGTCGGCGAGGTTCTGTCTATGTAGAGAGCACGTGTGACTCACCGGTGGTTTCGGTGTGCGGCAAGTCTAGACCTTGCCACATCCTCCGACATCACCATCCCGCCTATTAACCATTCGGTTGGCCATTCGGCCTTCGCATTCTGCGAACCAGGGCGCCTTGGATTTTTTTGGAGGAGTTCAGGAGTCAGGAGTTCAGGAGGTCAGAAAATGAGCGACGAAAACGGATGGGAGGTGGAGCGCGAAATAATCGGACGTGGAGGGTTCGTCTTGTCTGGCGGCCGCTTACCTTGAATCTCGTCCTCGCTCTGGTACCGTTGGGGCGTTTGCCGCCCCGGCGCCCGTCGGGCTGAGCGTGCGCGCCGGAGGCACTGCCTCCCGCCGGGCGGCACGTTCGTTTCGTGAGTCACCGCGTAGGAAATCCGTCCCGTGCCGCGTCGCGACGACCTGTCGAAAATCCTGATCATCGGTTCCGGCCCCATCGTCATCGGTCAGGCCTGCGAGTTCGATTACTCGGGCGTGCAGGCCTGCAAGGCCCTGCGCGAAGAGGGCTACGAGGTCGTGCTGGTCAACAGCAACCCGGCGACCATCATGACCGACCCGGAGATGGCCGACCGCACCTACATCGAGCCGATCACCTGGCAGTACGTCGCGAAGATTCTCGAAAATGAACGGCCGGACGCCTTGCTGCCGACGCTCGGCGGCCAGACGGGTCTCAACACCGCGATGGACCTCGCCCGCCGCGGCATTCTGCGGCAGCTCGGCGTCGAGCTGATCGGCGCCCGAGAAGAAGTGATCGCCAAGGCCGAAGAGCGGGAAAGCTTCAAGCAGGCGATGCTCAAAATCGGCCTCGACGTCCCGAGAAGCCGCACCGTGCATACGCTGGACGAAGCCCGAGCCGCGGTCCGCGAGATCGGACTGCCGATCATCGTGCGGGCGAGCTTCACGCTGGGCGGCACCGGCGGCGGGATCGCCTACAACAAGGAGGAGTTCGAGGACATCGTCCGCCGCGGCCTCAAGCTCAGCCCGGTCGGCGAGGTGCTGCTCGAAGAGAGCATCCTCGGCTGGAAAGAATACGAGATGGAGGTGATGCGCGACCGGGCCGACAACTGCGTCATCATCTGCTCGATCGAGAACTTCGACCCGATGGGCGTCCACACGGGCGACAGCATCACCGTCGCTCCCACTCAGACGCTTTCCGATAAAGAATACCAGCGGATGCGCGACGCGACGTTCGCGGTCGTCCGCGAAATCGGCGTCGAGACCGGCGGGGCGAACGTGCAGTTCGCCGTCAATCCCGACGACGGCCGGATGGTCGTCATCGAGATGAACCCCCGCGTGTCGCGGTCGTCGGCGCTGGCCTCGAAAGCGACCGGCTTCCCGATCGCGAAGATCGCCGCCAAGCTCGCCGTCGGTTATACGCTCGACGAGATTCCCAACGACATCACCCGCGAGACGCTGGCCTGTTTCGAGCCGACGATCGATTACGTCGTCACCAAGATTCCGCGGTGGACCTTCGAGAAGTTTCCCGAGGCCGACCCGACGCTGACGGTCCAGATGAAGAGCGTCGGCGAGACGATGGCGATCGGCCGGACCTTCAAGGAAAGCTTCCAGAAGGCCCTCCGCGGCCTCGAGACCGGCCACTTCGGCCTCGGCGGCGGGAAGAAGGATCTCTGGGGGACGGCGAAGCAGCCGACCCGCGACGAGATCGTCCGCAAGCTGACCGTGCCGAACGCCGAGCGCGTGTTTTATCTTCGCTACGCACTTCGGGACGGCATGACCGTCGCCGAGATCCACGCGCTGACCGACATCGACCCGTGGTTCCTCGACAACCTGCGGCAGATCGTCGCCGTCGAAGACGAAATCAAAGCCTGCCGTCGGCTGGAAGACGCCGACGCGGCACTGCTCCGCAAGGTGAAGCGGGCCGGCTTTTCCGACAAGCAGCTGGCGATCTGGTGGGACAGCAACGAGCCGGAAGTCCGCCGTCGCCGCAAGCAGTTCGGCGTCGTCGCCACCTTCAAGCAGGTCGACACCTGCGCCGCGGAGTTCGAGGCCCATACGCCGTATTACTATTCGACGTATGAGGACGAGGACGAAACGCCGGGAAGACGGTTGAGGGATGAGGGACGAGGGTTGAGGGTTGAAGACATCCCCGGATCCCGCCCTCAACCCTCAACCCTCAACACTCGACCCCGTATCGTGATTCTCGGCGGCGGCCCGAACCGCATCGGCCAGGGAATCGAGTTCGATTACTGCTGCTGCCACGCGAGCTTCGCCCTGCGGGAACTCGGCGTCGAAAGCGTGATGGTCAACAGCAACCCCGAGACCGTCAGCACCGACTACGACACGAGCGACCTGTTGTTTTTCGAGCCGCTGACGACCGAAGACGTCCTCAACATCTGCGACCGCATCGAGCCGGACGGCGTCATCGTCCAGTTCGGCGGGCAAACACCGTTGAACCTCGCCCGCGGCCTCGAAGCGGCGGGCGTGCCGATCATCGGCACCAGCCCCGACATGATCGACGCCGCCGAGGACCGCGAGCGGTTCCAGGCGATCCTTCACAAGCTCGGTCTGCGTCAACCGGCGAACGGCATCGCGACCGAGACTGAAGGCGCCCGTGCCGCCGCCGAGCGGATCGGGTATCCGGTGCTCGTCCGTCCGAGCTACGTGCTTGGCGGTCGGGCGATGGAGATTTGCTACGACGAAGCCCAGCTCGTGCGTTACATGACCGAGGCCGTCGAGGCGTCTCCCGAACGGCCGGTGTTGATCGACAAGTTCCTCGAAGACGCGATCGAGGCCGACGTCGACGCCGTCTCCGAC
>JBAQZJ010000093.1:0-3707 GCA_049790855.1 Planctomycetaceae bacterium | reverse complement strand
GCATGCGGCCGCGGAACCTCGACGAGTTCGCCGGACAGTCGCACTTTCTCGGCGAGGGCAAGCAACTGCGGCGGATGCTGCGGGCCGACCGGCTGGGCAGTGTGATCTTCTTCGGCCCGCCCGGCAGCGGCAAGACGACCCTCGCCCGGCTGATCGCGACGCAGACGAAAAGCGAGTTCGTCACGCTCAACGCGGCCGCCGCCGGCGTGAAAGACGTGCGGGCCGTGCTTGATGCCGCTCGTGATCGGCTCGCGGCCTCGGGACGACGCACCGTCCTGTTCATCGACGAATTGCACCGCTTCAACAAGGCGCAGCAGGACGTGCTGCTGCCCGACGTCGAAACCGGCGTCGTCACGCTCGTCGGCGCGACGACGGCGAATCCGTTCTTCTCGCTCGTCGCGCCGCTCGTCAGCCGCAGTCAGATCTTCGAGTTCAAGCCTCTCGAAAAACCGGACCTGCTCGCGCTGCTGCAACGAGCGTTGAACGACTCCGAACGCGGTCTCAGCGAGTTGAACGTGACCGTCACCGACGAGGCCCTCGACTTTCTCGCCGAAGTCGCCGACGGCGACGCCCGGCGCGCTTTGAACGGACTCGAAGTCGCCGCCAAAAGCGTCGAGGCCGGCGGGACGGTCGACCTCGCCGTCGCCCAGGAGTCGGTCCAGAAGAAAGCGATCCGCTACGACGCGACCGGCGACGATCATTACGATGCAGCCAGCGCGTTCATCAAGAGCATGCGCGGCAGCGACCCCGATGCGGCGATTTACTGGATGGCCCGCATGCTCGAAGCCGGCGAAGATCCGCGATTTGTCGCGAGAAGGATCGTAATCTGTGCCAGCGAAGACGTCGGCAACGCCGACCCGCAGGCGCTGGTCGTCGCGAACGCCGCCGTCCAGGCGACCGAGTTCGTCGGCATGCCCGAATGCCGGATCATCCTCGCCCAGGCCGCGATCTACATCGCCTGCGCCCCCAAGAGCAACGCCGCGATCGTCGCGATCGACACTGCGCTGTCCGACGTCCGCAACCGCACCCTGCTGCCGGTCCCCGTCCATCTGCGTGATGCTCACTACAGCGGCGCCAAACGCCTCGGCCACGGCGAAGGCTACCAGTACGCCCACAACCACGCAGGCGGCTGGGTCGACCAGGACTACCTCGGCGTCGAGAAGTCCTACTACGAACCAACCGATCACGGTTTCGAGGCTGAACTCAAACATCGGCTCGACGACTTACGAGCCAGACGAACCACCGCACCAGACAAACCCGCGCCCAGCGAGCCACCGGCTTGATGCCGGCGGCTTGAACGGTCACCCACCGCAGAGGCGTCTGAGGTCTCCTCGCGCCGGGCAGACTTGAATCCCGAATCGCGTTAGGTTCGCCTTGAACGACCGGAGACTCGTGAAACAAGCTCGAGCCGACGCGATGCACCCGCTCGAACATACCATCAGCGTGATCGGACCAATTGTCGGCGGCATCATCGTGCTGACGGTCTTCTTCAAGATCGTCAGCTGGCTCGATCACCGAGTGGCCGGCCCGTCGCGAATCCGCTTCAAGGGCATGCTCGACGACAAGACGCGAGCGACCATTCATCTTGCGAACGGCTCGAAATTCGAGAACGTGCGGATTCTCGGTTTTACCGATCCGGGATCGGCGAAGACGCCGCTTCCGTTCGAACTGGCGGGAATGGTGATTCTCGAACAACGGGACGGAACCAAAGTCATGGTTCAGGCGAAGCTGATCAGGATGATCGAGGTTCCGCCGGATGCCGCGTTGCTGGTCTCGGCAACCTGATTACCGCCCGGCCGTCGGCTCGCTGGCAGCGTTTTTGGACGGCAGTTCGACGGCCCGGTAGAGCGGCGGGTGGCGTTGGCCGGGTCCAGTGAGCGCCGACCCACCGAGCGAACGCCAATCGACGGGGCCGGTGGGTCGGCGCTCGGATTCGTCTCATCGACAGGCCTAGGCCGATGATTCGCTTGACCCACCCTACTGGCGCGACCACTCTCAAATGGTGGGTGGCAAGCCTTCGCCGAAGGTGTAGGCATGTCCCACGTTCGCATGCCTACGGCCTGTCGGCCGAAGGCATGCCACTCACGACTTCCGCCTAGATGGAACCCTACGACGCTACCGCTCTGCCGTCGGCTCGCCGGCGGCTTTCTCGGAAGGCAGTTCCACAGCGCGGTACAGCGGCAGGAAGCGGTAGTAGACTTCGAGGCTGAGCGTGGCGACGGCGGTCGAATAGACTCGTCCGCCGTACGGTCCCCAGGCGTCGCGCGGTGCCCAGCTTCCGGCGTCGGGGCCGTCTTTGATTTGCTCGGCGACCAGCAGATCGCGAAGCGAAGCGTTCCAGCGCTCCCACGACGATCCGCCGAACTGGAACAGCGCCAGCGTGCCGTAGTACCAGTAGTAATAGTTCAGTTCCGACCGTTTCGGCGTGTTCTTGAGCAGGTAGCCGACCGCTTCGAGACTCGCGGGGTTCGTGCGCGTCATGCCGAGGATCTGCTTGCAGAACAGGGCCTCGGCTGTCATGGCGGGCGTGGCGGGAATCTGCGGGTCGGTCTTGCGATAGGCGGCCAGCCCGCCGTTCTCGCCGAGACTGCGATCGCGCAGGAACTCGATCATTTTCGTCCGCGTCGCGCCGGGCATCGAAACGCCGGCGATCTCAGCGCTTTTGAGAGCCATGAGTTGCCAGCCGAACATGCTCATGTCGCCGGCCTGACCCTTTTCGTAGCGCCAGCCGCCGTCGCGATGCTGCATCGCGGCGATGTAGAGGACGGCCCTTTCGAGCGGTCGACGCAGCCGCGTGTTCGAGGAATCGGCCTGCATGCCGTAGGCTTCGGCAAGCGCATACGTCGCCATGCCGTGGCAGTACATCTGCTCGAAGTGCGCGGCGCCATAGCCGAGGAAGCCGTCGTCGCGCTGTTTCGCCACGAGCCACTTCAGGGCGCGGTCGACCGTCTCGGCGTACTCGCCCTCTTCGTGCGTGTAGCCGGCTCCCAGGAACGCCAGGATCGCGAGCGCCGTGAGTCCGCTGTCGGCGGTCTTGCCGGCGTTGTTTCGCTGGATGCCTTGCTCGTCGACGTCGACCTTGCCGGCACCGTGGGCGTCGGCGTCCCAGTAACCGTCGGCGTGCTGATGGGCCGCAAGCCACTTCAAACTGAGTTCCACCGCCTCTTCGGAACCTTGCGTGCCGCCGTTTCGGCGCGCGATGTCGCTGCGACGGTCGAGCCGACGAAGTTGATACACTTCGGGAACGCCCGCACGTCGGCCGGTGAGCGGTGCAGCGTCCGGACGGCTCAACGACGGCAGGTTCTCGTCCGACGGCCGGAGCCGGTCGACGCCCGACATCGCCAGACCGCGACCCGCCGGCGACGAAGTCGACGGCGCCGCGCCGTCCGAGGTGCCGCGTTCGGCCTCGGGAACGCTGCCGGCGAGATCTCGGGAGCGAGTCGGGCGACGACTGAATCGCGACGACAATTCGGCGTCGCCCGTCGTGCCTTCCGACGTGTCGCCCGCACCGGCCGTCGATTCGCTCGGCAGCGGCGCGGGAGCCGTCGGTCGGTCCAGATCGAGCGGTTCGGCGGGAGATTCCGTTGACGGAAGATCGGCGGGCGCGTCGGAGTTGCGAACGTCGGCGAGTTGCTTTCGCGGATCGAACTCCGGCGCGATTCGATCGGAAGCCGCCGGTGCCGCCGCGCGTTCGGTCGGCATCGCCT
>JBAQZJ010000092.1:0-31352 GCA_049790855.1 Planctomycetaceae bacterium | reverse complement strand
GTTCCCGCAACGTTTCGGCGACCTCGGGTCGCGAAACGCCGACGACGACGCGGTCGGGCTTGGTGAAGTCCTCGATCGCGGCGCCTTCCTTGAGGAACTCGGGGTTCGAGGCGACGTCGACCACGCGGCCCGTCAGTTCCTTGAGGCGGTTCGCCGTTTTGCGATTCGTGCCGACGGGCACCGTGCTCTTGATGACGACGACGGTCTTCTCATCGAGAAGCGGGGCCATCGTGTCGACGACCGCCCACAGCCCGCCAAGGTTGGCGGCGCCATCGTCGCCTTGCGGCGTGCCGACGGCGATGAACACGCAATCGGCCGACGGAATCGACTCTTCATAGGAGGTCGTGAATGTCAGCCGCCCGGCCTTGATGTTCCGTTCGACGAGTTCGGCCAGTCCCGGTTCGTAGATCGGGATCTCGCCGGCCTTGAGACGCTCGATCTTGCGGGCGTCGATGTCGAGGCAGGTGACGTCGTTGCCGCTCTCGGCGAAACAGGTTCCGGTCACCAGACCGACATAGCCCGTACCGATCATCGTGATCTTCACGTCGAATACCCCTCCGTTGGAATCGAGTTCACAGACTGACGGCCAGTCCAGTGCAGCGGCCCGCCCCTGATGTCGCCGCGATCATTCCTCAGGCACGTCGACGGTCTCGTCACCCTCGTCGGCCAGTTCGCCCGGAATCCGCGCCAGCGAGGCGACGCGGTCTCCTTCGTCGAGCCGAATCAGTCGCACGCCCTGCGTGTTGCGGCCGACCATGCGGATGTCGCTCGCCCGGAACCGCTGGATCTTGCCGCCGGCGGTGATCATCAGCACTTCATCGTCCTCGTGAACGGCGCTCAGCGCGACGACCGGGCCGTTGCGAGTCGTCGTCTTGATGTCCTTGACTCCTTTGCCACCCCGCTGCTGCCGACGGTACCGCATGGCACTGCTGGACGAGGCGACATCGTCGCTTTCCGCCGGCTCGGCGTCGCCATCAACGGCCTCGGCGTCGAGATCGTCAACCTCGTCGGTGGTCTCCACGGCCTCGACCGCCTCGACGTCGCCTGCCGCCTCGACGTCGAGTTCGGAACCTGGTTCGGCGTCGAGTTCGGGTTCGGCGTCGATCGCCCCGAAAGGCGTCCGTTTGCCGAAGCCGTTCTCGCAGACGGTCATCAGGGCCTTGTCGGAATCGGCGACGACCATGCCCACGACCTCGTCGCCCTTCAGTAGTCGAATGCCGCGAACGCCGCGGGTGTTGCGGCCCATCGGGCGGGCGTCATGATGCGAGAAGCGGATCGACATGCCCTGCCGGGTTCCGAGGACGACGTCGTCATTGCCCGAGACGATGCGGACGTTGATCAGCTCGTCGCCCTCGTTGAGTTGGATCGCGATAATGCCGCCCCGCAGCGGCCGTCCGTAAGCCGACAGCGACGTCTTCTTCACGAGGCCCGCACGGGTCGCCATGATCAAGTAGCGGTCGTCGGGGAAGTCGCGAACGGCGAGGCAGTTCGAGACCTGCTCGCCATCGGCCAGCGAAAGAAGATTGACGAGCGCCCGGCCTTTCGAGGTCCGAGCGAGCAGCGGCAAGTCGTAGACTTTTTGCCAGAACACTTTGCCGCGATCGGTGAAGAACAGCAGCCAGTCGTGCGTGCTCGACACGAACACGTGCTCGAGCGGATCTTCGTCGTCGAGCTTGGCGCCGCGGATGCCCTTGCCGCCGCGGTTCTGAGCCTGGTAAGTCGACAGGGCCGTCCGTTTAACGTAGCCGCGCTGCGAGATGGTGACGACCATCGGCTCTTCGGCGATCAAGTCGCCGCGATCGACGTCGCCGATCTCTTCGTCGCTGACGTCAGTTCTCCGCTTGTCGCCGTACTTCTCTTTCAACTCCAGCATATCTCCGCGAATCACCGCGAGGATGTTTGACTCGTTCGAGAGCAACTGGAGATGGGCGGTGATCTCGTCGAGCAGCTTCTGAAACTCACCGCGAAGCTGCTCACGCTCGAGATTCGCAAGGGAGCCGAGCTGCATCGAGACGATCGCCTCGGCCTGTCGCGGCGAGAGCGAAAACGTCTCCGGGACGGCGTTGGACAGCCCTTTTTCGTCGAGCATCGACTGAAAACCGTCGTCGCCGAGCGCGCGGCGGACGAGCTCGGCCGGTACACCGATCGCCTGCAACTGCTCCTTAGCCTCGCTGCGGCTGCCCGATTGGCGGATCGTGCGAATCACGAGGTCGATGTCGACTTGTGCGATCAGCAAACCCTCGACCGTATGCTTTCGCTTGCGGGCCTCGGCGAGCAAGAACTCGGTTCGCCGACGGATGACGACGACGCGGTGCCGGACGAATTCCTGAATCAGCTCCTTGACGCTGAGCGTCTTCGGCCGATTGCCGACGAGGCCGAGCAGGATGACGCTGACGGTCGTCTGCAGCGGACTGTACTTGAACAGTTGGTTGAGGACGATTTCCTTGTCCGCATCGCGCCGAAGCGTGATATGAATCCGCACCTGCCACGGAGGGCAGGTACGGTCGGTCAGATCGGTGACGCGGGCGATGCCCTCGATCCTCTCGTCCTTCACCAGATGCTCGAGCTTCTCGCGAACGCGGTCGCGGGTTTCGAGATACGGAATTTCGGTGACGACGATGACGTCGGAGTTCTTTTCCGTCTCGTAGTGCGTTCGCGCCCGCAGCGTGATCGTCGATCGACCCGTCAGATAGCCCTGGCGGATGCCGACGCGCCCCTGAATGATGCCGCCCGTCGGGAAGTCGGGCCCCGGCAAAACATCGAGCAATTCGTCGACGGTGACCTCCGGATCGTCGATCACCGTGACGATGGCGTCGCAGACTTCACTCAGGTTGTGCGGCGGAATGCTCGTCGCCATGCCGACCGCGATGCCGCTCGAACCGTTCACGAGCAGATTCGGGAACCGGCTGGGCAGGACGACCGGCTCGCGCAATCTCTGGTCGTACGTCGGCACGAAGTCGACGGAGTCGCGGTCGAGGTCGGCCAGCATTTCCCGCGCGGTCGCCGAGAGACGAGCCTCGGTGTATCGCTGGGCGGCCGGCGGGAGACCGGCCAGCGACCCGAAATTGCCCTGCTTGTCGACCAGCACATTGCGCATGATCCAGTCCTGACCTAGCCGGGCCAGGGTGAGATAAAGCGCTTCGCTGCCGTGGGGATGATAGTTGCCGCTGGTATCGCCGGTAATTTTGGCGCATTTGACTCGGGCAGAGTTCGGCCCGAGCCCCAGATCGTTCATGGCGACGAGCAGCCGCCGCTGCGAGGGCTTCAACCCGTCGCGAACATCGGGCAACGCACGGGCGATGATCACGCTCATCGCGTACGTGAGATAGCTCGACCGCATCTCGTCCTGAATGTCCAGGCGCTTGATGCGGTCGTTTGATTCCGCTACCGACGGACTGCCGTTCGACACCCTTTGCGTCCCTCGTACATGTGTGTGATCGCCACCGCCGCCGGTCCCCTCAAAATCGGCAAAAGTGGCTTCCCAATCTCGACTTAAGAAGTTTCACATTCTATTCGACGGACGTGGAATTCTCAACGCCGCGGAGCTTTTGTTCGCGGTCTTGGAAGGCGATCGGAAGCCCGTCTTTTCCAAAAAGCCGAGGTTCTGATCGCGTCAGCCCGCACACTCGCGCCCGAACCGCTATAGAATGCCATGTCGAACGGTTGGGCGGGCGATCTGTCCGACCTTTCCGGCTGCCATCCCCCCCACGCCGGCGACCCCTGCCATCGCCGACTCAGACTCCCGATGCCGGTCACGACCGCACTGCCTCAAATCGATATTTCCGACGAGACGCTGTCCCAATCGGACGCCGAACGGCAGCGGACGGCGGACCTGAGTCGCGCCGACCAGCTTCCTCCAGGAACGGCGCCGGGGTTCGATCTGATCCGACCGATCGGCGAAGGCGCCTACGGATCGGTCTGGCTGGCAAAGGAACGCAAGACCGGCCGCTTCGCGGCGGTCAAGTTCTTCTCCCGCCGCGGGCACGACTGGGTTCTGCTGGGGCGCGAGGTCGAGAAGCTCGCGGCTCTCGACTCGTCGCATCACATCGTAGGCTTGATCGACGTCGGCTGGGACGCGACACCCCCGTATTACGTGATGGAGTTCCTGCCGAGCGGGTCATTGGCCGCCCATCTCGCCGCGGGGCCGATTCCGGCGTCTGAAGCAACGGACCTGATTCGCGGAGTTTTGCGCGGGCTGATTCACGCGCATGGCAGCGGCATCCTGCACTGCGACCTCAAGCCGGCAAATGTGCTGCTCGACCAGGATTTCGGTCCGCGGTTGTGCGATTTCGGACAGTCGCGACTTTCGGAAGAAGACAGCCCGGCCCTTGGCACCCTCTTCTACATGGCGCCGGAACAGGCCGACTTGAAGGCTCTCCCCGATGTGCGCTGGGACGTCTACGCCTTGGGGGCGTTGCTCTACCACATGCTGATGGGCCATCCGCCGCACCGAACGCCCAAAGCCGAGCGGGAGCTTGCGGAGTGCGATTCGCTGACGAGCCGCCTGACCTGCTATCGACGAATCATTCGCAGCGCCGGCTCGCCGACCGATCATCGCCAGTGCCCGGGTGTCGACCGGCGGCTGGCCGAGATCGTCGAAAAATGTCTTTCCCCTCATCCCGCCGAGCGGTTCCCGAATGCCCAAGCCGTGTTCGACGCCTTCGACGCACGCGATCGCCAGCGAAGCCGGCGACCGCTTGTCGCACTGGGGTTGATCGGGCCGTTGCTGTTACTTGCTGCGATGACGCCGTTCTTTCTGACGACGATGCGGAATGCCGAGTCGGCCGCGAAGTCGAACATGGTCGAGCGAGCGCTGGAAAGCGACGCACTCGCCGCACGTCTGCTCGCCCGCAGCCTGAAACGCGAACTGGACGAACGGACTGCCGAACTGGAGCGAGTCGCCGCCGACGAGCGATTGAGACAACTCGTCGAACAGGCCGATGCGAGCGACTGGGCCGACCGCACCGCCGTCGAGAAGGAACTCAAACGGCGACGGGACGAAGCTGATCGACGCCGTGCGAGTCTCGGCCTGACGCGAGATACAAGTTGGTTCCTCAACGATGCAGAAGGCCTCCAGCGGTGGCGTGATCCCTACAACCAGGACACCCACGACCGGGACTTTTCCTGGAAAGACTATTTTCACGGCCGGGGCGTCGAGTACGACGAGAAGGCCGGCGGCCTCAACCCCGAGCCTGCGAACATCGCTCCGATCGAGTCGTCGCATGTCTCGACCGTCTTTCGCAGTGACGCGACCGGCCATTACATGGTCGCCATCACGACGCCGATCCGAAACGCGGCCGGCGCGGTGATCGCCGTACTCGGCAGAACTCAGCACCTGTGGGAACTTCTGGAGGATTACAAACAGGGAGTCAGCACCTTCCAGGGCAAGGATGCCGAACAACTCGTGCTGGTCGATCACCGCAATTGGCAGCTCGTCGCACACCCCTGGATGACGTCTGAGCACGTCAAGAATCTCGACGATGCCGAGGTCGAGCGCCTACGGCTTCCGACAGGCAAAGCTCATTCGCTCGAAGCGGCGTTCGCCGCGAGCGGCGACGAAGGCGACGCCGTGAAAATCGTCGATTACCGCGATCCGGTCGGAACTGCCGATTTCGCCCCTTTCGAGTACGGCGGGCAATGGCTTGCAGCGGCGCGACCGGTCGGAGACACCGAATGGATCGCCATCGTCCAGGAACGCTACGTCACGGCGGTCGCACCTGCGGAAAAGATGCGGTCAGAGTTGTTTCTCTACGCCGTCGCAGCTCTGGCCGTCGGCGGGGGGTTGGTCGTGACGTTCTGGTACTTCGTGACTCAGGCCCTCACCGAGCGATCGATTCCCGGTGTCCGGAGGCCGGCGCCGACGTCCGTCGTTGACGCGACGCCCACGACACCGCGAGGATAGACCGCCGTCTCTCCGCGCTGCCCTTCCCTCGGACAACGCATGCTCGAACTGATCGCCCAAGGCCCGGAACCTCTCCAGCGATGGCGGCAGGAGGTGCTCCCCGGCGGTCCATACGTGCTGGGTCGTTCCACCGACGCCGATTTCACGGTTCCTTGGGATCGCAAGATCTCCCGCAGGCATCTGCTGATTCAAGCCGAGAATCGTCGCATCGCGGCGACAGCAGCGCCCGGCGCGTCAAACGCCGTTTTCGTTGGCGGCGAACCGCAGGAATCGTTTTCGGCCGGTGACGGCGGTCGTTTCGCGATCGGCGACACGACGTTCACCGTTCGACAGCTCAACCTTGGTCACCAGGACCGGACTCCGGTCGAACATGCCTTGTTCGACTCGCAGGAACTGCGATCGGTGCGGTTCGAGGACGCCGATCGACGCATTGAAGTTCTGACCCGCCTGCCCGAGATGATCTTGGGAACGGCGTCGACCGACGAACTGTATGCACGCGTCGTCGACTTCGTCCTCGCCGGCTCGCCTCGCGCCGACGCCGCCGCGATTGTCTCCGGCAGCCGCCCCGACGGAGTGACGGTCCTGCACCAGGACCGTCGCCGGCAGTTGGAAGGTGAACTGCGACCGAGTGCGCGGCTGGTCTCGGCAGCGCTGACGTCCGCCCAAAGTGCATTACACGTCTGGGACGGCTACGCGGGCGGTGACAGCCCTTTCACCGCGGCCGCCGAGTTCGATTGGGCGTTTTGTACGCCGCTGCCCCTGGCCGGCACTGAACCGACAGGCGTCTATGTGGCGGGCCGCCTCGATGCGACCGCGTTCGCACGTTCGGACGGCGGAACGCATGGAATCGTCGCCACCCTGCAGGCCGACGTCAAATTCGCTGAACTCGTCGCCGAAATCCTGCGGTCCGTGCTGCGTTTGAACGATCTCGAGCGACAAACGGCGGGCCTGCGGCAGTTTCTCTCGCCGCCGATCCTTTCGGCCTTGGGCGATCGGTTCGACGCGAAGTTGCTCGAACCGCGTGAATGCGAAGCGACCGTTCTGTTTTGCGACCTGCGTGGATTCAGCGTCAAGGCGGAAGGCGCCTCCGACGACCTGCTTGGCCTGCTGGAGCGCGTCAGTCTGGCGCTGGGCGTGATGACGAAAGAGATTCTCAGGCACGGCGGCGTGACCGGCGATTTCCTGGGCGATGCGGCACTTGCTTTTTGGGGCTGGCCGTTCGGTTCGGAGGATGCTCCGCTCGACGCGGCTCGCGCCGCTCTCGCCATTCGCCGCGAGTTCGTCGACGCGGCCACGCGGCCCGATCATCCGCTGCGTGACTTTCGCGTCGGAATCGGGATCGCTCACGGACCGGCGGTCGCCGGTAAAATCGGCACGCCCGAGCAGGTCAAATTCACCGTCTTCGGCCCGGTCGTCAACCTCGCCAGTCGTCTGGAAGGCATGACGAAACAGCTCCGCGTTCCCGTTTTGATCGACGAGGCGACCGCAACAGCCGTCCGCGATCGGCTTCCGGCCGTCGAAGGTCGCACGCGGAGGCTCGCCCGCGTGCTGCCGTACGGCAGCGAACGCCCGCTCGTCGTCAGCGAGTTGATTCCTTCGGTTCACGATCAACCGGGGCTGACGGACGCCGACCTGGCGACGTATGAAGCCGCCGTCGACGCCTTCTCGTCCGGTCAGTGGGACGAAGCGTATCGACTGTTGCATCGGCTTCCTCCGGACGACCGCGCTCCCGACTTCCTCAATCAACTGATTACGGCCCAGAACCGCGTTCCGCCGGCCGGTTGGGACGGCATTGTTCGGCTGCCCACGAAATGACGAACATGATGTTGTGCATCGTTCGTCGTGTGGAAACGTGAGGACGAGAGACGGCTGCGTCGGTCTCCGCCGATTCTTGAACCCATCGAGATAGCCCCATGGCCCGGCGCAATCGAACATCGACTACCGATTTCGTCAACGGCTTGCGGCGCAGCCGGGCGCCGCGATGGCTGATTGTGGTTGTCGTGGTGATCGTGCTGGCCGTCCAGTATTTCTCGAAGCCGGAGAACGGCGACGCCCCGCCCGTCGATACGACGGAGCCAGATCAGACGTACGTCGTCAAGCGCGTCGTCGACGGCGACACTTTGCTGCTGGACGGCGGCGAGCGAGTTCGTTTACTCGGCGTCGATACGCCCGAGACCGTTCGCGAAGACTTTCCCGTCGAACTCTGGGGGCCGGAGGCCTCGCAATTCACCAAACGAATGGTCGAAGGGCGATCCGTGCAACTCAAGTTCGATAAAGAACGCCGCGACCGGCACGGCCGTTTGCTCGCCTACGTCTATATCGACGGCGTGCTGCTCAACGAAGAATTGATTCGCGCCGGCCTCAGCAAGGCGCAGCTCCAGTATCCGTACAGCAGTGCGATGAAGCGGCTTTTCCGGGAAGCCGAGGACGATGCGAAGACCGCCGGGCACGGACTCTGGTCGCAGTCCGCCCGTGAATCACGCGACGCTGCGTAAAGCCTGCGACGCCGGTGCATTCGCGGTTACTTGCGGGCTTTCTCGTATTTCATGTCGAGCCAGGCACCGTTGTCGTGGCTGCTGGCGACCGACTGCTGGATGAAATACATCCCTTCGGCACCATCGTAGACGTTCGGATAAATTGTGTCGCGGGTCTCGAACTTCTTTCCGGTCACCCGCAGGATCATCGCGTCGAACGCCGCGCGGTAGACGTTCGCAAAGGCTTCGAAAAACGCTTCCGGATGTCCGCTCGGCAACCGACAGGCGGCCTTGCCGGCGTCGTTCATGTACGAGGCGTTCGGATCGCGGGTGTAGAGTGCGTGCGGCTGGCCGTTTCGGCGGACGGTCATGACGTTCGGCTGTTCCTGCCGCCACTGAATTGCCCCCTTCGTGCCGTCGACCTCGATGAAGAGATCGTTTTCGCGTCCGTGCGAAATCTGGCTTGCCGTCACCGTGCCCAGCCCGCCGTTCTGAAAACGGACGATCGCCGTTCCGTAGTCGTCGAGCTTGCGGCCCTCGACGAACGCCTTGAGATGGCAACTGATCTCGCTCGGCAGCAGGCCGGTCATATACCGGCCGAGGTTGTACGCGTGAGTTCCGATATCACCGAAACCGCCGGCCGCGCCCGACTTGCTCGGGTCGGTGCGCCACGACGCCTGCTTCTGATCCTGGTCTTCGAGGGCGGTCCGCAGCCAGCCCTGCATGTAGTTCGAACGGACTGCATTGATCTCACCCAACTCGCCGCCGAGGATCATTTCGCGGGCCTGCCGAACGAGCGGGTAGCCTGTGTAATTGTGGCTGACGGCGAAGACGACGCCGCTCTTTTCGACGGTGGAGACGAGTTCCTTCGCCTGGGCGAAGTCGAAGGTCATCGGTTTGTCGCAGATGACGTTGAACCCGGCCTCGACGCACTTCTTGGCGATCTCGAAGTGCGTGTGATTCGGCGTCGCGATGCTGACGAAGTCGATCCGCTCCGAGTCGGGCAGCTTCGACTCCTTCTCGATCAGTTCATCGATGCTGCCGTACGCGCGGCCGGGCGGAATGTCGTACGCCGGGGCCGACTCTTTCGCGCGTTGGGGATTGGACGACAGGCAGCCTGCGACGAGCGCCGCACGGTTGTCGAGCACTCCGGCCGTCGCATGCACCCGCCCGATAAAGGCCCCGCGTCCACCTCCGACGAGAGCCATCCGCAGCTTCCGGTTCAACGAGCCGTTGGTCGTCTCCATGTGAGCGTCTCCCCGAGAGCGTTGGACGAGGCCGTGTGACAGCGTTTGACGGCGCAAGCTTAGCGGGGGGCGGCGCCCCTCTCAACCGACGCGAAGCGAAGCCTGGCTCTGGACGAAGCCCGACGTCCGGAGATCGATTCGTAGCACCGTCGTCTGGCCCGTTCCTTGATGCCGCGGTATGCTGCACACACCCTGAAACGCGGGTCGAACCTCACCGTCACGAAGGATGCTGCGATGACCAACACTCACCTGGACCGTCGTTGGTTCTGGACGTCGATCGGCCTCGTCGCCGGACTGACGATCGCGTTTGTCTGGCCCCACGAGCATGCGGCGGCCGTCGTCGGCGACCGGAACGACAAGTTCGCGATGCTCACAGCCCAATTCGACGCGACCGATTTCGTCGAAGGCGTGTTCGTGCTCGACTTTCTGACGGGCCAGCTTCGCGGCTCGATCATGGACCCGCGCACCGGCAAGTTCAGCGTGCTCTACACGCGAAACATCGCCGCCGACTTCCAGGTGAACCCGAACGAGCCGGGCACCTATGCGATCGTTTCCGGTCGGACGAATCTCCCGTCACAGGGCAACTTCCGCCCTGCGTCCTCCTGTCTGTACGTGGCCGAATTGACCAGCGGGAAGGTCGTTGGCTATTCGTTCCCGGTCAACGCTCGCGGTGGCGCCGCCGCCCTTACGCCGATCGACGGCTTTCAGTTCCGCGAAGCCGTCGGGCAATAACCCGGTCGCCCGTCTCACCCGCCAAGACCGCCGGCCCTCGCCGGCGGTCTTGGCGTTGGTCATTCGGACGAAACCCGTTCCGCGACGATGACACGCGCCTTGCCGGCGATGCGTGCAAAGATCAGGACGGCGGGTGGTCCGTCCGACACCGGCAGCGAACGGTGCAGGCGCTCGACGTCGATCGGTAATCGCCGCGCCTTGATCTCCAGACGCCCGGTCCGTAACTGACGCAGGTGCTTCCGAAGGGCACGCTCGTTGTTCGGCAGTTCGGCAAGCACGCGGAACATGCTGACGAACGGTGTCGGGTTTCGATCGTCGCTCGTCAGGTACTCTTCCGCATCGTCAAGCCTTGCGAGGCCTGTCGTCGCGCAGAGCAGGTCGATCAGGCCTGCACGAACGATTGCAGGATCCGGGTCAAAAACGTACCCGCCGAGCGGCGACAATACCGGCTCGGCCGACAATGGATCGCCGGCGAGCGTATGCCCGCCAGGTAACAGGGTCGCCCTCCAGAGTTCGGGTTCCGCAAGGTCGCCAAACCAGATCGTGGCTTCCTTCGCTTCTCCGTGCAGGCTGACCAGTTCGATCTCGACATCGTCGAATTTTCCGCCGAAGTTCGAGGCGGGGCTGACCTTCAGCGCTCCGCCTGAGAACTCCGTCATCAAACGTCGCAACGTGTCGAGATCGGGAACATAGTCTTCGACGCGCACGGCGCGTTTCAGTGCCCCTGCCCGACGATCGGGGTCGATATGAAGCCGGCCGCTCCGATCCGTCAGCGACTCAGCTGATGAACAGAGAACCGTCAATGATCCCGGATCGATACCGAGAGCCTTGGCATTCAGTTCGGTGAACAGGCAGGCGAGCGGATCGCGATCAACGGCCGTCACCTCGCCTCGACCTGCAAGCGCCAGGGCGTCGGCGCCGAGGCCACAACAGTAATCCCATACGCGGCCGTCGAATCGTTTCGCTTTGTGAACGGCCACCTCCCAAGGGGTGGCCTGTTCGAGACGCTCGCGGTCGAACCACATTTTCGACGCTTGTGGGAACTTTTTCGTCGCGCGGCGACGCAGTTCCGCGACGGTCAACGCGAGCCGGACGACGTCGTCGGGATGCCGGCTGCGCAACACTTTTTGTACGTGAAACTCGTCCCCCGGCGTCGCGGCGATCTCGGTGAAGATCGCCGGGTGATCGGCGAGGTAACGGTACGTCGTCAGTCGCGACGGGTCGTTCATTTCGCGACTTTCACGCTTCCGCCGTCAATTCCGACACTCCGGCCGATTTCCGCATCGCTCACCCCGCCAGCGTTTCGTCGCGGATGTCGGTGACGAACATGCAACCGGGGCTGTGCGTGATCGCGATCTCTGGCGCGGCGTTCACCAGGGCGATCTGCGGCGTCACTCCGCAAGCCCAGAAGACGGGCACCTCGCCAGCCTGCATCGTGACGGCGTCGCCGAAATCCGGACGGGCGAGATCCTTGACGCCGATCTGCTCCGGATCGGCGAAATGGACCGGCGCCCCGTGTACGCCGGGATACCGCGACGTGATCTGAATCGCGCGAATCGCGTCGGCGGGACTCAACGGCCGCATCGAGACGACCATCTCGCCGTGGAATCGTCCCGCCGGGATGCACGGAATGTTCGTGCGGTACATGGGCACGTTCCGACCTTCTTCGACATGACGCACCGGAACGCCGGCGGCTTGCAACGCCGTCTCGAAGGTGAACGAGCAGCCGATCAAAAACGAGACGAAGTCGTCGCGCCAGTGCCGCGTCACGTCGGTCGGCTCGTCGATCAGCTCGCCGTTCCTCCAGACGCGATATCGAGGCAAGTCGGTTCGCAAATCGGCGTCGGCAGCGAGCCGCATCGGCGTCGCCTCACCGGCGTCGAGCACCTCCAACAACGGACACGGCTTCGGATTCCGCTGGCAGAACAGCAGGAAGTCGGCGGCGTCCGCCTGCGGCAGGACGACGAGGTTCGCCTGGGCGAAACCGGCGGCCAGCCCAGACGTCTGCCCGATCAATTCACCGCGGCGGCAAGCGAGACGAACAGCGGCGGGAGCGGCAGAAGGATACAACGTCGTCGATGCCTAATAACGTGTCGCGTAACTCTTGTCAGGCGAGCACGACAAGATAACTCAGCCATCCGCAGGAGACGACGAGCATGCCGACCAGAACGATCTTCGCCACTTCAGCGTAGCCGGCAAAGTCCGGATGATCTCCCCAGAACCAGTGCGCGTGAGCGAGTAGCCCGAGAGAGGCGTACAAGGCCGCCAGCGCAACCGCTTCCGCCCCGTGAAACTCGACGAGCCGCAACGGTCTGCGACCCACGATCAACGTCCGCTCGCGGATGACGCACACGGTCGAATAGATCAGGACTGCAAGCGGGACGGCTAGTCCCGCGAGCCAGCGAGTGACCGGTTGATCGTCCGGGCGACGCATTGACGAACCCTCGAACAACGTATGGGCATGCCGGCGTTGTCCGAGAGAACGAAACGGCAGCCGGATCGGTTCACAACCGATCACTGGCAGACGACTGCCCACGTCAATTCTTTTCTTCCACCCGCGCCTTCTTGATCTCGATCTTCTGCTTCGGCTTGTCGTTGGCGCCCGTTTCGATGTTGCCGATCTTGCGCACGACCGCGAGGCTTTCGTCGTCGGCCGTTTTGCCGAAGGCGGTGTATTGCCGGTCGAGGTGAGGCACCTTCTCCAGACAGATGAAGAACTGCGAGCCTGCCGAATTCGGATCGTTCGATCGTGCCATCGACAACACGCCCGGCTCGTGCGAGGTCGTGTTGAACTCCGCATCAATGTTGTACCCCGGTCCGCCGAAACCGGAGCCTTCGGGACAGCCGCCCTGAATCATGAAGCCTTCGATGACGCGGTGGAAACAACCGTCGTCGTAGAAACCGCTCTTGGTCAGACCGAGAAAGTTTCTGACGTGTCCCGGAGCGACGTCGGAGAGCAAATCGAGCCGGATGTTTCCCGCGGACGTCTCCAGCACGACCTGATAGTTTTTGTGGTCGAGATCCAGTTCTGCGACGGCTTCGTCGACCTGAGATTTCACGTTCTTCGCCATGATGAGCCTCCTTCCGAAATCGCGAGTGATTGCTGGCGACGCACCCTACAGTGTTCGGTACGGCAGTCCAAGTCGGACGCCCGCATCCGCCTTAAGGGGAAGCCCCAAAGCCGCCACCGCCGGGCGTTTCGATAATCAGTCGATCTCCTGCATCGACTTCGATGCGGAATTTGCCCGCCAGTTCGACTTCGGCGCCGTCTTTTCGGTGCAGGCGATTCCTTCCGAGTGCGCCCGGACAGCCGCCGGCCAGTCCGAACGGAGGATTCGGCCCGCGACGCTCGGAGAGCATGGCGACCGACAGAGGCTCACAAAACACCAATTCGCGAATGATGCCGTCGCCGCCATGGCGCAAGCCTTCGCCCCCCGAGCCGATTCGAAAACGAAACGACTTGACGCGCACCGGGTAGCGGCGTTCGAGCACTTCCGCATCCGTCAGCCGAGTGTTGGTCATGTGGCTGTGAATGCCGGAACAGCCGTCGGCGTCGGGCGTCGCGCCGGTTCCGCCGCAGATCGTCTCGTAATACCCGAATCGCGAGTTTCCGAAGGTAAGGTTGTTCATCGTGCCCTGACTCGCCGCTGCGACTCCGAACGCCCCCAGGAGGACGTCGACGACGCGCTGGCTGGTCTCGACATTGCCGCCGACGATCGCTGCGCATTGCGCGGGATCCTCATGCGGCGGTGGATTGAGCAGACATTCGGGCAAAATGACCGTCACCGGATCGAGCACGCCTCCATTGAGAGGAATGTCCTCGGCGATCAGACAGCGAAACACATAGAGCACTGCCGCCGTCACGATGGCCCGGTTCGCATTGAGATTGCTGCCGAGGACGGGGCCGGTTCCGGTGAAATCGACGACGGCTTCGCCGCCCCTCAGCGTGATCGCCACGGCGATCGGCGAGCCTTCGTCGAGATGGTCGACGAATCGCAGCATGCCGTCCGGTCGCGACTGGAGCGCGAGCCGCACCTTTTCTCCGGCTGCGGCGCGGATGTGACCCATATACGCGACAACGACGGACAGCGTGAATCGCTCGACAAGATCGCCGAGCAGCACCGTTCCTCGACGATTCGCTGCGACTTGGGCGGCGATATCGGCAAGATTGTCGGCGACGTTCCGGCTGGGATGCGGTCCGGACGACAACAGCTCTTTTAGCTGTTCCTCGTGCGATTCGCCGTGATCGACGAGCTTGAAGTTGCGGATGAGGATGCCTTCGTCGGCCAGTGATTTCGAGAACGGCGGCATGCTGCCCGGAACGATGCCGCCGATCTCCGCGTGATGCGCCCGACTCGCGGTCAGAAACAGCAGACGCCCTGACTGGGCGTCGTGCATCGGCGTGACGACCGTCACATCGGGCAGATGCGACCCGCCCCGATAAGGGTCGTTCGTCACAACCACGTCGCCGGGAGCAAGCGACGGGTTGTCGGCCAGGACGGCTTTGACGGTCTCTCCCATCGCTCCTAGATGCACGGGAATGTGCGGCGCATTGACGACGAGGTTCCCCCCCGCGTCGAAGATCGCACAACTGTAATCGAGCCGTTCCTTGACGTTCGTGCTGACGCTCGTCCGTCGCAGCACCTCGCCCATCTGCTCGGCGATGCTGGCGAACAGGTTGTTGAACAGCTCGAGCTGAACGGGGTCGGCGCCTTCGTCTCCAAGCCGAAGGCCTGCCGTCGGCTTGGAGTTTGTAACGACGCTCGCAACGAGATCACCCCGCCCCGTCACTTCGGCCTTCCAGCCGGAGTCAAGGACAAACGTCGACGTTGGCTCGAAGACGATCGCCGGGCCGGTCAGACGATCGCCCGGCCGCAGTGCCGTGCGATCAAAGACCGGCACCGACTGTTCGATACCGGCGAATTCGGCATTCGTGAACTCCGTCTGTTCCGGCGATCGCGGAACAACCGGCCGCTCCGGGTCCGGGGCGTTTGGAATCCTGCCGACGACTTCTATCCGAACGGCCGTACATTCCACCTGCCGGCCGTCTCGGACATAGCCGTATTGTCGCCGATGAAGATCGGCAAACGCATCCAACGTCGCCGTCGCGGTGCCAGCCCATGTGACTGTGATGGACGTCTCGGTTCCGACGTAACGAAGATCGAGAAGTCTCCGTGGCATTTCGAGGCGATCGCGGGCGATCCCTTCTGCGAGCACATCGGCGGTGGCCTGTTTGGCGAGTTCGTCGAACGCGGTTTCCAGTTCGCGAACAAGCTCCGATGTCACCACCTTCAGAATCGGCCGCTCGCCGAAGCGTCTGATATCCGCCACTCCGATGCCGTACGCACTCAGGACGCCGGCATGCGGATGCGCCAACACCGTGGTGATGCCAAGTACATCGGCCAGTTCGCAGGCATGTTGGCCGCCGGCGCCGCCGAACGTGACGAGCGTGTAATCAGCCGGGTCGTAGCCCCTGGCGATCGAGACCGTGCGAATCGCGCGGGCCATCGCCTCGATCGCGATCGTCCGAAACCCACGGGCGAGTTCGAGCGGGGTATAGCGTCGCCCGAGCGGCGACGCCGCGACCTCGTCGCACAAGACGGCGAGTCGCCGTTCGACCGATTTGCGATCGAGCGGAAACGGAAATCGATCGGCAAGAATCCGGCCGAGAAACAAGTTGACGTCGGTGACCGTCAACGGACCGCCGCGACCGTAACAAGCCGGCCCCGGATCGGCGCCAGCACTCTGAGGCCCGACCGCGAGCTTAACACCGTCGAACCGGCAGATGCTGCCGCCTCCGGCAGCCACCGTCTCGATCGCAAGCATCGGCGTCGCCAGCCGGACGCCAGCTTTCGTGCCCTCGAACTCGATATCGTGCGTACCGTCGAACCGCGAGACGTCGGTGCTGGTTCCCCCCATGTCGAAGCCGATCGCCCGCGGGAACCCCGCGCGTTCCGCAACGCGCGAGAAGCCGACGACGCCTCCCGCAGGGCCGGAAAGAATGCTGTCTTTCCCGGTGAACCGGTCGGCCGCCAGCAGACCTCCGGCCGACGACATGACTTTCAGAACGGTCGGCGCGCCGGACGGGCTGCCGACGAGCGAGGCCCGCAGCCGGTCGACGTAGCCGCGCAGCACCGGGTTGAGATACGCATCAACGACCGTCGTATCTCCGCGAGGGATGAACTTGATCCGTGGAGCAACTTCCGAAGACGCGCTCACGTCGTCGAAACCGATCGCTCGTGCGATCGCGGCGATTTTCGCTTCGTGCGACGGATCGGCGTAAGCATTCATCAGGCAGATCGCGACCGCTTCGAATCCGTCCGACTTCAAGCATTCAAGAATGTTGCGCACTTCCTTGATGTCGATCGGCTCAATCTCGCGACCGGCGGCGTCGAGCCGCCCCGCGATCTCGACAGCTTTCTCGAACAGAGGAGTCGGTCGGCGGACCGCGAGGTCGAACAGGCGGGGGCGGTCCTGGTTGCCGATCGTCAGAACGTCGGCAAAGCCTCGATTCGTCACGAGAACCGTCCGGGCGCCCGTGCGGGTCAGCAGAGCGTTCGTCCCTCGAGTCGTGCCCAGCTTGACCGTCACCGGCGGGATCGGGTCGGTCAATCGCAGCCCGAGCGCCGTTCGGATCGCGACGATCGGCGCCTCCTCTCCCGATGCCAGTTCGTAACGCGCGCCGACCGACAGGCCCGTCAAGGACCGATCCAGGATCAACCGGCCCGACTGCGTGTCGGACTCCGTCACCTGGTACCGCTCGATCACGGCCCCATCTGCCGCGACGAGTCGAAACTCGTATCCGCTCCAGAAGCCAGGCGCATCGCCGATCCGCAATGGATCGACGACGGCGCCGTTCTCGACCGCATCGATGCGACCCTTTGTGGTGCCACTGCTGAGGACTTTGAGCGTCCGCAGACTGCCGTCGGGCGCGCGTGCCAGACAATCGGTAAACGTCCCGCCGACGTCGATCCAGAACTCGATGCCCCCCATGCTTTGCCTCGGTTCCCAGAGTGTCCGCCATGAATGTCGATGATCGCCGACGGCGACACGTTACCGCCGCGGACGGAAACCGTCACGCATCGTCGAAGTCCCGCTGGACTCGGTGGCGTCCGGATGTCAGAATCTCGCTGAACGACCGTCAACACGCGCCCACCGGAGCCGACCGTGAGCTACGCCGACGACGCCCTGCACTACGACCCGTTTGCCGCCGACGCTGCCGCCGATGCCCGCGGGGCGTTCATCCGGCGTACCTACATCCACCTGTTCGGCGCGATCCTCGCGTTCATCGGGCTGGAAGCGGTGTTTCTTGGCATCGAGCCTCTCAAGATTACGCTGATCAACGTGATCGGAGGGAATTTCTGGATCGCGGCGATCGCCTTCTTCGCCGTGAGCTGGGTCGCCAACTGGTGGGCGCACAGTGGGGTCAGCCCGGCGCTGCAATACCTCGGACTTGCGGCTTATGTCGTCGCAGAAGCATTGATCTTCGTTCCCCTGCTCTTCTTCGCGCACAGCTTCAACGAAACGATTATCCCGACGGCCGGCTTCCTCACGCTGCTGATCTTCGGCGGGTTGACGGTCACGGTGATGGTCTCGGGGGCCGATTTCTCGTTTCTTCGCGGCTTCCTGGTCGTCGCGAGCCTGCTGGCCGTCGGGGCGATCGTGGGCAGCTTCATCTTCGGCTACGGATTGGGCATCTGGTTCTCGGCCGCGATGATCGGCATCGCCAGCGGCTTCATTCTCTACGACACGTCGAACGTGCTGCACCATTACCGGACCGACCAGTACGTCGCCGCGTCGCTCGCACTGTTCGCCTCGGTGGCGACACTGCTTTGGTACGTCATCCGCCTGCTGATGAGCTTGGGTGACGATTGATCGACACGACGCGGTGAACGACTCCGAAGCCCGCGGGCCGTTGCCCGCGGGCTTTTTTCGTTCGAGCCGGCAGCACTCTGCCGACCACGACGATCGCTTCAACCAGGAGAACTTGCGCCACCGCGGAACTTTCGCCACACTTCCTGCGCTGTGCGTTTTTCCTATGGTCGCGCGATGAGTCTCAGGCCGATCGGAACGATGCAGTCCTGGCAGCGGGCCTTCGGTGCCGTCATGCGCTTCGATCTACTCATTCTGGGAGACACACCCGACGCCTGGAGGGCGGCCGAAGACGTTGCGTTGCTTGGCGGTTCGGTCGCGGTACTGAGACCGGAACCGGAAGTCGGCGACGCAGCGTTCGGAATTCCCGCCGTTCTTGCCGCCTATGACGACGCAGCCCCATCCAGGACGTCGCCGCGATTGGTCAGACCGTGCGACCTTTGGAATGAAGCGGTGCGCCGACATGAACGGTCGATTCAACACATGTCGCAGTCATTGGACGTTTTGAGCTGGCGTGGTCGGGTCCGGCTGACGAGTTGTCATTCGGCAAGCGTCTTTGACGGTGCAGTCGAACGAACTTTCGCCGGCGATCTCGTCCTGATCGCAGTCGGCACGACAGCACGCCGACCCCGTGGATTGCCGTTCGACCGCCGCGTGTTCCTGCTGCCTGAAGATGTGCCGCACGTCACCGCGGCGCCGCGCTCGCTGATCGTCTTGGGCGGGAATCGGACGGCATGCGCATTCGCGCAATTGTTTGCGAACGCGGGATCGAACGTGCGAATCGTCGATAGCGGCATGAGCGAAATGAATTCACCGCCGATCACCCGGGTTGCCGGCGACGTGGTCGAACTTTGTCGTGAGACGTCGGGCGTCCGAATGCGATTGACAAACGACCGGGCCTTCGTCGCCGACGCCGTCCTGTTCGCTGCCGATCGTGCCGGTGCGACGGCTTCCTTGAACCTCGCAGCCGCCGGGCTGGAGTCCGATGAAGATGGACGGCTCTGGTGCGATGACAACGGCCGAACGTGGGTGCCGACCGTTCGTGCCGCCGGAGAGGTCGTCGGTTATCCGCGACGCCTTCGCGACGACGTGAATGCCGCACGCAGGGTGATGGCGGATCACCGAAGACGCCGCGCGGAACCATTCGGTGTGGGCTGAAGGCACCCGACTTCTTGAAGTCGCCGGGCGATCTGTGTTCGTTGTTACCCTTTCGAGCCGCCAAGTTTCTCGAGCTTTGCGCGAGCCTGCCGGGCGTAATCGGTCTGCGGGAACTCTTTCACGACGTCGTTGAAGGCGGCGATCGCTTTGTCCATCTCACCGAGGGCCTCGTCGGACAAGCCCGCCATATAGAGCGCAGGGGCTTGCCATTCGGGGAACTTGTAAAGGGTGTAGACCTTGAAGGCCTCCGTCCGGGCCTCCTCCCACCGTTGCTGCAGAAAATACGTCTGGGCGATCTCGTATTGTGCACGGGCCGCCGTGGCGGTTCGCCGGGCGTTCGGGTCGTCGAGAACACTCTGAAACGCCTTGCGGGCCTCGTCGAACTTCGCCTGATTCTTGTAGATTCGACCGAGCAGTTCATCCGCCAGATACGCAAACTTCGGTTGCGGCTTGAGCGATTGCACCTTCTTCAGATTCTCGACGGCCGTGTCGTACTCTTTTTTCTGAAACGCCGCCTCGGCGAGCAGAATCTGCACTCGTGGGAACCACGGCTCGGATCGAACGGCCGGCTCGTCACGCAGGGCATCGACCTGCGACAGGATTTCGACCGCCTTCTCCGGCTGATTCTGGTGAAGCAAGGCCTCACCGAGCTGATAGAGCACGATCGGACGATCACGACCTTCGGGATACTGCGTGACGAACGTCTGCGCGAGCGATTCGGTGTTCTTCCAATCGCCCGCTTCAGCGGCGAGGCTGACGAGCAGCGATAATGCACGTTCACGCACGGTTCCAGGCGTCTTTTCGTTTTTCGAGAGCGCCTCGAAGCCGGCTTTCGCCTCGTCGGTGTTGCCGGCAAACAACGCGCTTTCCGCCAGGCTCAATCTGGCATTCGCAGCGGCCGGGCTGTCCGGAGTCTCGGCAACGATGCGGCGAAAGATCGCGTCGGCCTTGGCATAGTCGCCCGCTTCGTAATGCAACAGCGCCCACTCGTCGAGCAGTTCATCGAAGTTTCGCGGCTTCGGAAACTTCGCCGTCAGCGCCGTATAGGCGGCATCGGCCTCGTCGATCTTGTCTTGCAGACGCAGGATTCGCGCCAGTTGCAGACCCGAAAGATAAGCGTTGCGAAGAGGCCCGGCGGCTTCGTCGCCGGTGGCCGCAGGTTCTATGGGAGCGAACCGCTCGAAGGCGGCGCGATACGCCGTCGTCGCCGCAGCAAGATCGCCGGCGTCCTGCAACGCTTTGCCCTTCATATAGGCTGCTTCAGGCGCGAGCGGCAGCGCCTTGGGGAATCGCTCGAGCAGTCGACCGAAAGCATTGGCCGATTCTGCAAACTGGCCGGCCTTATGCAGTGACCAGCCGAGACCCGATAGGCCCACAGCCTCCTCGGGAGCACCGGCGGCTATCTCGGCAAGGCCGGCGAAGTATTCGGCCGCCGTCGCCCAATCCTCTTGATCGTAGGCATTCTCTGCCAGATCGCGCGTCGTCGGCAGAATCAGTGAGCTTTTCGGATGGGATGTTTTCAACGTCGACCAATCCGCCTTCGCCTCTGCCGCTCGTCCATCGGCCATGTGTGCCGCTGCGCGCGCTGCCAGCGCCGCGTCGGCTTGGTCGCCTTTCGGAGCCAGTTCGAGATACGTCGTGGCCGCTTCCACCGCGGCGTCAGGCTCGTCGAGCGCCAGCCTTGCCCGCGCGGCGATGACAAGCGCACCGAGATAGGACGAGTCGGCTCCCTCTTTGGCCACGATATCCAGGACAGGTGAAATTGCCTCGATCGCCTCGGCAGGCTCGTTTCGCGCTTCGCGGAGCCGCGCGATCGAAAACCGCGACTTCATCTGGGTTCCCACGACCTCCGTTTCGTCGAGCACGGCAGCATAAGTCGCGAGCGCTTCGCGTTCCAAAGCGTCGCGGTCCTTCGTCTGTTCCAATGGCAGAGCTTCAGCTCGGGCTTCGAGAACGCGGCCGGCGAGCAATCGGTTCTGCATGCGGTATGCGGTTCGACCGTACTCTTTCGTGAATCGATCGATGAATGCCGACGCCCGATCGACGTCGCCGCCGAGCAGGGCCGCCTCGCCGGCAAAGTGAATGGCGTCAGAGGCCTGAGTCGAGTCGGGATCTCGAGACGCGACTTGTTCGAAGAGCCGCACGGCCTCGTCGTAGTCGCCGTCACGCAAGGCGACGTCGGCCCATTGGAAGAGACTCTCGCCGGCAATCGGGGCTTCGGCATGCTTCTCGACGACCGTCCGAAAGGCAGCGCTTGCACCCGCGGAATCGCCGAGCGACTTTCGGGCCATGCCGACCCAGTGGGTGGCCACCGCCGTCTGTTTCGACTCGTTCGCCGCAGCTTCCAGGTGCTCGACGGCCTGCTGGAACTCACCCGACCGGTAGAGTGCAAATCCGGCGTTGAGCTGGGCCGCAGGAATCAGCGAACTCTTGGGAAATCGCTCGACGAGCGACTGGAACTCTTTCGCGGCATCGGCATATTTCCCGCCGTCGTAGAGCAGCGTGGCGACGCGCAGCAGCGCCGGAGCCGCCCGCGGCCCGTCGCCTTCGGCGAGTTTGCGATAGATGGCGATCGCGTCGTCGGGTTTCTCAAGCGCTTCGTATGTTCGAGCCAATCCGAAGCGTGACTCCGTCGCGAGTGCCCCGCTGGGATACTTCTCGATCGCCTGTTGAAAACGCTTCGCGGCCTGCTCGGGCTTGTCGAGGCGAAGTTCCGCATCAGCAAGATACGGCAGCGCCCATTCTCCGAGTTCGTGATCGGCGTATCGATCGAGAAAGGCGACGAGATCCTGCTCGGCCTGCTGATAGTCACCCAGCGTGTAGCTCGCCTCGCCGAGGCGATAGAGTGCGTCGGGAAGATTCTTGCTCTTCGGATGCAGCTTGACGAACTCGCGAAGCACATCACGTGCGTCGGCGTTTTCGTCGGCGTTGACGAGCGCAAGCCCCAGGTAGAGCCGGGCCGTCTCCGCATGGGGATGCTGCGGATTCGCCTTGAGAAAGGCACGGAAGGCGTCGGCGGCGCCATCCCAGCGCTCTTTCTTATAAAGCCCGACGGCGAGATCGTAATCGTCTTCGGGAGCTGCGGATGCCGGAGCGGCACACAGCATCACCAGCGCCGTTACGCCACAGATCAGGAGAGTCAGCGAACCACCGTTCCGTCGCATCGCTACCTGCCTCGTCTTTGAGCCGGGACTGAACGAGTCATCGTATCCCGGCGTCGCGGCAAGCGGCAAGCGGCGATGTTCCTGGATGGCTCGGCGACCGGTCTACCGTTTGAAAACGAAGAAAGCCCGCCGGCAAGCCGGCGGGCTTTCTTTTCGATCGGTCAGTCAACGTGCGGCTCAGTAGGGGCCTGCGCCGCCGGCCGGGGCCGGCATGCCTTGGCCAGGGCCGCCGGCACAGCGGATGAGGTGGTCCTTGTCGATGTAGACCACTTCTTCGGTCGCGTCGGTGAACTCAAACGGAACCGGCCAGCCCGAGCGGATCGTCTTGTCGTAGTAGACCGTACACTTGTAGTGGCACTTGTGCAGCCGGGCCGGGCCGACGAGCGGGATGAACTTGCACTCGCCGACGTCGTCGACGATCGGTTCGACGACCATCCGGACGTTGTTGTAGTTCGTCTCGGCAAGAAACGGCATGCCTCCGCCGATTTCGTCGGGCAAAGCCCGCATGACTTCGTCGGGGCTGGGCGGGTCGAGACAGAAAAGCGGAGCATACTCGCCTTCGACCGGGTCGAGAATCGGCACGCGACCGTACCGTTCCTCTTCCCAGTAGGTGTCTTCGATCTCCTGACTGAACCAGGGCGAGACCGGAATCAGCGGTGTGGTGCCCCAGAAAGTGGCACTGATCCAGGCGACTTCGAGGAAGCCGCCGAAGAGCGTGCAACCGCTTGTCGAGAGTGCCGCTGCGGCGACCGTGGCGAGCACGCCTGCCCTTCGCAGCCCTCGCAGGGTACTGCGAACGGTGGTTCCGTTCTGCCGGTCGGCATTCGTCTGGGGGTACGTCGTGGCCATTCCCATTCGTTCCTTGCTGTGGGTGCGACCGACCGTCCTGTTCGGCGGCCGCCGGCCGGGGCCGGCTTCTCCCGTCCGCGAGCGGTCGTTCGACCGATCCGAAAGCAGTCGGAGCACCGACCCGCGGTACTGGTTCTATCGATCACTCCGCGCCGATAGCTTGCGAAAAGTTTCCGGTTTTTCTGGCTCGGAGGGATGTTAGGGCTTCGCCGCATGCGGCCCGCGCGCGAACGTTCGCACACGGTGTTTCAGCCCGGCGTCGGTACCCGTTGCAGTCGGCTTTCATTTCGTCCGGTTCCTGGCCCCGCTCGTTTCGATAGGACGACAGCCGCGACGTCAAATCATCCGGCACACGCCGCCCTGTAAAGGCGTCAGCGATCGCTCTGGGCGTCAAATCAGACCTCTGTCCGCCGGCCGTGAGAATTGCCAGACGACGTCGCCTGCACGTGCCGACTTGGTCGTCGAGCTGCGGCTGGTCGCGAGAGGCGAACGAAAGAAACCCGCCGGCAAGGACCGGCGGGTTTCGACGACTTCGGGACATCCAGTTGGCGGAGGCCGCCGATCACCAGTTCTTCGGATTCATGAACCACCACCAACGGTCGGTGCG
Source organism: Planctomycetaceae bacterium (assembly GCA_049790855.1). Lineage (GTDB taxonomy): Bacteria > Planctomycetota > Planctomycetia > Planctomycetales > Planctomycetaceae > JACCRE01. Next base: position 7,347 of record JBAQZJ010000092.1, on the reverse strand, counting down.
GTCGTTGAAGTCGAGGTACCAGTGACCGTCATCCCATTCCAGCGAAACCTCGCGCCAGCCCAGCGGCACTTGCGGGTACGGATGGAAGGGTCCGATGTACGGCCACGCACTCGTGCTGTACTGACGCGGATAGGTCACCGCCGCATAGTTCGGATAGGCCGCGTAGGTCGGCCAGGCGTACTGCGGCAGGCTCGGCTGGTCGTAGACGGGAGCGACGGCACCGGCGCCCGGATGACCATACCCCGGCGGAGGCGGAACGACGCCGGCCGGCGGGCCATAGCCCGGAGCACCGTATCCCGGCGGCATGCCGTAGCCTGGAGGCATCGGCCCCCCCGGCGGCATCGGGCCACCCGGCCCCATCGGGCCGGCGGCAGCCGCTTCATCCTGGAAGTTCGCCTGCATGATCGCGGCCGGAGCACCGACCCGCAGTTGCGGATTGATCTTCTTGACCGTCGAAACGGACTGTGCCGCCCGAATCGCCGCGTCGCGATGAGCCGGTGAGCTGACCGTGCCGGCGAGTGTGCAGACACCGTTGTCGCAACGGACTTCGATGTCGAACCCGCTCAGTCCGGCCTGGCCGAGAGCCGCCGCGACCTGGTCGGCCGCCTGCTGGTTCGAGGCGTTCGACGGTGCGGCTGCCGGACGGCTCATTGCCGTCTGCCGTCGCGGTCGGGCCGCGGCCTGGGCGGCCGAAACCTGCTGGATGTTCGATCCCTGTCCTTTCGCCGCCTCGAAGGAAGCCGGCTGCACGGTCCCGCGAGAGGCGAACGGATTCGCTTCGGCGGACGCCTGCTGGATCGGCCCGTCGTTCCCTTTGCCGAGTTCTCGGCCGACGGCCGTCATCTGATTGTTGACCGTGCGGACGCCCTCGACCCCTTGCGCCAACTGCGACGCAAGAGCCTTGGTGCCGGCGTCGGCGACCTGGCCCTTGAGGGTCAGTGTGCCTTCTTCATACAAGATTTCAATATCGGCGCCCTTCAAACGGGCGGCCCGCAGCCGCGAGGCGACCTCGTTGGCCACCTGTTGGTTGTGTTCGCCTTCCGCCGCTGCCGGCTTCGGCCGGAAGAAGTCCAGCGGCCCGGCGAGGCCGACGTTGGGGGCGGCGGCAACGAGCCCCAGCGTCATGACCCATTTGCGATACCTGCGCATCCCAGACGACTCCTTTGTCTTGGCTGTCCCGAAGGCGGTTCGGTGTCCCAGAGGACGGTTTTCCCGCCGCCGGCCGCCTCCGTGCGCGGCCCCGGGGGGGCACTTCTCCGCTCACTAGATCGGTCGGGATGCTCCGACCGGAACAGTTATTCCGATTGTTTCCGACGTAACGACGGGAAAGTCCTCGACGGCCCCGCCTTCGTGACGGTCGCGTTTTCGAGACCGATCCCGTATGATTCGCGCACGAACCTTGCCGCCGGTCTGGCCGGCCCGGAGAAAGTGATATGGCGCGTAGAACCACCAGCCGCATGGATATGCGGCGAATGGCCGAGGCTGCGGAAGCCCGTGGAACAGACGGTGCCGAGGCCAAAGAAGCTCCGGCAAAAGCGAAAGCCAAGGCCAAAAAGCCGGCCGCCAAAAAGCCAGTCCGCCGGACCAAAGAGAAGGCCATCCCCCGCCGGATGCTGATGTGGGCCGTCTATAACGGCAATATGAAGGAAGAGGCCCGATTCCCTTACGCCGAACGCAAATCGGCCGACGAAAAGATCGCCCAACTCCGCGAGAAGAGCGCCAAGAAACTCTTCTTCATTCAGCCGATCAAAGTGCCGCTCGGCGATGCCGCCGCCGCCGTGATCGCTCGCGACGACCTCGATACCGATGACGAACCCGTCGTCGCCAAGGTTCGAGACGAAGAAGAATAACCGGCACGCTGCACAGGCCGGAAACGACAAAGCCCACCCCGTCGACGGGGTGGGCTTTTTTTCTCGCCACAGGCTCCAGCGTCCGGCGTCGCGATGACGACCAGACGAGATCCGGTTTCAGGTTCCGAACTGGCGGGCCATGCGCGTGCGACGTTCGGCACGACGACGGGCGCGACGGCGGGCATCGCTGGGCTTCTCGTAATACTCCCGTCGGCGCATTTCCTTCTTGATTCCTGCGTGCTCGACGAGTTTACGAAACCGCCGGACCGCGTCGTTGATCGATTCGTTCTCACGCAACCGAAGCCGGACCACTCAGACCTCCTTTAGCACTGTGCGGACGGAACCTGTACGAAATCATCGTTTTCCCCTCCGGCACGAACGCGGAACGGATCTCTCGCCACCAAAATCTAACCGATTCCCGTTTCGTCGGCAACTGCCGGGCCGAATGCCGCGAATCGACGCCTCACGACGGCGCCAGCCGGTTCAAGAACGCATCAGCCCCATGCGGATCAGTTTCGATCGGCACTCGTCGCGTTCGCGACTCCGCGTCAGGTCACGCCAGGCTTCGTCCTGGGCCGAGAGAAACGCGTCTTCACTGTAGGGAGGCGCGGAACCCGACGCCGCCAGCCGACCGATGACGTCGACATCCAGCCGCGTCAGCGAAAGCCCGTTCACTCGATAATCCTCGAAAGCTTCCCACACGACCGGAAACAACGGCCGCAGAATGTTCTCGCCGATCGTCGTCGCGTAGTCGCGAATCTCCTTCTGGGCGTGCGAATCCATCCGCAACGCGAGGAAGTGCAGCAGGTTATGGAGGTCAACCTTCCAGTAGGCCTCCGTATAGGTGCTAAGCGGCAGATCCTTTCGCGCCTGTTCCCGCGCGACGCCCTCAGACAGGCGAGCCTCGTAGATGCGCCGGGATTCGGTCTGCAGCGCCGCCTCGTCTGCCGAGAGCCGTTCTCCCAATTCGATCGGCAGCGAACCCGCCGATCCCTGGCGGTTTGAAGCAGCCTGACCCCGCCACTGGTCGGGCGGAGTCGTCTGCATGGCGTCGATCGCGATCGAGTAGCGCGTGCTGTACTCGTTGATGTTCGCCGTGCGGTGCCGCACCCATTGCCGCCAGGTATCCATCGGTACCCTGACGAGCAATTTCACCTCGGCCATCTCGAACGGCGTGCTGTGACGATGCCGCATGAGGTAACGAATCAGTGTTCGATCGTCGCTGACGCGCTGCGTGCCTTCGCCGTAGCTGACGCGGGCCGCTTGAACGACGGCCGCGTCGTCGCCCATCACGTCGACGAGACAGACAAAGCCGTCGTCGAGCACGGGAAATTTCTTCCAACGAAGTTCGGCCAGCAGTTCGTCTCGCATCGCCATGGGGAAATCGGTGTCGGATTCAGGGCAGGAATGGCGCGAATCGTAGTGCATTCCGCGACTTCGCGATAGTCGGTGCGATCGATCCGCAATGTCGCCGATCCGGAGATCCCTTCGATTCCTGCTGGAAAACGCCGAGGGGATCGTGGGTAAAATCGACGTGCCGTCACATACAATGGCGAAACACCCCTCGCACGCCCATACGCTCGCCAACCTCTTATGGACCGCCGCTGGATCTGGCCCTTCGAGCTGATCGACAAGATCGGCGAAGGCGGAATGGGAGTGGTTTACCGCGCCCGGTACGTGAAGAACGACCGGACCGTCGCGGTGAAACTCCTGCCCCCCAGCATCACCGACGAGACCCTGCTCGCCCGATTCGAGCGCGAGATGCAGTTGCTGCGCACGCTGCGTCACCCGCATATCGTGCATACATTCGGCGGTAAGTGCGAGGGCGACCAACGCTTCTACGCGATGGAGCTGGTCGAAGGCGGCACGATCGACGACCTGATTCGAGACCGCGGCCGGATTTCGGTCGACACGACTGTTGCATTCGCCCTGCAGATGTGCGCGGCGCTTGCCTACGCTCACGAAAAAGGCATCATCCACCGCGACGTCAAACCGGGAAACTTTCTGATCGCGAAAGACGGCTCGCTCAAGCTCAGCGACTTCGGGCTGGCGATCGTCGCCGACGCCGCGGCGCACAAGCTCACCGCCGCGGGCAAGACGATGGGGACATTCCGGTACATGTCGCCGGAGCAGATCCGCGGCAAGCCCGACCCGTGTCCGCAGACCGACATTTACGCCCTCGGCGTCGTGTTGTTCGAAATGCTCAGCGGGCAGGTGCCCTTTGACGCAGACGCCCCGGCCGAAGTGCTCCATCAGCACCTGAAAGCTCTTCCGCCGCGCGTGTCGAGTCTCGCTCCCGACGTCCCGCAGCCGCTCGACGACCTGATCGACCGAATGCTGCGGAAGCGGATCGAGGACCGCCCTCAAAGCGCCGTCGAAGTCGGCATCGCACTGAAAAGTCTCGACGACGCGGTGCATGTCGCCAATCGGCGGACCGTCGAAACCACCAAGCCTGCCACCGAAGTCGAACGCCGGGCATTCACGCCGCCGCTGACCGACACTGTTCCCGCTGCGGCCCAGCTTCCATGGCGGCTTATCGCCGTTCCGATCGCCGTCGCTCTGCTGGCGTTCGTTTGGGCCTGGTCTCGCGGCGACGACGTGGCGGCACTGAAGCGAGTCGAGGCCCACTGCATTCAGAAAATGAACACGGGCAACGTCGAACAGCGACTGGCCGCGATCGAGACGCTCGCCCAGATCGGCACCGCAGGCGACAAGAGCTTTGACCGTATCGTCGCGGCGCTCGACGATCCCGATGCGACTGTTCGGACTGCGGCCGTGACGGCCTTGGGGCAGCTTGGCAGCGAGGCGAGGGCCGCATCGGGAAAGATCTTCAATCTCGCCAAGACGGACGAACGGCCGGAGGTCCGCAGCGCAGCGATCAGCGCCCATCAGAAGATCACCGGCAACCCTCCCGGGGCTGAATGACCGGACGGCGGCGTCCTAGCGGTGGCCTTGTCCCGCGATGCGATTCACGAGGAACGTCGCCGTGGCATGCAAAAAGGCCCGCAAAGGGCGCTCGGCGTCGGGCGGAAAATCGACCTCCTCGAACGCCGCATCCATCAGTGCGACCCAGCGATCGCGGGCGGCGGCGTCGATCGCGAACGGAACGTGCCGCATCCGCAGTCGCGGGTGCCCCCGTCGCTCGACGTAGTCCGGCCGATCGCCGAATCGAAACCGAAGAAAGTCGCGCAGCCTCGCTTCCGCACCGGCGAGGTCGCGTTGCGGATACATCGGCGCAAGAATCTCGTCGTCTGGTACGCGGCGATAAAACGCCGCGACGAGCCTGGCGATCCCGTCGTCGCCGACGAGGCGGAACGCCGCCCGAAGCCCTGTTTCAGGATCGGCGTCGCTCTCTGGACCGGTCATCGGCAAGGGAAACACGTCGTTCAGCGACACTTTCACGCCCGGCGCTTACGGCGCACTTCCTTCTTCCATTCGTCGAACTCCTCATGGACCGACGGTGTCACCGTCAGGCTCGGAGGATCGCTCGACAGCAGAATCACCCCGTCGACGATCGTCAGGTCGCCGATGAATCGCTGAGGCTCGACGTTGGGAAACTCCTGCAACAGTTCGCCGATCGAGATCCCCCGGCCCGACTGCATCATCGCATCGAGTCCCGCACCGACGGCCGCGACGTCCATCGTCTGCATTCGTCGTGAAAGACGCCACATCCGCACGCTCAAACTCGCGAGTCGCGGAGCGAGCAGCATCACGGTCAATCCGATCCGCGCGATCGGGTTGAACTCGACCGACGGATTGTCGAGGAACATCAACCAACTGTTGCCGGTCAGCCGCGATAGCTGAAGCGTCACGATTCCCCGCGGACCGGCATTGACCTGCACGGGCTCCAGGTCGTCGCCGTCCACTTTTCGTTGCAGCTGAAACAGCCCTGCAACGACGCCGCATGCCAATAGTAATACCAACGACCGCCAGACGCCGCACGTCATCGCATTCAAGGCCAGCAACACGCCGGCCGTGACGCCGAACGTTCCGAACGTCGCGAGCATCGCGCAGAACATCAGGACGGCGGCCGAGCCGGCATAGATCGTCGCATCGCGGCGAGTTCGATCCGCCAGCCAGTCGGCGACCGTCAGGCCCGACTTCGCAGCACGGAACTCAATCGGTGATTCGTCGGGCATGGAAACTTTTCAACGGGAGGGTGAGGCTCCTGCCGAACCGCACGGTCTATGGGCGCCCCCGACCAGAAACCCGGAATCTCGAAGATTCCGGGTTTCCCAAACGCCGTTCGTCGCAAGGAATGCGCAGGGTCCGTGCGGATCGGCGGGAGCCTCGCCCTCCCCTGTTCGGTTCTGAAGCAGCGTCTTGTTGCATCGTACCCGAAACGATCTGTCGCTGAAAAAGCGAAGCCCACCCGCCCCCGGCGGATGGACTTCGAGCAGTTCCATGCGAAGCCTCGCATTATTCCTGCGGCGCCTCGGGAGCATCTTCGGCGGGTGCGTCGGCGGCCGGGGCTTCGCCCGGCGGCGGCCCTTGCGGGGGCGCGATGTCCAGCAATTCGATCTCGAACGTCAGGTCGGCATTCGGCGGAATGGCGTTGCCGAAGCCCTCTTCTTTGTAGGCCAGCTTCGAGGGAATCTGGAAGCGATACTTCGACCCGACCGGCATGAGCTGCAACCCTTCCGTCCAACCTGCGATCACTCCGTTCAGCGGAAAAACCGCCGGTTCGCCGCGAGCGATCGAGCTGTCGAAGACCTCGCCGTCCTTCAGTTTGCCGACGTAATGCACGACGACGACGTCGGTCTCCGCCGGCTTTTTGCCTTTGCCCTGGGCGATGACCTCGTATTTGATGCCGCTCTCGGTCGACTTCGGCTCGCCGGCGGCTTCCTTGGAAAATGCCGCTTCCCAGCCTTCGGCGAGCTGTTGTTGTTCCGCTTCGGCCTTCGCCTGAAGCTGCGCCCGGAATTCATTGAGGACGGCCGTCATCTCTTTGTCGCTCAGCAGGGGCTGCTCCTTCGTGAACGAGTCGACGAAACCGCGTGCGAACGCCTGAGGATCCGGATCGATTTTGTCCTGCTGCATGCGGCGGGCCGTGTTCACGCCGAGGACGTAGCTAAGTTTCTCCTCGAACGACTTGAACTCCGCCGCTCCTGCCGGGGCGGGCGGCGCATCGGCAGCGGGCTGTCCGTTTTGCGCGGGGCGTGTACTGCGGGGCTGTTCGTTCTGCTGAGCGACTGCGGCGGCTGGAACGATCAGCAATGCCATCGCCCATGCGTGGCGGGGGAATGATCGAGGCACGGGTTGCATCCTTTTCTTGGAAGTCGGGTCACAAGCCTTGGGCGGTCGCCGGTGCAGCGACCGATCTGGCCACCGTCGTACGTCAACGGACGGATTTTTGCGAGCCTTCGCGGCCGGATTTCAGGGTTTCACCCGTGGTCCGGATTTCACCGGAGTCGGGTGTTCGGCATTGCGACGAACGTGCGGGCGCGATAATGCTGGAGTGGTACGGCGAGCCGGGGCGGGCCGCGCGGCCCCCTGC
>JBAQZJ010000091.1:0-4732 GCA_049790855.1 Planctomycetaceae bacterium | reverse complement strand
GTCGTATCCCTGTTCCGCCGCTTCTCGAGCGAAGAACACGGCGTCGGCCGGATCCCACGCGACGCGAACATCGACCCGATGATTCAGAGCACGCAACCGCGACACCGCGGCGCGCAGCCGGCCGTCGATGGCGCCGTTGAGATTCAGAACCAGCCGGATCGTTCGCGACCGGCCCGCCGGTTTCTCGGCGAGGGTCTGGGTCGCGACGTCGGCCGCCATCGTCGGCGAAGAGCCGCATGTGTTCATCTGCTGTCCTCTGCGACAATCGCCCGCTCTCCGAAACGATATCCGACCGCGCCTCTGGCGGATACCCGGCACGACCGGAGGCCGGTTGCCCGACCACCCGAGCAACCGGGGCCGACCGGACCTGTTCGCCCGGAATTTTCCTGTCCAGACGACAAGGCGTCGAGCGACGACGCCGAGCCGATCGCCTCGTCTCCGAATGTCTCGACCAAACCGGCTTGATGACCGGTCGCCAAGCCGGCTCTCGCTCACTTTTTTTCAACGATCGGAGCCGCGCCAGCGTAGGAATTTGAAGAGATGCAATGTGGGAATTGCAGGCCGAGCCGCCGTGACCGTCCCCGGCGGACCGGCACGATGCAAGGAACCGGGGCGGAAGCGTGGCGGTCTCGCGCTGCGGTCGCGGGGCCGCCAAGAGAAGGAATTGCGATGACCGGCATGACATTGTTCGACCGACGTGGGTCGGGACTCGTGGACGATTTCCGACGCGAGTTCGACGCGCTGTTCCACCAGTTCTTCGAGGGTGGCAACGGCAGTTCCTGGGCCGCCACGATGTTCCATCCGCAGGCGAACGTGGCGGAATCGGAGAACGATTACGAAATCACGCTCGACCTGCCCGGCATGAAGCCCGAGGACGTCACCATCGAGCTTCAGCAGGGGCACCTCGTCGTCACCGGCGAGCGGAAGCAGGAGCACGAAGACGAAGGCAAGACGTGGCATCGCGTCGAACGCAGTTGCGGCACCTTCCGTCGCGTAATTCCGCTCGAGGCGGCCGCCGACGCCGACAAGATCGACGCGGCCTTCCGTGACGGCGTGCTGACGATCACCGTTCCGAAGGCGGAGGAAGCGAAGCCGAAGCGGATCAACGTGCACACGTAACGCGGTCGTCACGTCGCTTCATCGCGGCTTAGAGCAGTGATCTGGACGCAGGCGAGCGCGCGGTCGGCGTTCCGCTGGTATGATCGACCGACGAGCGGGTTCTCGATCTTCACCTCACGACCGACGGATCGTCGATGACGCGCGTATTGATCACCGGCATCACCGGGCAGGACGGCAGCTATCTCGCCGAACTGCTGCTCGAGAAAGGCTGCGAGGTTCACGGCATCGTGCGGCGTGTCGCACTGGAAGATCCCGAGCATCGCCTCAGTCGGATCGCGCACCTGCTCGATCGCCTGCACCTGCACGCCGCGAGTCTCGACAGCTATCCGAGCGTGTTCGCGGCGATCTCGGAAGTTCGCCCCGACCAGGTCTACCATCTCGCCGCCCAAAGCTTCGTCGGCTACAGTTTCGACGACGCCTTCTCGACGTTCCGCGTCAACATCGACGGCACGCACTTCGTGCTCGAATCGGTCCATCGCTCGGTTCCCGACTGCCGCGTCTACTTCGCCGGCACGAGCGAGATGTTCGGCCATGCCGAGGAAGTGCCGCAGAATGAACGCACGCGGTTTCACCCTCGCAGTCCCTACGGCATCTCGAAGGTGACGGGCTTCGAACTCGCCCGGAATTACCGCGAAGCGTACGGCATGTTCATCGCCGGCGGAATCCAGTTCAACCACGAGTCACCGCGGCGCGGGTTCGAGTTCGTGACCCGCAAGATCACGCGGCACGTGGCCCGCATCAAGGCCGGACAGACGAACGAATTACCGCTCGGCAATCTCGACGCGAAACGCGACTGGGGCTATGCGGGCGATTATGTTCGCGCGATGTGGATGATGCTGCAACAGGACGAGCCGGACGATTTCGTCATCGCGACTGGCGAGACACACAGCGTTCGCGAGTTCTGCGAAATCGCCTTCGCCCGCGCCGGACTGAACTGGGAAGATCACGTCGTCGTCCGCCAGGAGTTCTACCGCCCCGCCGAGGTCCACATCCTTCAAGGCGACGCCGCCAAGGCCCGCCGGGTGCTGGGCTGGAAACCGACGATGACCTTCGAGCAACTCGTACACTCGATGGTCGACCACGATTTGGCGTTGCTGCAGATACGTCTCGATTAAACGCTTGCGTTCTCGCAGGCCCGGGGAGACGTTGAATTACCAACGAATGCCACGAATCGGCATGTTCCCCTCGAACGACACTGACGAATCAGCGAGGATCAGCGTCGATCAGTGTTCCATACCCGTTTATGAGGAACGCTGATCTTCGCTAATGGATTTTCTGGTAGTGTCCTGATCTCAATTCTCGCAAAATAAATCGGGCCGGGTAGTCACACCCGGCCCGATCCGCTTTCGGCGGTGGTCATGCTGCCCAGTAAATGACGATCCCGGTGGCGATCCCGGTGCAGATAAGCGCCAGCAGGCAGCCGCCCCCGGATAGCAACAGCAGAGGCACTGCCATGAAGTCCGGCAATAGCGTCAGCAGCGAGAACACGCCGTCGGTCAAAATCAACCCGCCGAGACATCCATCGGGATCGTCGGCAGGGTCTCCCTTTCGCTTCCGATCTTCGGACCGCTCGTGCTGATCGACCATTCCAACCAGCGTACCGCCGACTCGAAAACCCGCAACCGGAATCGTCACCCTCGCCGGGTGGCCCAGCCAGACCAGGCTGGGCAGCGGAGCCACAGGATGATTCACCATTCGCTTCCGAGCAGGATTCACCGCTGGAAAGCAGTCCCCCCGCAGATGTTGATTCATCGTGTCGCAGCGCGATCCGGGCTTGATCCGTCCCTGCCCAATTGCCAATTAGCGAAGATCAGCGTCGATCAGTGTTCCAAAACACTTTCAAGCGGAACGCTAATCGGCGCTGATCTTCACTAATCGATTTTCCGCTCTACGGGCCAAACTGTGGTGACGACGTGCCTTGGTGCATTCCACGTGGGATCGCGCGAACGCCCAACGGACTTGAAAGTCCGTTGTAGCGACCTACCGCCACTCCATCCCCAGCATCGTGCAACTCAAGCCGCTGCCGATGCCGAGCATTGCGACGGTGTCGCCGGGTTGGATGTGGCCGGTTTCGATCGCCAGCGAGGCGGCGGTCGGCAGGGCGACGGCGCCGGTGTTGCCGAGGAATTCGACGGTCGGGTAGTCGAGCGACTCGGGCAGGTTCAGCCGGTCGAGCAGCAGTTTGCGATGCTGCTTGCCGACCTGATGCGTCACCGTTTTGGCGACGTCGCGCGGCGACCAGCCGAGGTTCGTCAGCAGGCCGTCCCACGTCGCCGTCGCGAGATTCACACCTGCGTGAAGCAGTCCTTCGGAATCGGTGTCCATCATCGGCCGACCGTCGCCGCGACCGGTTTCCAGGCCGCCCGCACAGAGTTGATTGTGCGTCGTGTCGGTCAGCACGGCTCCGCCGAGCAGTCTCGCCTTGCGACGGCTGATCGACTCGTCGCACAGCACGATCGCCGCTGAACCCGAGCCGATCGTGAGGCTCGCGAAGGCGCGTTTCACGTCTTTGCGGGTGACGTTCGGGTCGGTCGCCAGCCACTCGACGGTGCTCTCGACGAGATCGCGGCCCGTTTCGGTGCCGACGACGATGCCGGCCCGGATGTGGCCGAGTTCGATCTGGTCGGCGACTAACAGCAGGCCGCTCAGCAGACCGAGACAGGCGTTGCTGACGTCGATCGCCGGGGACATCGCCGGCATCCGACAGGCCTGGTGAACGACGCAGGCGGTCGCCGGCTCCATCTGGTCGCGGCAGACGCTGCCGTGAATCAGCATGCCGTAATCGCGACGTTCCAGTCCTGCCTGGGCGAGCGCTTTGAGGGCCGTTTCGCAACTGACGGTACCGGGCTTCGTTCCCCGATCGAAGAACCGCCGCTCGCGAATGCCCGTCATCAACTCGAGTCGGCCGTGCGGCAGACCGAGCCGTTCGTACATCGGTGACAGCCGTCGCTCAAGCTCGACGCTGGAAACGACGTGCGGCGGAAGCGTGTGGGCGAACGCCTCGACACAAACGCGGCGGTAAAACATGAAGCCGTTCGTCCGTAGGCAGGCCCCGGGCACAAGCGGTCAGCCGCCCCGCTTGCGGGGCGCGTCGGACAAGCCCGACGGCTAACGTCGGCGACTAAACCCCTGCGGCGACCCGTTCGGCCTTGCCGTCGAGCTGACGGACGAGACTGTCGACTTCGCGAAGCTGGCTTGACCGGCGGGCGGCGGTTTCGTCGGAATAATCGAGCAATTCCATCGAGATCGAGCTGCGGACGAACCGCAGGCCGCGAAGCACGAGGTCGAGTTGGTCTTTCGTCAAACCGACCGGCTGGTTGTCGATCATGACTTTCGCACTCCGAAACACTGCTCCGCCCGATGGATTCCAGCCGGCGTCACCTGCCGGCCTCTCCCGCTGCGGGCGGAAATTGAAATGTTTTCCTCAAGACTGTCCCTAGTCGATACCGCGATATCCTACTCCCCGAATGGACGGTTCTCAACAGGTTGCCCGCCGGAACCTGATTTCCACGCCGCCACAGGACGGGCCGTGACGATTGGGGAAATCCGGCGAGCGGCCTCTTGTATCGCCCCGATGCCTGCCGTTTACTGGATCAGCGCCGCCGTCTCTGCC
>JBAQZJ010000090.1:0-3608 GCA_049790855.1 Planctomycetaceae bacterium | reverse complement strand
GCGAGGGACCACGTCCCGCTCGTCCGACATTCTCGCGCGGTCGAACCGTTACGAGCCTGGCACCGGTCGCAGCAGCGGTGCGGTATCTGCCTGGTCGATGACGGAATCGGTCGTCGCCTCTTCTGGCTCGCTGCCGAACAGGTTGCGGAACCGGTGGCTCCACGACGGGTTCGCCGCTTGCGATTCTTCGGCGGCCGTCGGCCGCACGCCGTAATAGTCTCCGGCAGCGGCCGGTCCCGCCGCTTCCGGAGCGGGTGCCGCGGGCGGCGAGAACGACCGTGACGGCGGAGGCGGCAGCGGAGGCGTCGACGTGTCGCCGCGTGGAATCGGCTTCAACGAGAAATCGTCGCGCGGCGGTGCGTCGTCCTTCTTCGTGAGCCAAGGAAACGGACGGAATGGCGACAGCCCCGGTTGTCGCGACTGATCGCCGCGGCAACCGGTCGTCAGCAGCAGACCGAGCAACGCGATCGCGATCGTCAATCGCGTCGAACCGGGACGTGACCGGCGGACCACTGGCCAGATCGGCATCCTGCACCTCCTTGACGCTTCGGACGCGAACGACGATTGGCCCGGACTTCCTGTCGCTTCTTCCCATCGGCCGGTCGATGGCCGAATCGAGAATCGAATCTGCCCCGCGGACGATCGTTCGCTCAAGATGGGTGCGGTTCCGACCGGGAATGCATGTGTGCCCGTTCAGGAGCCGGTCAGCTCCACCGGTACGGATGCCGCTGCCGGGGTGGCTGGGGTCGACGCGCATGAAGCGTGGTTGTTCGCCGGCGTGATCGCGTCGCCCCCAGTCGTGCCGCGTTTGGCGTCGCCTCACTGGGGGCGGGCCGGTCACGTCTCACGGGGCAGCATCGCTGAACCCGGCCCGTCCCCAGCCACCCGCCGTGCCGGTTGGCACTGAACATCAGCGGCGTGCGCGCCATTATAATGCCGGTTGACGGACGCGGGTTCAGACGGGGCAGACACATGAAAGCGGCAGCGATCTACGAAACGGGATCGCCGGAGGTCATCCGGTGTACCGACATGCCGATCCCGGAACCGCGACCGAACGAGTTGCTGATTCGCGTCGGTGCCGTCGCGGTCAATCCGATCGACACGTACATCCGGTCGGGCGTCGTCGCGATGCCGATTCCGTTCCCCTACGTCGTCGGCTGTGACTTTGCCGGCACGGTCGAGCGGGTCGGCGACGAGGTGCGAGGCTTCACGGTCGGCGAGCGCGTGTGGGGCAGCAACCAGGGACTGTTCGGCCGGCAGGGAACGTTCGCCGAATACATCGCAGTCGACGCGAAATGGTGCTACGCGACGCCGACCGATATGAGCGACACCGAGGCCGCGGCGGGAGCGCTCGTCGGAATCACGGCTCACCTCGGACTGTTCCTGCATGCCGGGCTGAAGGGCGGCGAGCTGGTGTTCGTCAACGGCGGGACTGGCGGCGTCGGCTCGACGGTCGTGCAACTCGCCAAAAGCGTTGGTGCCAAAGTCGTGACGACCGCCGGGACGACCGCGAAGCGCGAGCACGCCCGCCGGCTGGGGGCCGACCTCGTGCTCGACTACAACTCGCCTGCGATCGAAGACGACCTTCGCCGGTTCGTCGAAGCGGAAGGCGACGGCAAGGGCTTTCACGTCTGGTTCGAGACGCAGCGGCAACCGAACCTCGATCGGACGGTCGGCCTGATGCGTCAGCGCGGCCGCATCGTCCTGATGGCCGGCCGTGATGCCCGGCCCGAGTTCCCGCTCGGCAAGTTCTATACGAACGACCTGCGAATCTTCGGCTTCGCGATGTTCAACGCCAGTTCCGAAGAACAGAAAGAAGCCGGCCGACATCTCGGCCAGCTTTACGAAGCCGGCAACTGGAAGCCGCAGGTCGGCAAGACCTTTCCCCTTGCCGAAGCCGCCGCGGCGCACCGCCTTCAGGAAGAGAACACGCTGCACGGGGCGGGAACGCTGGAGGGGAAGATCGTGCTGGTGCCGTGAAGGGTCAGATTCTGAGAGATGCAGTTCAATGGATTCAATCAGTTTCGGCGACACCGTTCGCGTATGTTCAACGCCAGTCACCGCCGATCTCGGCCTCGCCGGCATGATCGGTCAGGTGTACGGCGAGACGACGCCATCCATCACCGGTGTCGATGTGATTGGGGAATCGGAGGCGGACTTTGCGATCGCTGTCATGTTCGATGAACGGGGCGACACGTTCTGGTTCTCACCGGATTCAATCGAGTTCATCGATCACTCACCGGGCACTAGGATTGAGATCGCGGGCCATCGGCGCGTTCGTGATGCTCGAGGCGTTTGGCACGATCAGTCGACGGAACCGTGGCTGGTGCGCGCGTTGGCCTGGCTCTTCAGACCGTTCCGCGCCTCTCGTTGACGTGGTGGGTGGCGGGGCCTGAGCCCCGAAGGGCGTGGCCCCGGACGTTCGACGCTCTGAACAAGAGAAGTGGGCGAAGTACGCCAAGCGTCCGGGGCCACGTGCATCCGCCCTTGGACCCCGCCACCCATTGCTACAACATGGCTACTACTACGCCAAGGGGCCGCGACAGGAACGGGTCGCGCACCGGCAGGCTGACGCCGACCGCTCGCCTTGGTGAAGTTCACGGTGACGTGGCTTCGCCCGCCGGAACGATCACTTCCGGGACCGGTGCCGGCGTCGTTTCTTCTTCGGCCGGTTCGAGGGTGCCGTCGTCGTCCGAACTGGCCAGCCGCACGCGGCCCGGTTCGCCCGGCAGGGGCGGGGCTGTGAAGGCGATCGTCGACGGCAACGTCTGGCGCGGGTTTTTGTGCAGGCCGTGCGTGACTTCCCGTCGCACCGAGCCGCTCTGGTAGGGGCCGAGACCGAACAGGTACGTGTTGTTGTCGTCAGACCGGGCGAGCGTCGATCCGCCCTGGCCGAGGATCGTCCGCGAACCTGCTTCGATCGCGACGAGACCGATCTTGGCGGTGCCGGTCTGCGCGGTGCGGCTCCACATCTTGATCTGCGGAATCGCGATCGGAATCGGGCCGGGCATCGCGACTTCGGGAATGCCGATATACGACTCGGTCTGATCGGTGCCGACCGCGCCGGCCCGAGCTTCCACGACGACCTCGGCGTCTTCGGGCTTGGCCGTCAGCTTGGCGCCCGCTTGCAGAATGCGGTCGCGCGTCGCTGCGATGACGTAGTTCTTGTCGATGCACTCCAGATAGGTGACGTCGAGATAGACCGAGCGACCTGCGAGCGGCTGGAAATCGATCTTGTCGAGCGACTGGTCGACGGCGTTGGAGATCAACATCTGCTCCATCGCGGTCCGGCCGGTGTTCGACGTTTTCGTCGATGCGCAGCCTGCCGCGACGGCACTGAACGCCAGAACCGTCAGAATCCGCGACGATCGTGATGCGGTGGTCGTATGCATGGCGTGAGCACGGTCCTTGCGCAAACGGGCGGCGCGCGAATCATTGGGTTCATCGGTCGCTCTGAATGTCCGCCTTGAGTCAAGTTGAAGGATCACGGCGAGAATGCCGGTTGTGACGGATCGCGTGAACACGTCATGAAGGTCCGGCGAGTGCCGGCCCGTAGCCGGTGGCTTTTTGATCGGCAGTCGCCACTTTTTGACTGCCGAGTATGTCGG
>JBAQZJ010000089.1:0-3600 GCA_049790855.1 Planctomycetaceae bacterium | reverse complement strand
GGCAGGCTGACGCCTGCCGCTCGCCACGAGTATGCACAGGAGCGGATTTTTTGCGATTGCATTCTCTGCCGGACCGATTACGATAAAACCAAATCTAAAGAACCAAACATCTGGCACGGCCCAGGAGACGATCGAAATGGCGCGACCCAAGACGAAAGAGCTGACCGAACGCGAACTGGAGGTGATGCACGCCGTCTGGGATCTCTCGGGGGAACGCGATCCAAACTCGAGCGACGAGAGCCTGACCGTCGGCGACGTCCGCGACGAACTCGCCCGGCGGGGCCGCAACCTGGCCTATACGACGGTCGCGACCCTGTTCCGCATTCTCGACGAGAAGGGCTTCGTCACGCAGACGAACGGCGAGCGACCCTTCCGCTATGCCCCGGCCCGCACCTTCGACGAGGTGTCCGGCAGTCTGCTCGGCGATCTGGTCGAGCGAGTGTTCGGCGGCTCGCGCGAAGCGCTGCTCGTGCGGCTCGTCGAATCGCGCAAACTCACGAAACAGGAACGCGCCGTGCTGACCGAAGTTCTCAAGGCGACTGAAAAGGAGAACCGACGATGACCAGCATCGGTGCGACTTTGTTATGGTGCGTCCTTCAAGTCACCGCCGTCGCGACCGCCGCCGTCGCGACGTATCTCCTGTCGTCGCGAGGCGGCGCCACCGCTCGCGGCGGCGTGGCCCTCGCCGGGCTGGTCGTCGCGGCGTTGCTCGCGCCGCTGGCGTTCTCGCCGTGGCCGAAATGGGAGCCGCTGCGTGAAACGCGATCGATTGCGGTCGTCGCGGGCGGCGCGACGTCGCAAACCGTCGCCGAGGCACGTCCGGCCGAAGGATCGAATGTTGCCCCTCGATCGACGGACGGCGAAACCGCAAGCGTGTGGACGGCGGCTTGGAACGGGTTCGTCAGCGGGCTGAACGATCCGCAGCCGTCCGCTCGAACGGCGGCAGCGGCGCCGTCCCCTGAGCCGCTTCGCTGGCGCGTCGTCGTCGCATGGTTGTTCGTGGCTGCCGCTGTCGCGGGAGCAGTCCGGCTGGCTCTCGGCGCCTGGTCGGTGCGGCGAACGATCCAGCGGGCGAAGCCGGTCTACGACCCGACGCTGTTCGGCCTCGTCGACGTGCTTCATGCCGAACTGTCGTGTACGACGCCGGTGGAATTGCGCGAATCGCACGAGGTCGCCACCGCGGCGACCGCCGGCTGGCGGAAGCCCGTTTTGCTTCTGCCGTCCGACTGGCACGGCTGGACGGAGACCGAACGCCGCGCGGTGATCGCGCACGAGCTGGCTCACGTCAAACGTCGCGACTATCTGGCGGCGGTCGCCGCACAAACGGCGCTCGCCGTGCATTTCTATCACCCGCTGCTGCACTGGCTCGCGGGACGACTTCGGCTGGAACAGGAACTGGCCGCCGATGCGCTGGCCGCGTCGGTTTCCGGCGGCCGGACCGTCTATTTGCGAACACTTGCGGAACTCGCCCTTCGTCGCTCGGACGGCCGCGTCGCGTGGCCGGCCCGCGCGTTCTTGCCGTCACGTCGAACCTTTCTGAGGAGAATCGAGATGCTCCGCGATCCCCGCCGCGCCGCCGACCACCCCGCTCCGTTGCTGCGGACGCTCTCGGTCGCCGGCCTGCTGCTGTTCGGCATCACCGTCGCCGGCTTTCGACCGGTGACGGCTCAGAATCCCGAGGAACAACCCGCCGCAGACGTTGCTGCGGACGATGGCGATGCCCTGAAGAAATCCGCCGAGCCAGGCGATCTCGCGGCGGAAAAAGACACGCAACCCAGCGTCTCGCCCGTCGTCTACATCCCGGCGACCGCGACGTTCGTCATGGTGAACCGGCCGGCGGAACTGCTGGAAGACGAAGCGATCAAGCCGTTCGCGGCCCAGGTCGAAGAACTCGTTTCCGTATCGAAAGACCCGATGTGGAAGACGCTGCGCGAAGCGGGAGTCACTCCCCGAGCAGTCGAAACCGTCGCGATGGGCATCCTGCCGACTCACAAATCGTCGCACGAGCCTGCCGCGTTCGCCGTCCGGCTGAACAAGCCGATCGACCGGAGCGTCATCGAGAAGGCGGCGACGTCGAAAACGACCACCTTTGGCGGGATTCTCTATCAGATCGGTAAGGACACGATCGTCACGATGCCCGACGACCGCACGCTGCTCGCCGGGCAGGACGAGGCGACGCTGACGGCGATGCTCGTCGGCGGTCAACTCAATCGCGCGGCGTCACCGTGGCTGAAGATCGACGACAAACTCGGCAAGCCGGCCCTCGGCGTGCTGATCGACGCCGAGACGCTCTCTTCGCTCCTTCGCAAAGAGCTGTTCGAGAAGGGTCGGGGGCAAGAAGCGCAAGTGGGGATGATGCTCGCCCCGATCATGCCTGCTCTGAACGACATGAAGATCGCCGGCGTCGGGCTGGTGCTCGGTGGCGAACCGGGCCTGCGGGGATATGCCGAAGCCGATGACGAATCGTCGGCCGGTCGTGTCGCCGAGACGCTGCGGGCGCTGGTCACGCTCGGCAAGAACACGTTGCGACAGGTGAAGGGCCAGGCCGGCGGACAGAATCTGCAGCAGCAACAACTGGCGAAGATGTTCATCCCGATCGCCGAGAAACTGCTCAATACAGCGAAGGTCGAGTCCGCCGGCGTCGACGTGACGCTGACCGCCGAAGCCGGCGGCAGCAGCGCGATCGCCCTCGGCTTGCTGCTGCCCGCCATCCAGCAGGCCCGCGAGGCGGCGCGGCGCACGCAGAGCATGGGCCACCTCAAGAAAATCGGCCTCGCGTTTCACAACTATCACGATGTCTACGGTTTCTTGCCGCCGGCCGTGATCGTCGAGAACGGCGTCGAGCGGTCGTGGCGAGTCGAAATCCTGCCCTTCGTCGAAGCAGGGAATCTCTATGAGTATTACCGCAAGAACGAACCCTGGGACAGCGAGCACAACAAGACGATTCTCGAACAGATGCCCGAGGTGTACCGCGACCCGTCGCACGGCGAATCGGCTCCGACGAGCACCAGCTACTACCTGCTGACAAGTGCGAACGCGGTGACCGACCCGCCAGCGGACGGTGCGGAGGCTCCGGATGGCACGGGGGGATTCGCCGCGCCGCCGGCAGCCGGCAGCACGCTGTTCACCGACAAGCCGATCGATCCCAGAAAAGGCGGCAAAGGACCGGGCTTCCCGCAGATCACCGACGGCACGTCGAACACGCTGATGGTCGTCGAAGCGAAGCGCGACGTGCCCTGGACGAAGCCGGAGGACATTCCCTTCGACCCCGCCAAAGTTGATGAACTGATCAAAAACGACCTCGGCGGCAACCACACCGGCGGCTTCCTCGCCTTGTTCTGCGACGGGGCCGTGCGGTTCATCGCGACAAGTGTCGACCGCGACGTGTTTAAAGGGCTGGTCACGCCTGCCGGCGGCGAAGCGATTGGAGTTCCGCCGGCAACGCCGCAGCCGTGAGTCGGACGGAACTTCATGAAGAATTGATCTCACGCAGAGACGCAAAGGAAGACCGTCGTCGGCAATCCTCTTTGCGATCTCTGCGTCTTTGCGTGAGGCTTCTTTTAACAGGCGAGCCGCAGGCGTCAGCCGGCGGGTCGGGCC
>JBAQZJ010000088.1:0-58858 GCA_049790855.1 Planctomycetaceae bacterium | reverse complement strand
CCCACCACCCACCAGCAGCCGTCGGAAAGTCAGTTGCGAGTTGTCCCAGCATGGGTGTCGTCCCAGCACACTTCGGACGACGGCAAGGAGCGGCCGGATGCGCAGATCCTGATCGCTGCTCAGGAGCCTCCTGGTCTGCAACATAAGGATCGAGACTTACGTTACGGGGAATGGTTCCTTCCCTTGACGCAGAAATAGGTTACGCCACGGGGAACCGTCGCGGAATGGGGCTGACTTTCTTTCTTGTACAGGACCGGAATGTCCGATGGCCCGCGACCGGGAATCGTCGTTCGAGTTCGAGGTCGGCGTCACCGAACTGCGGGGATCGCTGGGCTTCACGGTCCGCCAGGTCGCCCGGTCCGGCGAACCGGTGATTGTCCGCCGCTACCGGCGGGCCGAGGTCATCCTCGTGCCGCTCCGCGAGTGGCGTCGGCTCCGGCGGCTCGAGGCCGACCTCGAAACGACGGACCCGTGTTCGTTTCCGATGCCGATTGACGACACCCCCGATCACGCCTGACCGTCCCGGAGAACCCCGCATGCAGATCGAACTGCGTTCCCTCACGTCGATCCGTCCCTACGAAAACAACCCCCGTCTCAACGACGACGCTGTCGCGGCGGTCGTGGCCTCGATCCGCGAGTTCGGCTTTCGCCAGCCGATCGTCGTCGACGAGGAAGGCGTAATCATCGTCGGTCACACCCGCTACAAGGCCGCCCAGCAGCTTGGCATGGAAAAAGTGCCGGTGCATGTCGCCAAGGATCTCACGCCGGCGCAGATCAAGGCCTACCGCATCGCCGACAACCAGACGGCGACGATTGCCGACTGGAACTACGATCTGCTCCCCATCGAACTCGCCGACCTGCAGGGCCTCGACTTCGATCTCGACCTGCTCGGTTTCGATCCCGATGAGCTGAACAAGATCCTCAATCCGGAATTGAAGGAGGGAAACTGCGATCCGGACGAGGTGCCCGCGCCGCCCGACGAGGCGATCACGCAACTGGGCGACCTGTGGCTGCTCGGCGAGCACCGTCTGCTTTGCGGCGACAGCGGCAGCATTGACGATCTCGACCGGCTGCTCGACGGCGAGCCGATTCATCTCGTCAATATGGACCCGCCTTACAACGTGAAAGTCGAGCCGCGGAGCAACAACGCCATCGCCGCCGGCCTGTCGTCGTTCCAGGGGACGACGCATCACCAGAAGCTGGACGTCGAACGGCATCCCGAGAAGGCGAAACCGACCGGCAAAAAACTGCGGGCCAAGGACCGGCCGCTCGCGAACGACTTCGTCAGCGACGAAGAGTTCGATCGGCTGCTCGACGTCTGGTTCGGCAACGCCGCGCGGGTGCTCGTGGCCGGCCGCGGCTTCTACATCTGGGGCGGCTATGCGAACTGCGCGAACTACCCGCCGTTCCTCAAAAAGCACGGCCTCTACTTCTCCCAGGCGATCATCTGGGACAAGCAGCATCCGGTATTAACGCGCAAAGATTATATGGGCGCGCACGAGTGGTGCTTCTACGGCTGGAAGGAGGGGGCGGGCCATGCGTTCTTCGGGCCCAACAACGCGACCGACCTGTGGCACGTCAAGAAGGTCAACCCGCAGAGCATGGTCCATCTCACCGAGAAGCCGGTGGAGCTGGCCGTGCGGGCAATGCAGTACTCCTCGCGTCCCGGCGAGCACGTCCTCGACCTGTTCGGCGGCTCGGGGAGCACGCTGATCGGAGCCGAACAGACGAGCCGGAAGGCGCTCCTGATGGAACTCGACCCGCTCTACTGCGACGTGATCGTCCAGCGCTACGAGCAGTTCACCGGGCGGAAAGCGGAACGGGTCGGGGGCGAATGATGCCGGAACGGAACACACGATCGCCGAGGACTCCGCGGGAGGATCGGCGACCGGGATTACAGCCAATACCCGTTTTCCAGCTCGGACGGGTCGATCGCGATGCCGTCATGCATCAGCACGTCGCCCACGAGCGTGAGGTTACGTCGCTTGTAGTACGCCGCCCGCAGTCCGTCGAGCTTCTGCTCCTTCCGGGGGAGATCGCTACTTCGGATGTATTCGGCGATGCGTTCCAGGGTGTGCTGGGTCATGATCGTCTTCCGTTCGAGGTTTCCTTGGGGGCGCGTTCGACGCGACATGCACATGAAGCCATGCGTTCCCGAACGGCTCAAGCCGCATTGCGCATGATTTTCCAGAATCAGGACCGTCCTCACCGAGGCGGCATGCTCCCGTTCCTGGCCACCGCGCCGACGCGACGTGGAGTCGCCCACGTTCGCCCACGTCGGGGCGTTTCCGCCGGGGCGACGGATTCCCCGTCCCACGAGAAAACGCCCGCACGTGCGAAACGTGGGGCGTCGGCCGTCCAGGTTCGAGGTTCAACCGTGCCTGCCCGGAACGCACATCAGACCGCCGTGTTTCGTGCTCCGGGACCAGAGTGCCGGTTGCAAGTCGAGGCTTTCAATGCGGGCGTATTCCTCTTCGGAGACGATGAGATGTTTGCCGCCGATGGTAATCGCGCGGCCGGGGTAGAAGAACAAGGCGTCCACGGCGTCGATCGGGCGGTCGTACTCGATTCCCATGATGGTGACGTTGCGCATGGCGTGCTCCCGTGTGGTGGTTCGTGGTTTTCAGTCGTCGTAGCGTTCGGGGGTTTCGAGCAGGTGCGTGGCCCGCTTCGCGTATTCGGCGAGGGCGGCTTTGATCCGCAGCGGAACACTCGGTTCGAGCCTGTCGAGCTTCGCTCCGGCGAAGGCGATCGCCTGCTCGAGGCGGTCGGGGCGATGGGCGATCCGATCGAGGTTGGTGAATCCCGTCAGGCGGGCGAGGTCGGCGTTGGTCATGGTCGTCTCCGTGCGTTGGTTGGCGTGTTCGTTTTCGTTTGCGTTCCGCGTATGTCCCATGTAAGCCATGATTCTGAACCAGCCTCAAGCCGACGTTCCCATGTTTTTTCGGATTTCCGGAAAGTTCTTTCGGCGTGGAAATTCGCTGGCCGAACGCGCGTTCGCGCGATCGAGAATCCCGGCCGGGAATCGCCCACGTCGCCCCGTGCCGCGTCCTTTTCCCACCGGCGATGGAACGGCCGTGATCACGAGAAAACGCCCACACGGGCGAACCGTGGGGCGTTGCCGCGGGGAACCCGCGGGCGGCGATCAATCCGACGGTTGATCCGACATTTGCGGTTCCGCCAGCGGCGGGTCGAGTTCGTCGGCGACCGCGAACAGCGCTTCCAGAAGGTCGCTCGCGTCGATGTGGCTCGACCGGTGGCCCTCTTCGATCGCCATTTCGAGCTTCAGGCCGACGACACGAATGGCATCGGCGATTCGTTGTTCGGTGGTCATGGTGATCCCTCAGATCTTGAACAGGTCGGAAACGGCCTTCGGCCCCGCCGTGCCGTCGGCCGGCGCAGTTTTCGATTTCGTCGTGGTCTTCTTCGCGGGCTTCTTCGCGGTGGGCTTCTTCGCCGGGGCCTTGGTAGGGGCGGGCTTGGCCTTGGCGGTGGGTGCGGCGCTGGCCACGAACCGCCCTCGGTCGTGCTTCCGGAACCGGGCGTCGCTGCCCTTCTTCGCGATCTCACGAATGATCGCGGCGTAGAGCGTCGCCTCCGGCGTCTTGCCGCCGGGGCTGGTCCAGTAGCCGCGGGCGGCCATTGTCTCGATCATCTCCTTCGCCGTGAGCGGGGCGTTCACCTCGCCGAGCAGCTTCGCCGCCGCGTCGAGGGCACTGAGTTTGCGTTCGGTGCTTCCGGATTTCGCCTTGGTCGGTTTCGTGGCCTTGGCCGGCGTCGTCTTCGTGGCCGCCGATTTCGCGGAGGACTTCCTGGTCGTCTGAGATTTGGTCGTCGCCATCGTGTCGTCTCCTTCGTTACGGGGTGGAACAACGCGAGTCTGCCCCAAAGGCAAGACCCGCACGGACGGGGTCCACGCCACGAGCGTGGACCGGTGCGCGAAGAATTCCCGCGTCGCGCCGCCCTTGCCGCGAATGGCGACGAGGCGCTCGGGCTGGTCGACGCGGACCATCGCGCAGCACTCATTGACCCGCACCAGCGTTCCGATCAGACCCAGGTCGGGCTGTCGGAACCGCGTGCCGGGCGGCAAATGCAACAGGGCGGGCACGGCTCACCTCCCCTCGACCGGCAGGCGTCCGAGGCAGAGGAAGTGCGGCCCCCGATCGACGAACATGGCCCCGGCGTCGTTCCCCTCCTCGTCGCAAGCGGCGTAGAGCGTCGTACCGTCGTCAAACTCGAGGACGAGCGGCCGGTGGTCCCAGTACAAGTCGTCCGCTGTGCGGGCGGGCAGGTAGAACACGCGTCGGATAGTGCGGCCGACGAGCGCCTGCGCTGCTTCGCGGGTCACTCGGCGCTCGGTCGCGGTCAGGTTCGCGGGCATCGGTCGTCCTTTCGTCGGGGAGGGATGGTCGGCTGCCATCGTCAGGCGGCGGGAACCGGTCCGCCGCGACGCCCGGGCGGGCGTTTCGGCTCACCATCCCAGTTCGTCTTCGACGAGGCGGCTGTATTCATCGGCCCCCAGCATCGCGATCAGCACCTTGGCAAGGACGTTCACCTCGCCTTCGACTTCGCGGTTGCTGGGGATGTCGATCGATCGCAGCTGGCAAGCGATCGCAGCGACCGCCGCCGGCGTCAGGTTCTCGCGAATCGCGTCCTGGAAGGTCTCGTACATCGTGTTCTCCGTCGCTGGCGGTGTTCGTTGGCGGGTTGCCCGTGCGTCCCGCGTGTGACACATGTAAGCCATGATTTCCGAGACACATCCAGCCATGTTCGCGACCGATTTCAGAAGATTCCGAAACCGGCGTCATTTGCGTCACACCCGCGTTTTTGCAGGCGAAACGCGGGTGGCGGTGGACGCGACCGTCACTCCAATGACCCGCGACGCGGCCCGTCGTGGGCCCGTGCCGGGCCGCGAACGACGAGG
The DNA here is from genome assembly GCA_049790855.1 of Planctomycetaceae bacterium. GTDB lineage: Bacteria > Planctomycetota > Planctomycetia > Planctomycetales > Planctomycetaceae > JACCRE01. The sequence continues at coordinate 53,934 of JBAQZJ010000088.1, read as the reverse complement.
CGGCCCGAGCCCCAAGAAACGGCGAACCGGGCGGCACGGCGCCGCACGTTGCGGCACGCGGCCGCCGCGATTCACACATCACGTCGGATGACCAGGCGATGACCGATTCCCCGTCGAAGCCCCGACTCAGCCCGACGGCGCTGTCGCTCGCCGACGCGGCGAAGCTGCTCTCGAAGGCCGGAGGCCGGTCGATCACGGTCGAGCAGCTCGAAGCGGACGTCGCCGCCGGCGCCCCGATGAACGGCGACGGCACGCTGAATCTCGTCCGCTACGCCGCCTGGCTCGTCTTGGAGGCGGCGCGTGGCGATTGATCCCCGGCAGCTCAAACCGAGCGAACTCGTCCGGCTGCTCAACTCGACGCCGCTCGGTGAGGTGACGAGCGAGCGGCAGCTCTATCGCGATCGGCAACGTGCCGGCTTCCGGATCGGCGACGGGCGGCACGTCGACCTGTTTCGCTACGTCGCCTGGCTGGCGGGCCGGAGGCACCATCCGAAGCCCTCTCCCGCCGTCTCGTCCTATGAGCAGCACAAGGACCGGGCGGCTCGGCGCAGCGCCGAACTCTCCGCCACGGGACGCGACATCGGCAGATTGCCGGCGATCGCGGCGATCGAACGACGATCACAGGCAGCGACGAACTTCCAGTTCTTCTGCGAGGCCTATTTTCCGCAGTCGTTTCACCTCGCCTGGTCCCCGGACCATCTCAAGGTGCTCCGCAAGATCGAACAGGCCGTGCTGCACGGCGGCCTGTTCGCGATGGCGATGCCGCGCGGCTCGGGGAAGACGACGATCTGCGAGTGCGCCTGCATCTGGGCGGTCCTCAACGGCCACCGCGAGTTCGTCTGCCTGATCGGCAGCGACGAAGGGCATGCGATGGACATGCTCGAATCGATCAAGACCGAACTCGATGCGAACGACCTGCTGCTGGCGGACTATCCCGAGGTCTGTCATCCGATCCAGGCGCTTGACGGGATCGCGAATCGCGCGGGCGGCCAGCTCTATGCCGGAGAACGCACGCATATCGGCTGGACGGCCAAGTCGATCGTGCTGCCGACGCTCGTGCCGCAGGGCTGGAGCGAGGATGAACGGCTCGGCCTGCTGGTGCGTCCCGACGGCCGGACGCTTGCCAGCGGCGCGATCATCAAGGTCGCGGGAATCACCGGCCGCATTCGCGGGATGAAGTTCAAACGGCCCGACGGCAAGAGCGTTCGGCCGTCGCTCGTCGTGCTCGACGATCCGCAGACGGACGAGTCTGCCCGCTCCGTCTCCCAATGTCAGCAGCGGGAGAGCATCCTCGCCGGTGCCGTCCTCGGCCTCGCCGGACCAGGGCACAAGATCTCCGGGATCATGCCCTGTACCGTGATCCGGCCCGGCGACATGGCGGACCGCATTCTCAACCGGGATCACCATCCCGCCTGGCAGGGTGAACGGACGCGAATGGTCTATGCCTTCCCGACCGAGACGAAGCTCTGGGACCGTTACGCCGAGATCCGGGCTGAGGGCCTCCGCAACGAGGACGGCGGTGCGGCGGCGACGGCGTTCTATCGCCGGCACCGTATTGAGATGGATGCCGGAGCGGCGATCGCCTGGCCGGAGCGGTTCAACTACGACGAGCTCTCGGCGATCCAGCATGCGATGAATCTCAAGCTCCAGGACGAGGCGGCCTTCTGGGCGGAATACCAGAACGAGCCGCTGCCGGAGGTGCAGGCCGACGAAAACGAGCTGACCGCCGACCAGATCGCTGCCAAGCTCAACGGACTGCCGAAAGGCCGCGTGCCGCTCGGCTGCCAGCACCTGACGATGTTCATCGACGTCCAGCAGAAGGTGCTGTTCTACGTCGTCTGCGGCTGGGGCGAGGACTTCAGCGGCGCGGTGCTCGAATACGGCGCCTGGCCCGATCCTCAGCGGGCCTACTTCACGCTCCGGGACGTCACGAAGACGCTGGCCTCAACGGCGCCGGGCACGGGACTCGAAGGTGCGATTTATGCCGGTCTGCAGATGCTGACCGAGCGGCAGCTGACGCGGGAATGGCAGCGGGAGGACGGGGCCTCGTTCCGTATCGAACGCTGCCTGATCGACGCGAACTGGGGCACCTCGACCGACGTCGTCTACCAGTTCTGCCGGCAGTCGCCGCATGCGGCGGTGCTGCTGCCTTGTCACGGGCGGTTCGTGGGCGCCTCGAGCCTGCCGTTCGCCGACTACAAGCGGCGGCCGGGCGATCGGACCGGTCTCAACTGGCGGATTCCGGGGGTGATGGGCAAGCGGGCCGTGCGGCACGTCTCGTTCGACACGAACTTCTGGAAGTCGTTCGTCTTCGCGCGACTGGCGGTGGCGATGGCCGACAAGGGGTCGCTGGCGCTCTATGGCCAGCAGCCGGAGGCGCATCGGCTGTTCGCCGAGCATCTCACGGCCGAATACCGCGTCCGCACCGAAGGCCGCGGCCGCACCGTCGATGAATGGAAGCCCCGTCCCGGCCAGCCGGACAACCACTGGCTCGACGGTCTCGTGGGCTGCGCCGTGGCGGCTTCAGTTCTTGGAGTAGCCCTGTTGGCAGATACGACGAATCCCCAATCCTCGTCCCGAAATCTTACTCTATCGAAGATTCAACGCGAGAGGCGTCAGGGAATGCGCGGCCAACGCCGTCTCAGGAAAGGCATTTTCTGATCCCTGTCGGTTCGGCAGCGGATCATTCTCACACCCTTTGATCTGGCCGGGGCTGCCAGCGATCATGAAACACGATACAACATCACGACTTCGATCCACGTCAACGAAGAACGCTCACGGACTGGAAGCACGGATGCGAAGATCAGCCCGCTTATCGCCTTGCCAGACGTACCGGTACACGTTGTCGCGCACGTGGAGCCGCTCCCTTCCGCGGATCCTGTTCATCGGCCTGAATCCATCCACGGCGGACGACCAGCGCGACGATCCCACGGTTCGTCGCTGCCTCGGATTTGCCGAGCGTTGGGGATTCGGATCACTGACGCTCGTCAACCTGTTCGCCTACCGGACCACTGATCCGTCGGCGTTGAGCGACGTCGACGATCCCATTGGTCCCGACAACGACCGTTGGATCGCCGTCGAACAAGTGCGGGCGGATCGCATCGTCGCTGCCTGGGGTAATCACGGCGCGCTGTTCAGCCGAGACGCAGCCGTCTTGGCGGGCTTGGATGACGTCCATTGTCTCGGCGTCACGAAGGCCGGCTGTCCGCGTCACCCGCTCTATCTCTCCGCCAAGACGCCCTTGCAGCGGTTCCATCCGAAACGACGGCGCCGACAGGCCGCGTGAGACCTCAGTCCTTCGGAACGGGCGCGAGTGGCTCATAGCGCAGCGTTCTCGTCGCAGCGTCACCGACGACCACGCCGCCGCGTTTCTCGACGAGCTGTCGCCAGACTGCGTAAGTCTTGAGAATGACGTCTTCCCAATCTCGCAGACTCCGGTCGCGGACCTCGAGGGATCGCGTCATGACGCGAATCGTGCGAAGAATCCCGAACTCGACGGCATCGGAGCCGTCGAAGAACGAGTAGTCTCGAGCCGCTCCGAACGTGAACGCCGAGATCGCCTCTTCGATCGCCGCGGCGCGCGCCCCGTCCTCGACTTCATCGATCTGGGGAACGGACTTCCGTTTCACCTTCAAGAACTTGCGGACGATCGGTGACCAGCCCAACAGGATGGCACAGGCGACGTGAAACACATCGTGGTAGCGATAGCCGTCCTCGATATGTGAATTGTCGGTGAGCGGATGGCCGAAGGGCTTCCCGTCGCAGGTGATCACCAGCTTGGATGCGCCGTCAATCACGCCTTCGCGGAACTCGACGCGCATGCGGAGCGGCAGCCGCTCCGTCTCCGGGAAATGTTCGTCGTAGTGTCCCTGGACGAAGAGGGCTGATCCCGATCGATCCGCCAGGGCCCAGCGGTCGTGCAGCTTGGCCAGGTTCTCTTCCGCGACCTCCTGCAGGTCCAAGCCGGCCTTCGCGGCGATGTTCGCGAGATACCACAACATGTCGCCGATTTCTTCCGCGACCTGGTCGGTGAACGGCTTGTATCGGTCCCCTTCGCGCAACCACTTCTTATATTCGGTCAACAGGGAACCGGCTTCACCTGCTAATCCCAGGAGCGGCACCATCATCGCTGTTAAGTCACTCCCAGACATTTGATCGGTTCGTGCGGCCTCCCGCTGATACTCGCGCAGAGTCAATTCAGTCGCCATTGTCGGATTTTCCTCCGGCGTCACCGTCGATTCTTGTTCGCACGAACTCGGCCAGCGATCGCACATCGCGCTTCGAGACGTTTCCCAGGATCGGTTGGCCGACGTAGCAGCTGAGCCGCACGAAGGTTGAATTGGTCTCGTGAGCCAGGAATTGACCGAGATGGCAGAGGCCCAGGTAGTTCCCGTAAGCCCGATCGAAGATGTACTGTGTCGGGTAGTAGGCGTTGATCGCCAGACGGCGCTGATCGTCCTGGGCAATGCTGACCTGCTGCAGACAGGGGAAGCCGCGGACGGCCTGTCCCGTGTGATCCTTGGCCGGATCGAAACACGCGATCTGCAGCGCGGAGTGTCTGGACCTCCGCGACCGCTTCAACAAGCGGATCACGAACTCGAGTTGATCGACCGTGTGCGGGCGGCCCTTGCGAAGCCCAGTAAATCGCATCATGCGTTCGAAGTAGGTGCCATACCCATTGCGTCGATCGAGTGCCTTCAGGCGAGGCGCCAGTTGGTCGACACAGAAATTGGTAAACGCGCCACAAGGCGGTCGGCCGCGGCGAACCCAGATCTCGTAAGGAAAAATCATCAGCCCAGAGACGCGAACACTATTCATTCCGTGCTCGGCGAGGACCGCGTCCACCCTCGCACGCAATACCGGGTCTTCCGTCGGCGGCTGATTCAACAGCCCGTCGACAGAGAGCAGCAGCGGACACAGTCCGCGCCGGGGAGTATCGAAGGCATGCAGGAAGGCCTTTCCCCAAGCGTGGGAAAGACAGGTTGATTCGATCACCAAGGGGCCCGCGAGAGTCATGCTTCGTCCGGATCGTCGAGGAATCGGTACTTGAGCAGTCCACAATAGCCCGTTCGGGCAACCCGGACGCGGTGTCTTCGGCCGTTGATCTCGAGGTTTGATTCTCCGGCGCGACGACCGAGCCAGATTGCGTAGTCTCCCACACCACCTGCCCTTTCGATGACGTCTCCACCAGCGACCGTCAGGCCGGGAAGATGAGCGACGGCATCGCCGACCTCCAGGTCGATCGGGCTCCCGGACCATTCCTCGTCAATCACGATGGTCCGCGGCGGGTTGCACACTCCCGTGACGGCCTGCCGAATCTCTTTGGAACTCGCTTTGAGACGATCCTTCAGCCAACCATCGGTTACCAGTTCGAGGCCGTAGCACATGTGCTGCAGCAATGTCGTGTAGCCGACGCCGAGCTCTCCGGCCACGATGAATAACTGCGTCGGGCTCGCGAGGGATACGTCCCAGTGCCGCCGCACGAACCGCTCAACGACGGCTTGACGCGGCATCAGCAGACTCGCGGCGAAGGTATCCGCTGCAAACTCCGCGTCAGACTTTGGTCCCCGTCCTTGCGAATCGTCGAGATACTCGTCGACGTGAGTGCCGTGCCCCAATTGAAAATGACCCAGTTCGTGGGCGCACGAGAAGGCGATGCGTCCCTTCGGCCGATGCCGCCACGACGGGAGCAGGATTTTCGGATTCGGTCCGCGATAGAACATCCCTTCCAGCGATGGGTGGTCGACGAACTGGACTTCGACACCGAGGGCAAGGGCCACGTCATAGACGTTGACGGGGGCTTCGCGAGAAACGGATAGCATCCGCCGCAGCTGCAGCGCACTTCGCATCGCGATCCGCCCCAAGGAGGTCCGATCACCCATACGTGTCGCTCTCCTCGGTGCGCATGATTTTGATCAACCGCAGGATGGCGTCGAGATCCTCGCGACGCAGTTTCGAGAGCTCCCGCGCCGCCAGTTCAATCCGCGGATCCTGTTCTTCCGCAAAGGCCGCGTCGCCGCGCAGGATCCAGACCGCCTTCACGCCGTAGATGTCGGCAAATCGCTCGATCTCGTCCGGGCGGACGATCCGCTTCCCGGCCTCGATCTGAGAGATGGTCGGTCGATGGTATTCCAGCATGCGGGCGACCTGCCCCTGCGACAGGCCCGCTTGCTCGCGGGCCCAGCGCAGTCGCTGTCCGATTGCGGCGGGATGCGTCGATGGGGAGTTCATGCTGCGGTCCCTGCGCTCGCGACGAGATGCTCGACCCGCTCGACCAATTCGGAGATTTGACGGTCCCGCTGCTCGGATTCGTGAACGCAAGGGTTGAAATCGTGCGGCAGTTCGCAATGCAGGGCTTCGCAGAGATCCAGGACGAGATCCACCCCCTCGTCGCTGGAGAGTCCCAGATCCTGCATGAGGTGAGCACCGGGGTGCAGCTCTGCCGCCTGTCGCCCTGTGGATTCGAGAAACCTCTTCAGGCAGCAGAGGACAGTCGAACGGACGGAATCGTTTTGCACGGCCAAGCTCCTTTGTGGTAACGAAATCTTACCGGACGAAAGATGTCCGCACAAGCGCGGTTTGGCCGGTGCCAGCGTCAGGCGTCGTGATCGGCTTCGGCGGCAACCCGGAATCTTTTCGGAACGTCACCGCCCGATTGCCCCCGAATCGGAAAGCCTAACAGTAGGGGGACTGAACACTGCCGACCGCCGACGCCAGCCTCGACCAGGCGATTCGCGAAAACGCCCAGGGACCGGCCGAAGCGAGCGGCGATTCGGGCAGCGTCAAACAGCATTCCCTCAAGGATCAGATCGAGGTGGATCGCTATCTCGCCTCGAAGCAGGCCGCCGCATCCAAAGCCCGCGGGCTGCGGTTCACGAAACTCGCTCCACCGGGAGCCTCCTGACGGTGCTGGCGTGGCTCAAGACGCTTTTGCCGACGCCGCGGCCGGCAGGTCCGTCGCCGGCGGTCGTGCAGGCGCTGCGGCTGATCCGCGCCCGCTACGACGCGGCGGTCACCAGCGATGAAAACCGCCGGCACTGGGCGAACGCCGACAACCTCTCGGCGAACGCCGCGAACAGCCCGGAGATCCGCCGGCTGCTGCGGAACCGCGCTCGATACGAGGTCGCCAACAACAGCTACGCCCGCGGGATCGTGCTGACGCTGGCGAACGATGTCATCGGCACCGGACCCCGGCTGCAGCTGCTGACGGAACACGATCCGCTCAACCGGCGGATCGAACAGGAGTGGATGACCTGGTCCCGCAGCGTGGGCCTCCCGGAGAAACTGCGGACGCTGCGGATGGCGCGGGCGTCCGACGGTGAGGGATTCGCGACGCTGATCACCAACCCGACCCTGCCGACGCCCGTGCAGCTCGACTTGCGACTGATCGAAGCGGATCAGGTCACGACGCCCGACCTCTTCGGCCTCGAACCGAACGCCATCGACGGGATCGTCTTCGACCGCTTCGGCAACCCGCTCGAATACCACGTTCTCAAGCAGCATCCCGGCGAACCGGCCGGCGGACCTTTCGGCGACTACGTCCGCCTCCCGGCCCGCCTCGTGATCCATTACTTCCGCCAGGACCGGGCGGGCCAGGCGCGAGGTGTCCCGGACATCACGCCCGCGCTGCCGCTGTTCGCGCACCTGCGGCGCTACACGCTGGCGGTGATCACCGCCGCCGAGATTGCGGCGCTGCCGGGCGGCGTGCTCTACACCGACGCGCCGGCGAACGGCGAGGCGGAATCGGTCGAGCCGATGGACCTCATCGAGCTTGAGCGCGGAATGCTGATGACGATGCCGGGCGGCTGGAAGATGAGCCAGCTCGAGGCCTCGCAACCGACGACGACTTACGGGGAGTTCAAGCGCGAGATCCTCAACGAGATCGCTCGCTGCCTGAACATGCCCTTTGCGATCTCGGCCGGCAACTCCTCGGGCTACAACTACGCCTCCGGCCGGCTCGACCACCAGATGTATTTCAAGGCGATCCGCGTCGAGCAGGCGCAGCTCGAATCGGTCGTGCTCGACCGGATCTTCGCGGCCTGGCTCGCCGAAGCGGCGCTGATTCCCGGACTGCTCGCCGGCGCCGCGCGGAACAGGGGCGAGCTGCCGCCGCACACCTGGTTCTTCGACGGCCACGAGCATGTCGATCCGCTCAAGGAATCGAGCGCCCAGGCGCTGCGGCTGGCGAACCACACGACGACCTATGCGGACGAGTATGCCCGCCGCGGTCTTGACTGGGAAACGCAATTGCGCCAGCGGGCCAAGGAGCTCGCGCTGATGAGCGAACTGGGACTGACAGGTCCTGCGCCAGCAGCGGATCAACGCCACGACGAGGAGCCGGATGCCGAAAACGAAGACAAAGACGACGCCTGAACCACACTCTGTGCCTGCCGAGTTCCGGATCATCGAGGCCGGCGGCACGAGCGACTTTCAACTGGAAGCCGCCGATCCCGACGGTCCGGACGCCCGCCAACTGCGGCGGTTCCAGATGACCGCTTACACCGGCGGCAAGTTATCGTTGGCGAACTTCCCCTTCCCGGTCGTCGTCGATTTGTCGGGGATGCGGATTCCCTCGAAGAGCCGGCCGATCCTGCGGGACCACGACAGCGGCCGGATCGTGGGACACACGGAAACGATCGAGATCAACGGCTCCTCGATCCGGCTGGGTGGGGTCGTCTCCGGCTCGAACGAACACGCCCGCGAAGTGAGCGAGTCAGGCGACAACGGATTTCCCTGGCAGGCCTCGATCGGGGCGAGTGCCCAGCGGATGGTGTTCGTCGACCGCGGCGAAACGGTCGAGGTCAACGGCCGCAAGTTCACAGGTCCCCTCTATGTCGCCCGGCAGTCGACGCTCCGGGAAGTCAGCTTCGTGGCCTTGGGGGCGGACGATCAAACGGACGCCCGGATGGCCGCCGGTTCTTCGCCCCCTGCTCCTCCGATCGAGGTTCTGCCGATGGAATCCGAACGTTTCGAACACTTCGACGAATGGGTCGCGGCCCAGGGCTTCGAGCCGGAGACGCTCACCGAGCCGCAGACGGCAAGCCTGCGGGCCCTGTTCGGGGAGAGGCTGGAGGCTGAAGACCAGAGGCTGAAGGAAGGAACGCTCTTCTTTCGTGAGAGGTCAGTCGAGGAATCGACGACGGTGGAGCCGAAGTCCAAAACCCTTCAGTCTTCAGCCTCCAGCCTTCAGCCTCATTCGACGCCGCAGCCGCCGCTCGATTTCGTGGATCGGATGCGGAAGACCTGGGCCGAGGAACGGAAGCGGATCGCCGCCATCGCCGCGCTGTACGCCGGCAAGTTTCCCGAGCTCGAGGCCCGCGCCGTGGAGGAAGGCTGGGACATGTCGCGTGCCGAACTGGAAAAACTCCGCGCCGAGCGCGCCGCGGTGCAGCCGGTCTACGGCGAGGACGGCACGGGCCGCAAGGCGGCGAGCATCGAGGCGGCGCTGTGTCTCGCGGCGGGCCTGCCGGAGGAGCGCGTCGGCCGCTGGTACGACGAGCGGGTCATGAACCAGGCGGTCTCGCGGGAACTGCGCGGGGCCGGCCTGCACATGCTGCTCTACGAGGTGATCCGCGCCTCGGGCGGCTCCGTCCGGCCCGGCCGGATCGACAACGACGTGATCCGCGCGGCGTTCACGGCCAACGACCGCCTGATCCAGGCCTCGGGCGGCTTCTCGACGCTGAGCCTCTCGGGGATCCTCTCGAACGTCGCCACCAAGACGATGCTCGCCGCCTACGAGGCGGTCAGTGCCGTCGCAACGCAGATCGCGGGTGCGACCGACGTCAACGACTTCAAGCAGGTGACGCGCTACCGGATGACGGCGGCCGGCATCTTCCAGAAGGTCGGCCCCGACGGGGAACTCAAGCATGCGGGGCTCGAGGAGGAGTCCTACACGAACCAGCTGGAGACCTGGGGGCGGATGATCGCCCTGACCCGGCAGATGATGATCAACGACGACCTCGGGGCGTTCCTGCAGATCCCGCGGGCGATCGGCCGCATGTCGGCGCTGGCGCTCGAAGAGGTCGTGTTCACGCTGCTGCTGTCGAATCCGAATGCGTTCTTCTCCCTGGGGAACAAAAACTACTTCGAGGGGGCGGAAACCGCGCTCGACATCGAGTCACTGACCGTCGCCGAGCGGATGTTTCTGGACCGGGTCGACAGCCAGGGGAAACCGATCCTCGTCCAGCCGGCGATCCTCCTCGTGCCGACGGCGCTCAAGGTGACGGCCGAGCAGCTGTTCAAGGAGCTGCCGCTCAACCAGGTCCCGGCAAACAACAAGGCGAAACCGGCGGGCAACCCCCACGCCGGGAAGTTCCGGCCGGTCTGCTCCCCCTACCTGAGCGTCGGCTCGCTCCCCGGCAACAGCGCGACCGCCTGGTACCTCTTGGCCAATCCGGGCGACGTGGCGGCGATCGAGATCGCCTATCTCCGCGGCAAGCGAGTGCCGACGATCGAGAGCGGCGAGACCGACTTCAACACGCTCGGCATGCAGTGGCGCGGCTTCTTCGACTTCGGAGTCGCGATGCAGGACATCCGCGCCGCAGTGAAGAGTCAGGGCGCTGCGTAATCGTCGTGGACGTCGTCCTACTGATCCGGATTGCCTGCTGATTCCTCATTCCGTCCGTTGGGAGTCTCCTCGATGCCTCAAGCCGTGTTCGTCCAGGAAGGGGCGGCGATCGACTACATCCCTGGAGCCGACGTCGCCGCCGGCGAGGTCGTCGTCCAGGGCGACCTCCTCGGCGTCGCCCGGCTCGATATCCGGGCCGGGGCGCTCGGCGTCCTGGCAATTTGCGGCGTGTTCGACTTCGCCAAGACGACCGACATCGCCTACACCGTCGGCACGATTCTCTACTGGGACAACGTCAACGACGTCGTCACCGTGACCGCGACGGGGAACAAGGCGATCGGCAAGGTCGTCCGCGCGGCGGCGACGACCGACCCGACCGTCCGCGTAAGGCTGAGCCAATGAGGTTGAGAGTTGATGGATGAGAGTTGAGAGGAAATACGCCTGCCTCACTCAACTCTCCACCCTCAACTCTCAACCTTCTACATCCCACATCCCACTCCATGCCCGACCTCCTCGCCCAGGGAGCGGCCTGGCTTGAGCAGCAGCGGACGCGGCATCTCACGACGACCGTCACCTACCGCCGCGGCACAGCGCAGGTCGAGATCGCCGCGACGATCGGCCGGACGCGCTACGAGACCGACGACGGCACCGTGGCCCGGATCGAGTTCACCGACCGCGACTTCCTGGTGCTGGCGGCCGACCTCGTGCTGGACGGCCAGGCGATCGAGCCGACGCGGGGTGACGTCGTCCGCGAGGGGATGCGGGAGTTCGAAGTCATCGACTGGCGGTATTCCGATCCGTATCGGCAGACGCTGCGGATCACGACGAAGTTCCTCGGAGCCACGGAGACCTGATGCCGCTGATCACTCAAGTCGCCGAAGCCGTGCTGGCGGAGCTCGACGCGACGACCTTCAGTCAGTCGTTCACGGCGCAGCGGGCCTACCTGCCCCGCGCCGAGCTCGCCGCGCTTCGGTCGCTCTGCGTGACGGTCGTACCGAGCCACGTGACGATCGCGACGGTTGCCCGCGGACAGACGCAGCAGGACGTCGCCGTCGACGTGGCGGTGCAGCGGAAGCTGACGAGCGAGGAGAACGGCACGCTCGACTCGCTGCTGGCCCTCGCGGAAGAGATCGCGGCGCACTTCACGGGCAAGCGGCTCGACAGCTTTCCCGCGGCGGCGTGGGTCAAAACCGAGTTCAAGCCGATCTATGCCCCCGAGCACATCGAACAACTGCGGACCTTCACGAGCGTGCTGACGCTCACGTTCCGCGTCTTTCCGTAACTGCTGATGCCGGCCGTCGGATTCCGTCTCGCCCAGGCGAAGGGCCTGTTCTTCGACCGCCCGAAGGTGCAGTCGGCGGTCGCGCGGGCCGAGCGGCGGGTGCTCTCGAAGTTCGGGGCCTTCGTCCGCCAGGATGCGAAACAGCGGATTCGCCGCCGGAAGCGGACGTCCCGGCCGGGCGAGTCGCCCACGAACCGGACCGGGCTGCTCAAGCGGCACATCTATTTCCTGTTCGATCCCGACCGGCGCTCGGTCGTGATCGGGCCGATTCGCCTGAGCGGCGGCTCGGGCGCTCCGGCCGCGCTCGAGCATGGCGGTGAAGCGGTCGTCGCCACAGCCCGTCGAAAACGCGTCCGTGTCGAGATCGAGCCGCGGCCCTACATGGGTCCGGCCTTCGAAAAAGAACAATCGCAGCTGCCCGCCCTGTGGAAAGACTCCGTTCGCTGAACTTTTTGAATCGAAGGAACCCCCCGTATGCGTGTGATCGCCGTCGTCTCGTTCGGGATGCTGCTGCTCGGGGCGCTGCCGCGCGTCTTCGCCCAGGACGAGCTCGCCGTCGACCTGCCGGCGGAGATCCGGCAATGGTACCGCAATCCCGACGGCTCCTGCGTCCAGTGCTCGATCGGCATGTGCGGCGTCGACCAGAACGTCCCCGCCGCGGCGACGCTGCTGTGGGACAGCGAATACGGCCCCCGCGAGCGGGGCGGCTCCTATCCCTCCCGCGTGGCCGCCTACAGCCGGCAGCGCGGCATCCGCATCTACAACGTCACCGGCGAGCGGACCTTCGACTGGATGAAGTGGGCCGCCAGGACCGGCCGCGGCGCGGCGATCGGCGCCGGCACCGCCCACTTTCAAACGCTGATGGGCTACGACGAGCCAACCGGCACCTGGTACGTCTGCAACAACAACTCGCCCCAGCGGATCGATGCCTACGACGAGGCGGCCTTCCGGCGGCTGCATCTGGCCAGCGGCCAGTGGGTCGTGATTCTCGATTACCCGCCGCATCCCGCCCGGCCGCAGTACGTGAACTGGTGGGACTGAACGGATTTTGGATTGCGGATTTTGGATTGCGGATTGAAGAACAACCGGACCTCGAAACCCTGAAAACCTGAGAGGAGACGACGTGAAACAAATGACGCTTGCCATCATGGCCGTGCTGGCCGCGCTGCCGGCCGCGGCCGGCCAGGCGCCGGAGGTCGACAAGGCCGAGGTGCTGCGGCTGGGGAACCTTGCGCAGCATGTCGACGGGATCGGCGGCGATCCGGTCGACCCCTTCGTCGAGGCGATGGGGCCGCCGGCGAGCGACGCCGACAAATGGTTCATTACGGTGCTCTCGATGCGGGGCTGCGCGGCCTGCGAACAGATCAAGCGCGACTGGACGACCGACCCCTGGCTGCTGGCGCTCGCCGATCCGAACGATCCCGCCAAGTCCTGGGCGCATTACAACGTCTATTACCGCGAGGACGCGAGTCAGGCGTTCCGCTTCGAGCGGCTCCAGGTGACCGCCTTTCCGACGATCGTCGTGCAGCCGCCCCGTAGCGGCCGCTACGGTAAACCCGAGACGATCGTCTTCCAGGGCACTTACGGCGGCGACCCTCAGCGGCTGGCCCGGCAGATCACGACGGCGATCCGCAAATACGTCTCGAAGTTTGAGGCCACCCCGCAAGTTCCCGCCCATCGTTCCAAAGAGGAGGCGATCGGCATCGATCCGCCCTGGCAGCCGGTGCCCCGCGTCGATCCGCGGCCGAGCGTCACGCCGGTGCTTCCGGACGGCCGGCCGCTGATCCCGCCCGACCTCGAACCGGCCGACTCGCCGGCGACCGGCTCCTGGGGCACGGCGTTCACGCTGGCGGGCACGTCGTTGGTGACGCTGCTGCTGGCGGTCGGCGTGCCGTGGCTGCTGCGGATGTTTCGCCGGTGGCGGATCGAGAGCGGCCGGCAGACGCTGCTCAGCGACGAGCAGTTCCAGCGGCTGCTCGAGGCACTCCGTGCCGGCGGATCGTTTTCATCGGCATCGGCATCGCCATCGGAGTCATCGAACCGCACGGACGGTTCGCCCCGCTCCTGACACTACCTCCCCCGCTGCTGAGGAGTGCTGTGCGATGGCGGTGAAGCTCGGGATGGATGCGAAGCTGTTTCTCAACACCGGCGTCTACGCGACGCCGACCTGGTCGGAGATCACGAACGTCAAGGACGTGACGCTCAGCCTCGAAGCCGGAGAGGCGGACGTGACGACCCGCGGCAACGCCGGCTGGCGGGCGAACATCGCCACGCTGCGGGACGCCAGCCTCGAGTTCGAGATGGTCTGGGACGCCGAGGATGACGATTTCACCGCGATCCGCACCGCCTTCCTGACCAACGGCAGCGTCGAGTTCGCGGTCATGGACGGCGACGTCGCCGCCTCCGGCTCACAGGGGCTCCGGGCCACGATGTCGATCACCAACTTCAGCCGCAGTGAACCCCTCGAAGAAGCGATCACCGTCAGCGTCACGGCGAAGCCGACCTATTCGGCGAATCCGCCCGAATGGATGACGGTGCCGTGATCGGGGAGGCGGGGGACGGGGGGAGACGAGGGATCGAGGGATTTCTCCCGCGTCTCCCCGTCCCCCGTCTCTCCCGTCTCCTCAACCCTCAGCTCTCAACCCTCAACCATTTCCCACATCCCAAATCCCACATCCCACCCGCCAATGCACACCTTCACCGACACGGCCGGCCGGGCCTGGAGCGTGGTCATCAATGTCGATGCGATCCGGCGCGTTCGGGCGCGGCTCGACGTCAATCTGCTCGACGCCATCGAAGGGCGGCTGCTCGAGCGGCTCGTCGGCGATCCGGTGTTGCTGTGCGACGTGCTGTTCGTGCTCGTTGAGCCGGAGGCCATCGCGAAGCAGGTCACGGACGAAGAATTCGGGCGGTCGCTCGGTGGCGACGTGCTGGAAGCCGCGACGACGGCCTTGCTGGAGGAACTCGTCGATTTTTTCCCGAGCGGGCGTCGGGCGGTGTTTCGCAAGGCGCTCGACAAGCTGCAGGCATTGGAGCAGATGGCGCTGGCGACGGCGAACGAGAGGCTCGACAGCGACGAACTGGAACGGCAGATGGCAGCGGCGCTCGCCTCGACCCCTGGAAGCTCGTCTGGCAACTCGCCGGCATCGTCGGCCTCGCCCCCGGACCCCTGACGCTCCGCGAGCTCGTCTGGATGGCCGATGCGAAACAGACCGACTACTGGAACCACACCGCCGCGGTGCTCGCCCTGCTCGCCAACGTCCACCGCGATCCCAAGAAGGGAAAAGCCTTCAAACCGGCCGATTTTCATCCCGCCCTGAAACGATCTCCACCAACGTCCTCACCCGCACCCAAAGTCGACGTCAGCATCCTGAAAACTGTCTTCGTCCGCGACACCTGATCCCGCTCCAATCCGATGGCTTCCTCTCACGCAATTCGTGCCGGCCGTGCCTTTGTCGAGCTGTTCGCCGACGACACGAAGCTCGTGCGCGGCCTGAAGCTCGCCGAGCGGCGGCTGAAGGCGTTCGGCACCGGCGTACGGTCGCTGGGCACGAAACTGTTCGCCGGCGGGGCGACGCTCACGGCGCCGCTGCTCGCCACGCTCGACGTCGCCAGCGATCTGCAGGAGGGAATGAACAAGTTCAACGCCGTGTTCGGGAAGGAGGCAGCGGTCGCCGGTCAATTCGTCAACCAACTCGCCGCCGACGTCGGCCGCTCGGCGATCGACATTCGGGACTCGATGTCCTCGTTCCAGGCGATGTTCGTCGGCCTCGACTTCGATCCCGCGAAGGCGCGGGAGATGAGTCAGGAACTGCAATCGCTCGCCCTCGACTTCGCCTCCTTCTTCAATCTCTCCGACGAGGAGGCCAACGAACGCTTTCTCGCAGCGCTGTCGGGTTCGAGCGAGGTGTTCGACAAGTTCGGCATCAATACGAAGGCCGCCGCCCTCGATGCGAAATTCCTCGAAATGGGCCTCGACAAGACGACGGCCTCGGCGACCGAGCAGGAAAAGGTCCTCGCACGCGTGGCGATCATCATGGAATCGCTCGGCAAACAAGGCGCGGCGGGCGATGCGGAAAAGACCGCCGGCAGCTTCGCGAATCAATTGAAGCGAATGCGATCCGCGCTCAAGGACGCGGCGGCGGCGATCGGGTCGGCGCTGATTCCGGTGCTGACGCCGCTCGTGGCCCGGTTCGCCGAGGGCGTCAAGTGGGTCGCCAAGGTGATCGGGAAGAACCGGCAGCTCGTGACGACACTGTTCAAGATGGCCGCCGGCGTGGCGCTCGCTGGCGCGGCGCTGATCGTACTCGGGACGCTGATTTCGGGTGTCGGTGCCGCCTTCGGCCTCGCGGCCGCCGTGATCACCGGCATCGGCACGGTGCTGGGCGTCATCGGCAGCGCGATCGGCGCGCTTCTGACGCCGATCGGTCTTGCCGCGGCCGCGATCGTGGGACTCGCCGGATACCTCTTATATGCGTCCGGTCTGGGGGCGAAAGCGCTCGACTGGCTCGGCGAGCGGTTCCGCATTCTGAAAGACGATGCCCTCGCCGCCTGGAAGGGAATCGGTGACGCCCTCGCCGCCGGCGATCTCGCGCTGGCTGCGAAGATCCTCTGGCTGACGCTCAAGATCGAATGGCGAAAGGGCGTCGCGTTCCTCGAAGGGCACTGGCTCCGGTTCAAGGAGTTTTTCCTCTCGCTGGCCTCGGACGCCTTCTACGGAGCCGTGTCGCTGCTGATCGATGCCTGGGCGGGCTTGCAGGTCGCCGGGGTCGAAACGACGGCGTTTCTCGCGGACGCCTGGAGCGTGTTCACGTCGAGCCTGACGACCGGCTGGAACAAAGCCCAGAACGTGATCAGCAAGGGCATCCTGCGGCTGATGAAACTGTTCGACAGCGAACTCGACGTCGAAGCAGCGTCGAACATTCTCGACGAGGAGTTCGCAAACAAAAACGCCACGAACGAACAGCGGCTGCACGGACAGATCGGTGAGCGGGAACGCCGACGGCTCGAACGCCGCGCCGAGATCGAAGCGGAGCGGCAGGGAGCGCAAGCCGAAGTCGCGGAAATGTCCGCCGCGGACCGTGCCGCGCGGCAGCGGCAGAATGCCGCCGACCTCGCCGATTCGCAGGACGCCATTGCCTCCGCCCGGAAGGAGTGGGAGGCCGCGCTCGCCGAAGCGGCCCGCAGCCGGCAGGCCGACGCGACGGGCGGTCCCAATCGGATGCAGCGGGGCCAGCTGGATCTGGCCGGCATCAGCGAGGTGCTGAGCGAGATCGGCCAGGAAAAGCTGAGCGTCCAGGGCACGTTCAACGCCTTCGGCGCCCGCGGTCTCGCCTCCGAAGGCCCCGCTGAACGCACCGCGAAAGCGACCGAGGAAACCGCGAAGAACACGAAGCGGCTGCTCCAAGAAGCCAAACAAGGCGGTGTCGCCTTCACGTGACGGACGAGAATTGAGGGACGAGGGTTGAGGAACGGTTTCAGAACAGATCGTCCCTCGTCCCTCGTCTCACCACATCCCACATCCCACCTCCTACATCCCATGCCGATTTCCGTCGCCGAAGCCTGGGACAGTCGCGAGACGACGATCAGCGATGATTCGTCGGTCGAGCTCCGGTACGTCATCCGCGGCACCGACGATGATGCCACGGCCAACAGCTCCCTGCTCGCCGCGGCACCGATCCTCTACGGCGGGCTGATCCGCCAGTCCGCGCATACGGCCCGGATCGCCGAAGACGCCTGGGAAGGGACCGTCCGCTACGGGCAGATCCGTTCGACGGGGGATTCCTCCTTCTCGTTCGACACTGGCGGCGGCAGTCAGCATCTCACCCAGTCGCTCTCCACGGTCGGTTCGTATGCCCCGCCGGACCGCACCGCGCCCGACTTCCGCGGCGCGATCGGCGTCACCTCCGATGCCGTCGAGGGGATCGACGTCACGGTCCCGGTCTATCACTTCTCCGAGACGCACTACCTCGCCAATGCCGTCGTCACGCCCGCCTACAAGGCGGCCCTGTTCTTCCTGACCGGCAGTGCCAACAACGCCCCCTTCAAAGGGTTTTCCGCGGGCGAAGTGCTATTTCTCGGTGCCTCGGGATCAAAACGCGGCAGCGAGGACTGGGAGATCAGTTTCAAATTCGCCGCCAGCCCCAATGCCGCAGACCTCTCCGTCGGCGACATCAGCGGCATCACGAAAGCCGGCTGGGATTATCTCTGGGTCCGCTACGAAGACGCCGAAGACGAAACGGCCAAGGCGCTCGTGAAACGCCCTGTCGCCGCCTACGTCGAGCGGGTTTATCCCTGGGGGAACTTCGCCACGCTCGGAATCGGAGTCTGAGGCATGGCGGATGCATTTAAGAAAGTGCAACGGGGGCAGCCACTCGCGATTCCCGCCGAGGCGTTCAATGCGTTCCTCGATGCGGCCGGCGACCTGCAGTCTCGGCGGCAGTCGCGGACACAGGAGACGCACCGGGTCTTTCGGCAGACTGGCATCGTCCGCCTCAAGAACGGCAGCGACGCCGATCAGGAGCGTTTCGCCGTTCTTGGGATCGACAAGCCGATCTTCACGCCCGACGACCGGCTCGACGCCTTTCGCAACGAGCCGATGCTCGTCGGCGTCGAGCCGAAGGCCGACGAGCATGCCGGCCGCTACGCGATCCTGCTCGAACCGCTGCGGCAGGGAGCGATCGGCAGTGCCGTCGTCGCCGGCGTCGCGATCGCAAAGGTCGACGTCAAAGAGGAGTGTCACGGCTTCGCCGAGGTTGCCGGCGGTCAGACGCAGCACCTTCGGTCGACCACGAAGGGTTCGGCGGTCCTCCTCTGGAAGGAATCGGGCACCGGCGTCAAATGGGCGGTCGTGCGGATCGCAGATCCCGATGCGGAGAGCGACTGTGATCCTTGTCCCGAGGAGGACGGTTCCTGCGCCTTCGAGGCCCGGTTCGTCCCCGGCAGCGAGACGGAGACGGAATGGGTCGTCGCCGAGGAAAGCTGCGCCGAGGATTGTGCCTGCGCCGAACCCGAGACGCCGCCGACGCCCGAGCAGGCGGCCGTCGGCGAATGGGTCCGCAGTTGCTGCGAGCCGGCGCAGCGGGATCAGGGCTGCGGGGCTTCCTGCCGCTGGATCTGGGACGGCCTCGCCTGGGCCCTCGACGAGAATCCCTGTCCGGACTCCTGCCCCTGCGAACCACCCGCGACGGGACTCGCCGGATCAACCGGCGAATCGACGCTCACGCCCTGCGGCAGCGCTCCGCCCGGCAGCAGCACCGAGTGCGGGTCACCGACGACGATGCCGCCGGAGTGTGTCGGGGAGTCCTGCGGCGGCGGCAAATGTCGCTGGGTCTATGCCAACGATTCGAGCCGGGCCTGGATTTTGCTGGCGAGCGACTGCGAAAACGCCTGCTGTCAATGCTCGGAACCCGGCTTTCGCGGCCTGCCCTGCGAGGAGACGACGACGTTCTGCCGGCCGCGCTACGGTCCCGGCAGCGCCGACTGCGGCGGCGAATGCCGGGCTTATTACAACTACGACTCCGGCACCTGGGTCGGCGAAGGCTGCAAACCGGGTTGCCGCTGTGAGCATGCCGGCTCGGAACAGCCCGGCTCGGACTTCTGCCCCTCGCCGCTGGCCCGCGGCGTCTGCGTCGCCAATCCCTGCCAGGGCGGCTGCCAATGGAGCTGGACCGGCAGTGACTGGGCGTTCGAGTCGTCCGAATGCCAGGAGGATTGTCTCTGTCCGCCGCCCGGCGGACCGGGAACCGCCGGCGGCGTCGCCCGGACCTGCTGCGGTTCGCCGCCGCCGACACCGACGACCACGACGACGACCACCACGACGACGACCACGGCGAACTGCTGTGATCTGCCCGATGTCTGGGAAACCCGCTTCATCGGCATCGGCACCTGCTCGTTCGATGAGCCGATCACCTTCACCCGCGTCGGCGACAAGGACGAGTGGTTCTACAGCGGCGTGCTCCGCTGCGGAGACTTTTACTCGGTGACGGCCCGCTGCGATCGCTCGAAGCTGCCGAACTGCAACGCCTTTTCCTACGACGGCTATTTCCCCTGCGCCCGGAATTTTCACTGGGTGACCAACAACGACTGCCAGTGCAGCACGCCGCCCTATATCGCCGCGACCGCCGAATGGTTCGCCGACGACACGACCGGCTGCAAATGCTGCCAGGGCGGCAGCGATCCCTCGACCACGACACCGCCCGCGGGGTGAACCATGCCTGAAGAACCACGAGAGACGGGGGATCGGGAGAGGCGCGGGAGACGGGAGATCTCGCGATCGGATTCCGTCCCCCGATCCCCCGTCTCCCCCGATCCCTCGCCTCCCAATACCTGTGCCGTTGTAATCATCTGCCACAACTACGGCCGGTTCCTGGCCGACTGCCTCGAATCGGTCCTGGCGCAGTCGCTGCCGGCGACCGCGATTCTCGTCGTCCTCGACCATTGCTCCGACGAATCGCACGAAGTCGCCTGCCGTTATCCCGTCGAAGTCCTCTCGACCAATGCCTGCGATCCGCATCTGTCGCGGCGGCTCGGGCTGCGATCGACCCGCTCGGAGTTCCTCGCCTTCCTCGATGCCGACGACCGCCTCTCCGCGAACTCTCTCGAAGACGGACTCGCAGCGTTCGCTGATCCTGGCGTCGGCATCGTCAGCGGCGACATCCAGCGGTTCGGCACCGACAGCGATTTCATTCCGGCCGGTCCCGGCGACGTCGAGATCCAGAACTGCGTGACGAGCGCGGCGCTCGTGCGGCGAGCGGCCATCGAGGCGTCAGGCTGCTTCGAGGATTTTTCACTGGTCGGCGTCGCTTCCGAGGACTGGGAATGCTGGAAACGGATCGTGCGGGCCGGCTGGCGGATCGCGAATCCCGCCGTCCCGATCACGCATTTCCATCGCCGGCACGGCAAAAATCGGACGCTCTCGCGGCTCTACGACGAGGATGCGACCTCGCAGGCGGAACGGCGGCTCGTTCCTGATCCCGGCCGGCCGCTGCGGATCGGGTACGTGAGTCCGAGCGCCGGCATGGGCGGTGCGGAAACACAGATCGTAGCCCAGATCCGCCATGCCCGG
The DNA here is from genome assembly GCA_049790855.1 of Planctomycetaceae bacterium. GTDB lineage: Bacteria > Planctomycetota > Planctomycetia > Planctomycetales > Planctomycetaceae > JACCRE01. Next base: position 33,018 of record JBAQZJ010000088.1, on the reverse strand, counting down.
CGGCTCGACTGGGTTGCCGCCTGGGTGCCGGAGGAAGCCCCGCGGAACACCGAAATCCTGGCCCGGCTGCCGCCGCTCGAAGCGGGTGAAGAGGGTCTCGATCGGCTCTGCCAAAGCGTCGATGCGGTTTACGTCTGGGGTCTGCCGCACAAGGTCGCGGCGATCCGGCAGTTGACGAAGGCACCGATCCTCTACGGCGTTCACGGCGAAGGGGAATGGACGCGGAATGCCGTCGCTCAGATCGCTGAGCAGGTCGACGTCCTCGTCTGCGTCTCGCACGGGGCCGTGCGAACCGTTCCTGTCCGGCAACGGCACAAGGCCCGGCTGATCCGCGGCGGGGCCGATCTCGGCGCGGCCGTCGCGATCCGCGAGCGGGAGGAGATCCGCCGGGATTGGGGGATCACGGCCGGAGAACGGGCCGTCGGCTACGTCGGCCGGCTCAGCGCCGAGAAGAATCCGGTCATTATCGCCCGCGGCGTCGCCCACCTTCCGAACGCAAAACTCGTCGTCTGCTCACCGCAGGCCGCGGATGAACAACATCCGCTCCGGCAGGAGATCGCCGCGGCACTGGGTGTCCGCGTCGTCTGGACGAGTTCCGCGATGCAGCCGATGGGCGACATCTATCGCGGTCTCGATTGCCTCGTCGTCGCCAGTCACGAGGAGGGCATGCCGACGGTGACGCTCGAAGCCTGGGCAGCAGGTCTGTCCGTTGCCTCGACACCCGTCGGCCTGATCCAGGAACTCGAACCGCGCTACGGCCCGCTCGTCGAACGAATGCCGCTCGATCCCACTCCGGTGGATGTCGCGACGGCGATCGAACGGGCCGTCTTGCCGAATCCCCTTTGTACCGACCTCGCCCGCGAACTGGTTCTCAACGAACTCAGCATGCAGCGGATGACCGTCGAGTTTGAAGAACTCGTCGCGCGGCTGATCTCCGACGCGCCGTCCTCGGCCGCACCGCCCGCACCGGCAATTACCCGATCCGCTGCCACCGCCCGCGGTCATTTGTCCCTTGTCCCGACTCGCATCCCCCATCGCAAATCCCGTCTCCCATGATTCCCAAACTCACGATCGGCATGGCGACCGCCGGCGACTTCGACGGCCCGGTGTTTACGCTGCAGGCGCTGCGGCTATATCACCGCGACGTGATCGATCAGTGCGAGCTGCTGCTCATCGACAATACGCCGGAGACGCGGATCGGCGAGCGGCTCAAACGCTTCTGTGCGAAGACCGGCGTGCGGTACGTGTCGTTTCCCGAGCCGCAGGGGACGGCCGCCCCGCGTCAGCACATCTTCGAGCAGGCCGCGTCCGAGCAGGTGCTCTGTCTCGACTCGCACATCCTGCTGCCGCCGGGGGTCGTCGGCCGGCTGATCGACTGGTTCGAGGCGCATCCCGAGTCGCGGGATCTCGTGACCGGACCGATTGTCTGGGACGACCTCACCGCGGCGCATGGGAAGGACGCCCGCATCGCGACGCACTTCGAGCCGGCCTGGGGGGCTGGAATGTGGGGCCGCTGGGCGACGGACGAACGCGGTCTCGATCCCGAGGGAAAAGCGTTCGAGATCGGGATGATGGGGCTCGGGTTGTTTGCCTGCCGGAAGGACGCCTTCCCCGGTTTCAACTCGCGGATGGTCGGCTTCGGCGGCGAGGAGGGCTATCTCCACGAGAAGGTCCGCCGGGCTGGTGGGAAGAACCTCTGTCTGCCCTGGCTCCGCTGGTGGCATCGGTTCAACGAGTTCGTGCCGGGCGCAGCGCCCTACGTCGCCACCGTCGAGGACAAAGCCTGGAACTACTGCGTCGGCTGGGGCGAACTCGGCTGGGATCTCGCGCCCGTGCGGGAGCATTTTGCGACGCTGATGCCAGTCGAGAAGTTCGACGCGATCGCCAAGACAGCCGAGCGCGGCGACGCATTGCCGCCGCATCGCGCGACTCCCAGTCTCGCCGTGACGAATACCGACGATTGCGGTTGTCAGGGGAAAGCCGCCGCAGTTCCATCAGAGACGTTGTCTGATAATTTCGCGGTCCATTCAGAACGGCTCCGCCCCTTCATCGAGCGGATCGGCGACGCGGGGGTGGTCTATGAGCATTCGCTGGCCGGTTCGCCCGCGACCGCGACACTGGCGGAACTGCACGCGGGGAAAACGATCTCGTTTTCGCCCCGCCACGATCGGGACGCCTTCGAAGCCTTCAACCGACACGGCAAGGAGCGGTTGCGGCTCCTCTCGGGGGCGGCGACGGAGCCAAAGTACGAGGCCGATCTCATCGTCCTCAGCGGCTATCCCGACGGTGCCGCGCTGCGGGAGCAACTGTCGACCGCGGCCGAAAAAGCTAGGCGGCTTCTGGTCGTTCTGGGAACCGATCAAGCCGACTCGCCCCAACGTCCGGGCCGGCTGACGGGCGTGCGACTGTTCCTCCGCAAGCAGCCGGAGTGGTCGGTCGTCGCCCACGCTCAGGAGGACGGCGGTCTGACCGTCCTCAGCCGCGACGATCGCGACAAGCCGCAACTGCCGAGCAAGATCACGATGGCGGCAAACTTCACCCAGGCGGTCGCGAAACACGTCGCCGACGGCGCGACAAAGGTCGATGCCGCGACCCTAGAACGCCGGCTGGCGATCTGCACGCTTTGCGAACACCGCCGCGAGAACCGCTGCACCGTTTGCGGTTGCTATCTCGCGGAGAAGGCCGCCTGGCGGACGAGCGAGTGCCCGCTCGGCAAATGGCCAACGAGCGAAACTGCGGCCACCGATTGAAAGCCGTCCATCGCGTTGCCCGGCACTCTCAACGTCTCTTATACGATGGTGCGCTTCCTCCAATCGAAAATGTCGTTCGCGTCGGTCAGATCAGTCGCCGGGTATCTTTCCATTCCGGACGGCTGTGGTCGAATGCGAGTTGCGACGTGAGGAATGCACGACCTTCGGCACGGGGCGCCGCCGTTTGGAAAGATAACGGAGCAGGACCACCAGAGCGGGCGTCGTGAGGACAATCGCCCCGGCGCCGGCGATATGTGCTCTCCAAGCCTCGAGGACGACCTTTGATAACGTCTGGGACCGATCTAACTCGACGACGGACGACGGCTCGAAGAGCGTCAGCAGTGCGACGTTGGCCAGCAGCAGGGCGGCGTAACAGGCCGCCCAGAAGGAGAAATCCACGGGAGTTCGGAGCTGTCCCGCCGTCCGAGTCCCCCATCTGTTGTCCGTGAGCGTCAACAGCGACTTGAACCGGACGGGGATCAGCACGAAGACATGCAAAAAGCCGTACGCGACGAGCAGCAAGAATCTCGGATCGCGAGTGCGAAACAAGCCGTACGCCCCTCGGGCAAAAGCCATCGTTACCAGGATCGCCAAATAGTAAAGAATCCATTCCGGAGCGGCGGCCATCCAGACGAGATAAAGAGCGTGGCTCAGCGACAACGTGAAGGCGAGAAACAGTAGGGGCTGCAAGAGCATGTCGAGCAACGAATAAGGATGGACGCGATCAGCGATCTTCAACGTCCACAGAATCTCACGATAGAAACTCTTATTCCACCGCGTCTGTTGCCGAATGTACTCGCCTAACGTCGTTGGGACGAACGTCCAGGCGACGGCCCCTGGCTGATAGACGACCTCGCTGCCTTCGGCGAGGACAAGGTTCGTCAGATGACGATCATCGCCGTACGTGCATCGTCGGCCGCAAAAGCTTTGATTGACGTAGGCGTCTTTGACTCCGTGCAAGATGGTCGCTCGGTAGGCGGAAAACGGACCGCAGCAACACAGGACGGAACGAAAGAGGCTCTGGGCGGCACGCTCGACGTTGAATGACGTCCAATATCGAACGGCTTGCATTTTTGTTAGCAAATTGTGTGAAGCATTTTCTACCAACACTTCGCCGCATACCGCTCCGATTCGAGCATCCCGTTGAAACGGGGCGGTCAGACAAGCAAGTCCCTCAGGATCGATCAACGTGTCCGAATCGACGGTAACGACGTACTCACCGGTCGCTACCGCCAATCCGGTATATTGAGCTTCACGTTTTCCTCGATTCTCCTGGTACAGAACCTGGATTCGCGGATTGGCCCGAAAACGTCGGTAGATCGGTTCCAGTTCATCGCGATTGGGGGATCCGTCGTCCACGAAGACGAACTCGACGTTTGGTAATGCAAGACACCGACAGGCACGCTCCATCACGGTCTCGAGCACTTCCGGTGATTCCCTGTAAACCGGATAGATCACGGAGATCGCCGCATTCGTCAAACCTTTCGGCCGGCCTGAAGTACGACTACGACGAAAGTGGACGTGTGCGAATCCGAGGCGGAACACGAACAGAACGACGCAGAGCAGGCCGTAGGTCACGATCACGCCGTCGATCCACATGTTCCGAAGCCTCCCGGGCAGTCGCCCGGCGTGCAGGATTGCGATTCACTCATGCGCCGTCGTCTCGCAGACGACGCGAAACCCCACGATCGGATTGGCCTTCCACGGCGGCATGACCGGATAGTCGATGCGGCAGACCTCGCCGACGAATCGCCAATCGCCGCCGCGGACGACCTTAATATATCCATTGGCGGGTCCGCGCGGATCGCGGCTCGGCGATCGCAGGTAGTAGTCCCGGTCGAACCAGTCGGCCGTCCATTCCCAGGCGTTGCCCCTCATATCATGCAGACCGAACTTGTTCGTTGCATACGAGCCGACCGGTTGGATGGAAAGTGCGGGAACGATACCGGCGGCTTCGCCGGACGCATCCTCCGGGCGGCGATGACGGGTCCAGGAATACGGTTGGGTGTCGCCGGCACGACAGGCGTACTCCCACTCCGCTTCCGTCGGAAGCCGATACCAGCGACCCGCCCGCCGCTCCGCAGGAAGCAGCGACAGCTTACGACAAAACTCTTCGGCTTCATGCCAGGTCGCATGGACGACGGGGTGATCGGCATTGGAAATGCTTTCCGCGTCCAAACGGGAATTCTCATGCAGCGCGTCACCCTCGGCGGAGGGTTCTCCCATCACTTCGAAATATTGTCGGCGCGAGACTTCATGCACGCCGAATCGGAATGCCTCCGATATCCGAACCTGGTGCGGCGGACATTCCGGCGGAGCACCAGGACCGATCCCGGCGTCGGGAAGTCCCATGAGGAACTCCCCGGCGGGAATCACAGCGAATGACATTCCCAGCGAATTCTCAAGAGCAGGGCCGGCTTCCCTCGAGTCGCTCCGGGACGGCCCGGCCGCCGGCAGCCACCCGGGGGGCGGCTCAGGAGGAGGTGCCTCGGCCAGCGAGCCGGTAAAAGACGTGAAACCGGCGGCATCTCCTCCCAGCACATCCGCCGGAGTGTCTCGCGAATGCATGACATGCCAGACGCCGGGATCGATGTCGTCGGCAATAAACTTCACCGCGCCGTCCAGCAAGGCGACATGAACGCCGCCGGGATGCCGGCTTCGCGAGGCGGCCTGCTGGTTGCCGTCGACGTAGTCGACGCAGGGCATTCCGTGGCGGGCGAGCGCATCGGTTCCCACGGCTTCGTGAACTGCGGCACAGCCGAGGATGTCGTCGGCGCGGGGCCATGGGTTGTTGGGACCGAAGGCGTCGCCATTGACGCCGTGCGCCCACGTGATGCTCCCGCCGATCTGGCCGAGAGCCCACACGCCGCGCGGATCGAGCGGATGCACGCCCGATCGCAGTTCTTCCAGCGCCACGAGCGTCGATTGACCGTTTGAGAAGGAATCCAGCGAGAAAGAACGATTGATACCGGCGATTCCGTTGCCCCACATTTCGAATCGCCGGGGCTCTTCCCGCATGACCAGGTTTAGCGCATCCCCTTTGGGGGACGTCGTGTCCGGCGGATCGAATTGGGCGTCATGGGAGCCGCCGTTGATCGCGTAGTTGCCGCGGGCGAACTCGACGAATGCGTTGTCGACCTCGCCTAGCGAAAACCGATATCTGTTGTCGTCCCGGTTGAAGTCGTCCGCCGGACAGGTCATTAGCGCGAGGGACGTCGTGCGGAAACGGGCGTTGGCCGGATCTCCCACAGGGCGGCTTGCGTCGTACTCCTCGACGAGCGAGTGATCGCCGGTATAAGGCAGTACGAGCAGAGCCCAGTTTTCGCGAGTGATCCGATCGATCTGCTTCGACCGGTGGAGCGCCAGCGAGGTCGTGGCGTTGGTGTCCCAGCGAGCGGCGAACGGCAGCGTGCCGGCAGAATCGTGATAGTGATGGAGCGCCAGCGTGAATGCGCGCAAGTTGTCGCGACAGATATTGCGTCGGGCCTCGTCGCGGCTGTGCAGCACCATCGGCACGGAAATGATGACGAGGAGGGCGACGGCCGCCGCCGACACGAGAAGGTCCATCGTCGACCAACCCGCACGCGCGGCATTTCGATCTCGCGCATCCTGTTTCCGAAATCGACACATGGTCGGCAGCCTCCAGGTCCGTGGCCGATGCCGCAGGCAATCGGGAATCTGCGGCTGGTCACATCCGACTTGAAACCCGATACGCTTCAGATCCCGTCTGATGGCAATGAAGCCTGCCGATGCGTGAAAAGCAAAATCAACGACGCGCCCGTCGAAGCCCTCCCCAGATCAGTGCGAGCAACAGAATCACGTCAAAGACGACAAGGGCGACGAACCGCCTGTTCCAGGAGGCGGCTGGTGACGCGTTCGCAGGCGCGCTCCCAGTCGTTTCGGGATCTCTTGCGCGACGGGAAACCGTCCGGGACGGGTTGCGACCGACGACGAGATCCGTGATCGCCGACCCCGGCCTCAGGAATTCCTCGAGCGACAACCGACCGTTCTGGTCATGGTCTGCGATGCGAAACGCGTCCTCAAGAAGCATCGACCGCTCGTTCCAGTTTTGTAGGGCAACCGGGTTTCCCGGAGCAGGAGCCTTGCCGACGGCCTCCGAAAGCGTCAAAGCGGCGTCTCTGTCCGCATCGAGCGTCGCGAAGACGACTTCGATCGGAGCACGACGGAGATCGACCGAGAAATCCAGTTCGGGGACTGACAGGCGGCCGTCCGAGTCGCGGTCCAGTCGCGCGAGAAACAACGAGGACAATCCTCGGCGGGCCGGTGACTTGCCGTCATGAAACTCATCCAGCGAGAGACGGCCGTCATGATTCCTGTCGGCACGCCGACGATTCCAGTCGGCCAGCGGATTGCAGAACGGTGTTTCGCGAAACTCCCGAAACGAAAGCGTGCCGTCTCCGTCAGCGTCAAATCCCGGGAACGCCATTTCGAGATAAGCGGTCTCCCAGGGCTTGGCGGCTTTCGCCAGCTCGCTGGCATCCAGATCTCCGCTTCGATCCGTATCGAACCTGCGAAACAAGCTCAGGCTGTCGCCCCAAAACAAGTCGCCGCCGGCGGCTTCCTGGACCGTGAGCCCGCCGTTTCCATCGGTATCCGCCGCCGTGAAGACCTCCCCGGCCTGCTCCTCTCCGCCCCAGTATCGCTCGACAAACTCCGGCTTCGCGAGCACACCGTCGGCGCTCCGGTCATAGGACTGAAAAGTACGCAACTCGAACACCTGGCCCGTCTCACGCCGCAAGGGCGTGCCGTCCGGATCTCGAATGCCGAAAAGGATTTCAACACCTTGCCGGAGCTCCCAATCCGTCAGCCGCCCGTCCTGGTCGGAGTCCCAGCCTTGCACGACGTCGAGCGGGGCCGCCCCCGCGGTTTGCCCGGCGATCGTCGCCGACACCTCATTCGGATCATGACCTTCAATGGATTTCAGCAGGCTGTCGACCAGTTCGACGATCGGGTCGGGAACATTCCCGCGACGAGCAGGCGGGGCAACACTCGGGACGCAGGAGAACTCATTGAATGAAAGGCGCCCGTCACCGTCGAAGTCACACAGGACGAAGTCGTATCCGGCCTCCGGTAATTCGTTGTCCGCTCGATCCGCCAGCCACTCGTCGCGATCGACAAAACCGTCGCCATTGAGGTCTCGTCTCAAAAACTTCGGACGGGAATTGCGGTGTCGCCAGACGACTCTTCGAATCGCCGCGTGAAAATCAGCCGCGGCAGCGAACTCGCCGGCGTCCAGAACGCCGTCGCCGTTCCGGTCGTTCTCCTGAAACGGACGCTGGAGCGAGGAACTCATCGCCTCCAAGGCCGAATCGGATCCTCTGAGGGACTCGACCGTTTCTCGCAACGTCAACCGCCCGTCCTGATTCCGCTCGACGGCCTGAAACACGACGCGAGCGGGGACGCGGCCGAAGTCGACGTCGAAGTCGAATTCGGACAGGTCGAGCGAGCCGTTTCCGTCACGGTCGACCCTGTCGAAGAAGACTTTCGACGTCCCCAGGAAGCGGAGACCGTCCGCGGGATGGAATTCGGCCAGACTCAGTCGACCGTCGTCGTCCTGGTCATAGGACCGGCCCCGCCAATCGAGAACGGGGTTCCCCAACGGGGTGGCACGGAACTCCTCGAACGTCAACCGCGCGTCGGCATCCGCGTCGTAGCTCGGCCAGAGTTGGTCGAGATACGGCCGTTCCCACGCGGCGAGCCCCTGATCAAGCTCGGCCGGATCCAGGCTCCCGTCGAGGTTCTTGTCCAGCGTCCGGAACCGATCGACGACGTCCACCCAGACGAAGTCCGTCGCCGCCAACTCGTCCGGCGCGAGAAAACCGTCCTTGTCGGAATCGGCCCCGGCAAACTGTCGTTCCGCTGCCTCCGATCCCCGCCAGAACCGGGGAACGAACTCCTCTCTGGAAAGCCGCATGTCGCCGTCCTGATCCCAGACCACGAAGAACGTGTTCCAGTTGAAAACGAGACCGGAACGGCGTCGAAGTTCGCTTCCGTCCTCGCTTCGAAGTCCGAACATCACGGCGAACCCGGCGCGAAGCTCCTGGGCGGAGACGCCGCCGTCTCCATCACGGTCGATCTCGCTGAAGCGAGACGAATACCATCGGCCGGTGGTCGCCTCGTCCCAATCCTCCCGGCCGAGGCGGTGCCGCCCGCCGTTCTCCTGGCCGAAGAGGTCGAGCGCCTGGGACAATTCGTTGTGCAACCGGTCGGCGACCGGATCGGGTACCGGGCCGCGGCGCGACGCCGGCACGACGCCCGGCATGCAGACGGACTCGGCGAAATCGAGACCGCCCTGCCCGTCGAAATCGAAGATCCGGAAGTCTCGAGTCGCGACGGGATGTCGGTCCTCCGGGACGCTCGCCAACAACTCCGAAAGACTGAGTTGTCCGTCCTGATCGACGTCCGCTTTGCGGAATCCGGGCCACGCGACGCGCCAGTACCACCGCTCGTCCACGACGGCCCGGCGCACGGCGATCTCGGCCGAAAACTCAGTACGCGTCAGCCGCTGATCCCCGTCAGCGTCGGCGTCAAGAAAAACCAGCCGATGAGGCGGAAGCAACGGTCGACCGGCCGCAATCGAGACGTCCGGAGGGGCAAACGCCTCGCCAAGCGAGAGTTGACCGTCCCGATCACGATCCAACGCCTCGAACAGATGGGAGGCCGGCACACGGTCGAGATCAACGTCAAATTCGAACTCGGTGAAGTCGAGAGCGCCGTTCTGGTCGCGATCGAATCCGTCAAAAAAGTGCGCCGCCAGGCCGGACAAGGCCAAACCGTTCGGGCGGAAGAACTCATCGTGATCCAATCGTCCGTCGCCGTTCGCGTCCTTTCGAACCGCATTCCAGTCGGCCAGCGGATTGCCGAGCGGCGTGTCCCGAAATTCGAGCAGCGACAGTGCGCCGTCACCGTCCGAGTCGAATCCCGGCAGGAGATGCACCGCGATGTTTCGATCCCAACTTCGTGCATTCTCCGACAGTTCATCGTCGCCGACCAGGCCGTCACCGTCGGAATCCCAGAGCAGGAATTGGACCGGAACATCGAAGTGACTGAGGCCCGCCTTATCGACTTCGTCCCGTTCGAGGCGACCGTTTGAATCGAGGTCCCCTGACAGGAACTCTTGATTCGCCCGTTCCTGGTCGGCTGGGTGCCGGGAGAGAAATTCCTCCGCCGTCCAGACTCCGTCGCCGTCGGCATCGAGGGAGCGAAAATAGTTCGCGTTCCAGACTCTGCCGGACGGCGTTCTGGCCGAGGCCGTCGAGGCGCGTCGGACACCGTAAGCCAATTCGATTCCCGACGGAATCTCCTCGGCGTCGATTTGTCGATCACCGTTGCGATCCCAGAGAGCGATCGTCGCAGGAATTCCGGCTCCGAGATGACTATCCACGACGGCGGACCAAGCGTCGGCAGGAACCGGCACGCGTGTTGCCTTGAGGATGCGCCTGGCGGTGCGATTCGCGAGTCGTTCGATCGGATCGGGGACCGCCCCCCGCTCCCGTTCAGCGACCAGGCCCGGGATTGCAGTGAACTCCTCATAGGACAACGTCCCATCGCGATCGAAATCGAAGACCTTGGCCTTCTGTTCGAACTCCGTCCGAGCCTCCGGCGGCACCGGCGTCAGCCACTCATCCGCTGACAGCCTTCCATTTCCGTCGGCGTCGTAGCCGCGAAACAATCGGCGGGCGGGGATCGTCCCGCTACGATCCCGGCGGTTCCATTCGGCTTCGGTCAGCGAGCCGTTCTCGTCGTCGTCCATTCTGTGAAACCGGAGTCGTGCGTCCGGGCTGTCCTGACGGGACAGATACTCCGACAGACTGACCCGACCGTCTCCGTTCGTGTCGCAATCGGCGAAGGGAACGGAATCCTGAGCCGTAGCCGGCGTTGCCATGACGGAGGCGACCTGACCACAGACGATCAGCATCACCAGCGTGAGCCGGCACAAGGTCGATTGTTTGGCCGATGTCAGCATTGCGTCACGCTCTCTCTGCGGAACATCGCTCGAATCCCGGGCTGCGTGGCAAACGCTCACAACAGACGACGGTCAGAATCCTTCGGTGACGACCCCTTGTTCGAGCGGAGTCCCGCGCAGCATGACGCCCTGCGGGCTGACGAGCGCGGCATAAACCGTGCCGGTGATCGCTTCCGAAACGAACGTCACGTGGCCGTCCGCAAACGCCATGTTGACTCCATTCCCATGGAAGGAATTCGGAACAGGAGAACGTCCTTCGGCGCTTCGCGTGCCGCCGTTGATCGCCGCTTCACCCTTGTTGCAGAACGCGTAGTCGACGTTCCCTTCGCTGCAATCTTTGCCACCACAAGGATGGCCGATGTAGAACGCGCATCGATAGGGATTCGGAGTGGCGTAGCTGGCCTCCGGATCGTCCGGATCAAAGCCGGCTCTGACGTTCTCCGTCAGCATGATCGTTTGCGTCAGGCCGTCCTGGACGTCGGCGAGCCGATGATGCCGGTCGACTCCCTGCTTCCAGTTTTCCAGGAAGAACAACCCCATGTGCTTGAAATAGGCGTAGTCCGCGGCGTCGCCCTCGCCGCCGTCGCACGCCTGGCCGTCGCCGTTCAGATCCAGCGGACCGCCGAAGGGGGAGATCGGACAGTCCTCCTTGTCGAACGCCGGGCCAACCGTGAACCCCACCCCGCCGTTGACGACGTAGCTCAAGTCGCCTCCCCGTTCGTCACGCCGACTCCGGCTGATGTCGACGGGGCAGATGAACGTCGGGATGCGCTGCCGCGTCAACGGTTCGTTGACGGGATCGGTGACGGGCTTGCCTAAATCCCACTGGTCGTAGACCGCTTGTTGATCGATCCACGGCAGGACCGAGACGGCCCAGGAGTGATTGTGACTGGTGCTCTTCGGACCGTTCGGGATGTAGTTGCCCGAGGCCGGCAACCGGCCCAGCGTCTGTTCGCACATCGTCATCGCCAACGCCAGATTCCGGAGGTTGTTCTGACATTCGAGCCGCTTCGCCGACGCGCGGGATCGGCTGATCGCCGGGATTGTGATCGCGACGAGCAAACCGAGAATCGCCAAGACAACCACCAGCTCGACCATCGAATACCCAAAGCGTGGGCTGAGTGCGATTCGCGGTTGATTCGACAGAATCGAACCGGGGCTGCATTGATTATGAGTCGCCCCACGTCTGCTGAATGGTCCGACAAAATCGCGCGGCGCACTATCGTTCAACGCGTCCGCCTGCAATTGTTTGGCGAGGAAACCCCCTCGGCTTCTCCGCCTCCCGACAGATTGCCAGAAACATGCCGTCCACGGAACAAAATCAATCATCGGCTTTCGCCTCCAGAACGGCGACCATTCCGTAGGTTCCGGCTCCGGCAAGCAACGCGATCTGGAACACGACGAAGGCGAACTCAGCTGGACCGCAATCCCCAACGAAGGGAACAGATCGCATCGTTGACGATTCATCACCGGGGAATCTCAGCGCCTGACGTTCAGACCACTGCAGTACTCCAACCGCCGCGAGGTTCGCGGCGAGAAGTGCCGCGACGAATTTGAATCCAAACCGAAACGTTCCCGACTTCGGTAACCAACTCTCGAGCACCGAGAGCCTTGCCGCGACACGGTCCCGCGTTGCCGCCTGGCCTGGCTGGACGACTCTATCGTATAAGTCCACCAATGGACGCGACACGGCATGGACGATCGCCGCCAAGAGGATGGGAATCGCACCCCGCCGACGGCTTCGAGCTTCGTTGCGCTCCTGCTCCCTGGCCAACATCACGTCGCGCGCTCGTGCGTCTCGGAGAGCCTCGGTCACGTTCGTAGCCCATTCCTCCGTCGCTGACGTAGCGCTTTGATCGGCCAACTCTCGATTCGGGAACGCGCCGACTGACACCGGAGTCTCACCAACGTCGCGATCCAACGTGCCGGTACACTCGTCATCCGACAAAGCGCCGGAGGTTGACTCGCAGTCAACTTGCCTCGTCGTTGTCACGGCAGACGCAGTCGGCGGATTCTTCAGCAGCCGCCGGAAGAGTTTCGCCGCTCGCCATGAAGATCCCGTCCGCACCACCGGTGCCGCGGTCACGTTTAGAGAAGTCGAATCGAGATCGATAACCGGCTGATGAGCAGCGCTCGAGACGGGCGCGACTGCGGATCCGCGTCGTCGAGCCATGTAGAACAATCCCACGACCGATTCGGCCCGCCGCCAGTCGTCCGCAGGCCACTCTTGGCGAACAAGATCGCCTTCACAAACTGTTCCGCTACGTACAAGATCGATTAACTCGGGATAGGAAATCGGTCCCAGCTCTTCGTCGACTATGCGAAAGTACCATTGTGAAGACATTTCGCAACTCCCGTCTGCATCACACCCGCGTTATGTCGGAGGTTAATCGAAACAGTCATTCGACAAGACATCGGAATCCCGCATCAGAACTCCCCCACAACATCGCCGCCGTTCGGTGTTCCTAAGGCTGTAAACGTTACCGGATCGACAGTGTCCGTTATGAATCTGACTGATCCGTCGCACAACACAAAGTTCGCTCCAGATGGGTGACGGCTGGAAAACGGGCCGGAGTTGGGTCCGCCTGCGACTGCCGCCGTATTTGGCTCGATCCAGCTTCGATCATCGGTCGTCTCTCCCGCGACAATCGTCATGCTTTCGCCATCGAGCACATTCGCCAGATCGATCCCGTCTCCCAAAAGCTCAATGTTGCCGGGATAGCTTGAACGGGCAAACCCAGACGGTTTTAGTTGCCACTCTTTCGCCTTTGCAAAGTTGGGGCAAAGGAAGACTTCCAGCTTTGTTTTGCCTGCGTTCAATTGGCTCGGCGTCGCGTTCGAGAATTTGGCGCTTTGCGGACTGACCTGGTCGTACAAGGCTGACTGCTCCAAATGGGGCAGCAGGTACACGCCGTAGCCGTAACCGTTCTCTCCGTCCGCAGGCAGCGCTCCATGAAGCGACTGATGCGTCTGCAGTGCCACCCCGATCTGATGCAGCCGATTCGCGCAGTCCGTGACCCGTGCCCGCTGCCGGACATACGAGATCCCCGGAAGGATCAAAGCGAGCAGCACGCCGATGATCCCCAAGACGACAAGCATCTCGATCAGAGAGAATCCGGCGTCGCAAACGGCCTTCGGCAGAAATATCCTTGTCGATCGCTGAAGTTTGCCGCTGGGTATAGTCGCGTTGCTCGTGTCTTGTCGCATCTCTAGGAACTCTCTGTAGTGTTAGTCATTGCCCTTGTGACTCGACATCAGTGTATTAAACTGGGCGGCCGATCGATGGCGGACACTGTATTGCTCTTTTGATGGAAGCCGTTCCCTGACTTCCTCAGCTTCGTCCGGCCCACCTCGTAAATATATATCGAGTAACCCGCCATTGCTTCAGGGTGTAGTCGTTGGAAATACTGATAATCGTCCTCGTGTCCATAAACGTCGTTGACGCTCAACGCATACCAACCCGGCTTCAAAAGGGTTTTCGTCCCCCCATTGGCGCCATGACTTGCCGCCATGCTCGGAGGTAGCCCTGCCGACTCGATCGCAGTGTCGTCCAGCCGGTACCCGCCCCGGTAAGCGACGTACAACGGGCGGGCCTCGGGATTTCGTCCACACCAGTCTTCCAAGTAGAATAGATCCTGCCCCCAGTCAGTGGCACTTCCCAGCAGATGCTTCGGTCCGTTGGCGGGACCGCCCACCAGTTCGTTGTAGTAGGAGAGGCTGTGCGGATAGACCGACATGCTACTGCCCACCGCCCAGACAACGCCAATTATCACAGTCGCCCTCAGAGCAGCGGAGATTCTGATGTCGAACGACATCTGGAAAACACGAGCTATATTGCTGATCCAAATGAACAAAAACGGCAGTATCGGTATCACATACCGAGGGTGAGCTGAAAAACCAGCCTGACTGCTCACAAGAACGAGAACAGCAACCATCGGAACCAGGATGATCAGTTCGTCGCGCCAATTCGCAGAAGCGCTGCAGGACGTCACCGCATATACTACGGACATCACCAGAAGCAGCCAGACTCCGGTCGGCGTCTTGACGGCCAGCGCGTACAAATAATAGTACCACCAGCCTTTCGTGCGCCACTCGCCTCGCAGATACGACCACCTTCCTTTCTCGAAATCGTAACGCTGTATGTCGATACCCTGTACGTGTGCTGCCGGCAAGGGTACCGGAAGGTTTCCAAGCCAGGTGTCGTCGAAACGGTTTCCCGTTGCCGGCTCATGACCAACGTCTGCCAGCGGCTCGCCGCGAAGGAGCGAACTTACAAATACATAGTCTTTCAGAGGCCGCAGCGTTCCCTCAAACATGTAGCCGACGTTGACGACATAAAGACCGATGCACAGGACTGCTAGCATCTGCCCGAAGGAGCCGGCCGAGCCGGCTGGCGACTTAGGGACACGGCTGTGCGGAAACGTCCAGAGTAACCAAATAAATGGCCACACCGCAAATGCGATAAGCCACGTCAGCTTCGACAGATTCGCCAGTCCCAAGCACGCGCCGGCAACCGCGACGTTCGTCCAGGTGGGCTTCCTCAACCATTGTCGAAGGGTATAGATCGACAGAATCCCCAGTGATGCTGCAGTGACGTCGGGACACATCGTGCCCCCCCACCCGAGAATCCAGGGGGAGAAGCACCACAGGGCAAGGAAGACAAGCGAGGACGCATCACCATACAATTCGCGGCTCAGTCGCCACCCGAAGTATCCTCCTAGAGAAACGAAGGGAATCAACGACCAGCGTGCCAAGGCAACGCACCAGCGATTCGTCGCCATGCTGTTTTGATCGAGAAACGCACGGCCCATCGGCCACTCCGGTCGATCATAGGGGAGAGCCGAGTATCCGCTGCCGTCGTAAGCCGCCCCGGTCAAGACGACCGGCAGGCCGGAGACGACGTGCGTCAGGGGAGGATTGGCGCAATAGACGTCGTTCGCGAAGGAATGCCACCAATAGACCGTGGCACCCAGATGCCCGACCTCGGTCGGCGTGATGCTCATCGCCCAACCGATATGTAATAACAAAACCACCTGCACCGACAGCAATCCGGCGCATATAAATGTCAGCCGCAGGCGAACTGCGTGCCGGTCATTTGCCATCTCGGCGACGCCTGCCACTCAAGTGTTCCGGTAAAGTGTCGTATCTGTGGAAAAAGAGAGGTTCATGAAAGCGCGAAATGATGCCTACTCGCTTTCCTTGATCCACCGATTGTTCAGCCGACTGCCATAGGAGATTTTAGCCATTTCAATCCCTTCCTGTCGAAGGAAGTAGAACCCGACCGACTGTCCGTCGTTCCACCATCGAATGTTGCGAAACCAATGGTCCTGCGCCAGTTGCGAGACCATCTCCCTGTCGGCATCCTCAGGAATCTCAATCGGCCCCGCGGGATCGGACGTCGCATCTTCCTCTCGTGCCCTCGCACGCGGCCTTCCGATGACGACCTTGTCCGTGCGCAGTAGCTTGATGTCATCAAAGTTGAACGAGACCAAAGCAATCTCCTCTTTCAGATTGGAAATCGGAATACGCTCCCCCTGAGAATCGCGCATTACGAAGTCATCAGTAAATAGTTTGACGGCCAAGTCACGCGCGTACTCCAATCGTTCCTTTGGAGCGGTTCCGGTGTCCTCGTCGCCCGGCGGGGTCAATTTGATCGTCATCACGCACCTCGTCTGCGACATCTCGATGCGATAGCCGTCGTGCTCCCAGGCGATTCTGCTCGTGTCCGTCTTGCCGAATTCGTCACGCAGAAATGCCATCGCGCCGTCTGCCGGAGGTAGCCATTCCGGATCCAGAACGTACCGCATCCATCCCCTGGATCCCTCCTTGACATAGGCGACCGCCTGATCGCCCGGATCGACGCTCTTCTCTCCTTTGAATACGCTTTCGTTCGGCCACTGAAACAGATTGTACGCAGACGGCGGAATCGCTTCCTTGAGCGTCGTCGGCTCCTTGGGTTTCCCATCAGGCAACTGAGCGGATGCAGCCACCGAAATGAACCACAAATAGCTGACCGTCGCGAGTGCGTGAATTCGCATGAGCTGATTCCCTATCGTTGTCCTGTCCATACGAGTTGATGCTGCAGTTTTTGCCAGTTGCGCCTGCCAATGGGCGTTTTTAATATCCTTCCGGTACTTTTCCGGTTCGGATAAAAGGTCGCCGACTTTGAACTAGGGAGCCTCAACCCATGGTGCCTCGGTGCATTTTTCCCACCCTGACGCGTCGCTATAGAACCAGTAAATCTGAAGCACGCCGCCCACAGTAAAAGCCGTTTTTACGACCTCTTTCGCTGTGGAAAAGGCACCCACCCCCAACGCGTAATGTTTGCCATTGAAAAAGCAGGTCGCTTCGAAATTGTTAATTCCTCCGTTACCGTCAACATGACCGATCTCTTCCTCCAACGAATGGTCATTGTGAGCTGTTCCGGCAGGATGCTCGGCTCCGATCGTTCGAGTGGGAACTGTAAAATTTAGAGGTGCGGCATATCCCCCCGCAGCGGTTGCGTGACAGTAGCGGATTTCACCTGCGCCCAAGCCGAGCATCTCAAAATGTTTCGAGACAAAAAACGCCAGACCGGGACATTGGCTGGTCTCTGTCCCCGGCGGGTTGTGGAGCAGCCAAACCGGGTCAGGCCCCCAATTTTCGCTTTCAAGGTCAAACGATCCGTTCAGCTGACCGAACACAGCATCAGCGCATTCGCCCAAACCCGACAGGCCATTGGCAGCGCCGCAGACGAAGTCGATCCGCTTTACGGTGACATCGCTGCCCGCAGGGGTTCCGTATGTCAGATAGACAGAGTGACTGCTCGAATTAAGGCTTCTCTGAACGTTGGCACCGGTGGGATATTTGAATTGCCAGTTGCACGTGAGGCCGCCCTTGCTCACCTTGTCGATCCAGTCTTGGACATGAGTACAAGTCGCCTCCGATGACTCGGTCGAGCCTGACCCGATCGAGCAGTTCCCCCAATTCCAAGTCCCGGTCCCCGTGCCCCCCAACTGGAACGAAGCCTCTTCAGTCAAAGCCTTAGAGACGCGGGCCTTGACCGTCGCCGTATCACCGCCTTCGCCCTTTGTCCAGCATACGTGGTTCGTCGCGGCATTGTCCGTACCGCCCAGGATCCAGATCGGATCGGTGATGGCCGCCGCCCCGTCGGCCCAAGGATCGGGAGTAGGGGTCTTCTTGAGAGAATGGTCGGCGGTGAAACCGACGCTGAAGACTTCCAGCCCCACGACCTGAATAGTCTCGGAATCGGATTTTGCATCCTCATCGACGACGGGGTCGTTATCCGGCGCGTAGTCGTCGTCGGCATAGACGGTGATGCCGTAAAAGTCTGCGACGTGCGAGCAGATGTACTCGACGCTCGTGCCAACGTTATCGTTGTTCTTGAATTGACCACCAGTCGCGGACCAGAAATGCGTCACGGAATCGCCGACGTCTTCCCAGGGATCTTCCTCGCTCGGCCGCTTCCGGTCGGTGTCCGTCGATGTTGAGCAGGTCAGCGTATGAGGCGAGTCGATCAGCCAGACTTCGTCCTCGGTCGGGTTCTGCATCACGACGTCGGTGATGGGCGTGTGTGCGTCGTACTCTTCCGCAGCCGCATGCGGGCAGAGGGAACCGACCGACAATGCGAACAACAAAAGAGATCCCCGCCGCATGAAACGGCTTGCCAAAGAATCGTTTTTGTCAAACATCACGCCGCCTCCGAGTCAGTGAGAAATCAGGAAACGGACGTCCGCTTCCGGGACTTTCGGTATCGGGCCATCGCCACCAAGCCGCCTACGACCAACACGAACACGAGGTTCAGTCCGATCAAGATCGCCCTGCCGTCGGACCACGCAGGTGCTGTCGCGCGCGCCTGGGCAAGCTGTTTTTTCTTCGCGGCAGCGAGTCGTTCCGCATAGGGAACCGCGTCATCCCGCACGTTGACCTGGAGGTCTCGAAGTTCCTGTCGAAGCCGTTCCAGCTCCTGTCGATGCCACTGCGAGCTTTCGTATGAACTCTCCTTCCAGTTGTCCAACTTGATCTTGATCGGGTCGAGCTTCAAGATCTCATTCAGCGGCGACAGCGATGATTCCGGAGTTTGGCGCATGACACCGGTGCTGGCGAGGCCCATTTGAGCTTGTGCCCAGAGAAGCTGAGTGGTGTCTGTCGACTCCAGGCACCGCTTCCACCACATCGCCGCTTGGTCGGGATCGGGACGAATCCCCTTCTTACGGTTCTCGTAAAACGCATATAACTGAGCGATGCGGTTCGCCAAGGCCGCGTTCACCTTCGCCCCCGGCTGAGCTTCTATCGCCTGTTTGTAGAGACCGACGGCCTTGTCCCTGTCGTGTTGTTCCTGCCGTGTAAACATCGGATCATAATGCCTGGCCTGGCGCACCAGATCTTCGGCGGTCGCGTTCGCGTAGATCCATCCGTCATCCGCATCTGCCACCGGCGGTGCCGGTTTGTCCGTGGCAGGAGACGGCGAAGGTAGTGAAACTCCGAGAGAATCTTCGCGGGGAGCAGTCGGCATCGGCGGTGCTGTTGGCCCACCCAGGTCGGCCGTTGGCGTCGGTGGTTGTGAATAACCATTCAACGGAAGCAGGAGGCCAGTAGCCAAGGCGAGGCACCAGCAGCAACGGGGGAACGACACAACAGTCAGCGGGCAGAGACAGGCGAGCACCAGCGAATCCCCAAAGACGCCTGAGCTGATCGTTGAATGCGGATAACTGCCCTGATGAGTTGACAGCGCCAAGGCCGAGCGGCCGTTAATGATTGGTGGAGAGGACATATCAGCGAGCGTCCCGTACAGCTCCCGCCCCCAGAGGAAGCAGAACGTGCCGCCGAGCAGACTGATCGGAATGCAGGCCCAGCGAGCGATCGTGAACAACCAGATCGCCCGCTCGCCGTTGGCTTTGATGAAGTCAGCCCCAAGGGCGAACTCAGGTCTGGCACCTGACCCCTCGTAGAACCGTCTCCAGTCCATCTCGTACCCGGCCGCCAGCACCGGCAGCGCGGCGATCAGCCGCGTCAGCGGCGGATTGACCCGGTAGACCTCGAACCGACCGAACTCCCACATCGCCAAGCCGGCGACGAGGTGCCCCGGCTCGTTGAGCGTTGGACTATGCCGCGTCGCGCCATACGCCAGCAACCCGGCATGAATCGCCAGCAGCGTCACAACCGCCGCCGGCACGGCAAAACGACCGAACCGCGAAGAGCGGAGGAAAGCAGCAGCACGGCCCAGGACGGAACCAGAGTCGGCCCCGCCGCTCGACGGACCGGACGCTTCGGGGTCTCGACCGACCACATCCGCAGTTCGGTCTTCGGCGATCGCGCTTGTTGTCATTGGCCCGTCGTCAGAATCGATGTCGCAAAATGGACAATCGCATCAACGCCAGCCGATATGATTGGTCAAAATGACCCGTGAAAGACGCGATGTCAACCCCATACATGGACAAAAAATGCTCTTCCCTGCTTTGGATCGGTGAAAAACCAAAGCAGGGACTTCCTCCGCGGTCCGAGGCCGACCCCGGTTTCCGTGTCGGTGCAGATGCCTCCTTGTCGAGTTTCTCGCTGCCCTCCACCAAGCGAACCCAACCGCAGAAGAACTCGTCGCTGGCGATCGACATCAGGTTACGCAACGGCGTGCCCAGTTTGCGGCCGACCTTCAGCAGTCGCGACCGCTCCCGCAGCGTCGTCACAACCCAGGTGCGGCCGTTTGCTAGCTCGGCTCAAGCGATCCTTTCCCGCGTAAGACAAGTCAGATGCTGCACATCCGGCGAAGTGGATCGCAGGAAAACGCTCATGAACCCCTCAACAAATCCGGCAAACGGTTCAAACGAGGGCCTGTCGCCCCGACTGATTGACGCCTCATTTCCGACTTGGAAATGAGGCGTTTTTTATTGGGTTTTCGCGTTTTCGTGTCGTTGGCAGACTCTTTCACCACGACATGACACACACCTCATCAAACTGCCTGAATCCGCCTCGTTCTGCCCTGGCTTGCACCAAGTTGGTGCAAGCTGGCCCGGATCGACAGCCACAACGGTCTCTTTCCGTCGTCGCGACATGACGCGGCCGAATGGCAACGATGGCAGCCCGGCGACGGCCCCGGCCACCTCCAGCAGCCGAGGAGTCGTGTCGGTCTGCATCGTGAGCTTGAGGTCGCTGTGACGCCTGTCATATAAGTGTTGTGTTTCGAAGAGCGTGCGTGTTTCTCTAGCCTGGATGAGCGCAGCATCGATGCGACGGCGCGCAAGCCCTCTCCGAGCGAGCCGCGATGAGCTTCGTTTCTGCGATTCCGTCCGACGGCGACTCCGTCGCCCCGCTTGACGCGTGTGGCCGGTTTCCCTACTGTCGCGGTCGATGTTCTTTGCCGCGGCGTCTCGGTTCGCGGCCGTTCCCGAGGCTTTTGTCAGGAAATGTTCCGTCCATGGCTGATCTGATTCCCGTTCACGGAGGGCTTGCCGAGCCGGTCGACCGCACCGTTCCCGAAGCCGAACGCGCCGCCTTTCAGGCCGAGGCCGCGACGCTGACCAAGGTTCCCGTCTCGGCGGCCGATCTGTCGACCGTCTACCGCATCGCCGACGGCACGCTCAGCCCGCTCGTCGGGCCGATGACCAAGGCGGTCTACGACCGCGTTCTCGACGAAGCCGTCATCGAGTCGAACGGGAAAAAGTACGCCTGGACGATTCCGCTCGCCTTCCCGGTCACCGCCGAACTCGCGAAGCAGATCAAAGAAGGCCAGACGGTCGCCCTGACGAGCAACGGCGGCGACGTCGTCGCCACCGTCGAGGTCGAGAGCGTCTTCGAGTGGGACAAGCCGCAATACATCAAGAGCGTTTACGGCACCGACCGCACCGACCATCCGGGGGCCGACATGGTCCTGAAGGGCGACGCCGACAAGACGCACCTCATCGGCGGCAAGCTCCGCGCCCTGCCGCAGCCGAAGAACCCCGACTTCGGCAAGTACGTCCTTTCGCCCCGCGAGACGCGGAAGCTCGTCGCGTCGAAGGGCTGGGACGCCGTCGTCGCCTTCCAGACCCGCAACCCCCTGCACCGCGCTCACGAGTACGCCCTCGTCTATGGTCTGGAAGAGCTGCTGCGTCGCGGCAAGAACGCCGGGGCGGTGCTCAACCCGCTCGTCGGCGAGACGAAGGGAGACGACGTCAACGCCGTCGTCCGCATGAAGACCTACGAGCGGCTGATCGCCGACCGCGGCCTGGGCGAAGGCGACAGCGACGCCGAACTGTGGAGCAAGGTCGGCGGGGCGGTTCCCGATCGGGTCGTGCTGCTGGGAACCGACATCAAGATGTTCTACGGCGGTCCGAAGGAAGCGGTGATGCACAGCATCTACCGCCAGAACTTCGGCTACACGAACATCGTCATCGGCCGCAAGCACGCCGACGCCCCCTACCACGACGGCAGCGCGATCTGGGGCGACTTCGACGCCCAGGAGATCTTCGGCAAGCTGAACGGCGACCTGCAAATCCAGCCGGTGAAGGTCGGCTTCGCCGCCTACTACGAATCGGCCGGCCGCGTCGACCTGATGGAGAACCACAAGGACGAAAAGCCGGTGTTCATCTCGGGCAAAGACGTCCGCGCGACGCTTCAGAAGGGCGAGATGGTCGATCCCCGCATCATGCGGCCGAGCACGTCGAAGATTCTCGGCGAGGCGATGGCGGCGAAGTAGGATGTGGGATATGGGAAGTAGGATGTAGTAGATTGCGAAGCCCACCGGCGGCGGCCGGTGGGCTTTTTCGTTGGTGCGTTTTCAGCCTGCCTGATCGCCTGCGGGAATCGCGGCGGGGTCCATCCAAAAAGGCCCCCAGATGTGCCCGTCGGGGTCCAGCAGGTCTCGGCCGTACATAAAGCCGAGTTCCTGGACGGGGTTGACGTCGGCTGTGCCGCCATTCGCCGCAGCCGTCTCGTTCATCGCGTCGACGGCCTCGCGACTGTCGCACGTCAAGGCAAGCGACACTTCGCTGGAGTTGGCGGGCGGAATCGGACGGTCGGTGAACGTGCGCCACTTGGCATGGGTGAGCAGCATGACGTGGATCGCCTCGCTCCAGACCATGCAGGAGCCAGTCTCGTCCGAGAAAGTCGGATTGTTCACGAAGCCGAGCGCCTTGTAGAACGCCATCGACGCGGCGAGGTCCGTCACGGGCAGGTTCACGAAAATCATCTTGGTCATCGTCGGCCTTCACGCTGGTTGTTGAAAACGCGACAGCGTCATGAGCTGTCTTCCCTGAGTACGACGAACAACCGATCGGGAATTCGACAGGCGTGGGAGATTTTTTTCGCGATCCGTCGAGACGGGGCGAGCGGCCAGGGCATCCTGCCGAGTGAGTTGTCGTCGATGGTCGAGTGAGGAGAGCGGATGGCGCGCCCTCTCGTCGCGGACGCGACCCCGACGCCTCGACGGCGTCGGGGCCACCCTGCGCAGCGTCGGTCATGTCTGCGAATCCTCGATCGCCTGCCGCGCTTCACGCTCCTGATAGGGTTTGGCGTCGTCACCCGTCGCCAACCCGAGTCGTTCAAGGAGCCGGTCAGTTCGAGTTTCGAGTGCTTCAGGGGGATCGCCGAGCGCGATCTTCAACCGCACCAAAGTCAGCTCTTGAGCCAACCTGTCGTCCTTGCTGTCGATTTCCTCCTGCTCGGCCGCTTCGCTCAATGCCTCTGCGAGGTGTTCAACAACATCGGCACGCACCGCGGCCGGGTCGGCCTCGATGCCGAGTATCCGCCCGCACCAAAGCCGAATGCTCTGGTCACGTTCGCTCACTCCGAGCGGAATGAGATAAGACATCCCGCCGCCGATGCATCCGATCAGGAACGAGCACATCAGAGCAATCATTGCTGCCGTCGCGAAGTCATCGAGGCGCTCTCCGGAAAGGTGCATGACGATGGGAACGATCGACAAGAACCCAATGACCACGAGAGTGCCGCATAGTCCGCGAACGTATGCCATCGTCGTCGAAAATCGGTCGATTCTTGCGAGCGGGAGCCCGACGATGGACGCGCTTTTGACGCTGAATACGAACGGTAGTCCCGTCGCGGTCATCGGGCCGGCACCCGCGCAGTAGAAGGACGCGAGCGGATACAGCGGAACGCCGTTCAGCATCGCGAACTGCGTGACGATGCGTGTGCCTCCGACTCTTTTGACGCTCCCATAGGTGTCGGAGCCGACGGTGATTGAAATCATGGCGGACCGTCAGTAGCGATACCTCAACTGCGCAATCAACAACCCCGCATCACTCACCCGATACACGATCCGATGCTCCGCGTCGATCCGCCGTGACCAGTAGCCGCGGAAGGCGTGTTTGAGGGGTTCGGGTTTGCCGATGCCGGCGTGCGGGCTGCGGAGGATGTCTTTGAGGAGCAGGTGGATGCGGGCGACGGTCTTCGGGGCCGTCGCCTGCCAGTAGAGATAATCTTCCCACGCCTGCGGGGCGAAGACGAGGTTCATTCGTCGAGCTTGAGCTTGCGTTTGACACCCTTGCCGCTCTCGAGGGCGTGAATCGCTTCCAGCAGTCGCTTGGCGTTCGCCGGGCTGCGAACGAGATAGGCGGTCTCTTCCAAAGACTCGTAATCCTCCAGTGACAGCATCACGACAGCCTGGTCCCGCTTGCGAGTAATGACCACGGGGACGTGATCGTCGCAGACCTTGTCCATCGTCGAGGCGAGGTTCTCGCGAGCGGCGGTGTAGCTGATGATCTCCATACTGGACATTATCTTGTCCATGTTCTGCGGGGTCAACAGGATTCTTGACTCCGCCTTCGAGTCGTCAGGCGACCGATTGCGCCAGCAGGACGAAACCCACGGCGATCAGGCCGATGTGGAGGTAACGCAGGAACGACGGGCCGCGCATTCGCTGGTTCACCAGTCGGCCGAGCAGGATCGCTGCCACGATGGCCGGCAAGGCGATGAGGAAGTGTCGCGTCACCGTTGGTATCCACAGGCCCGTCAGCCAGTAGCCGCCAAAGACCAGCAGGCTGGCGGGCAGGAAGTAGCCTTGCAGGGTCGCCCGGAAGTGCTGCGGCGACCAGCCGCGGAGCGACCCGTAAATCACGAGCGGCGGACCGTTCATGCCGTACGCGCCGCCGAGAACTCCTGCGCAGAAGCCGAACAACCATGCCGTTCGATCGTCGGCGAGTGCAGCCTGCCGTCGACTGAGCAAGCAGAACGACGCGAAGGCGACGATGCCGACGGCGAGAATCGATTTGACGATCCGTTCGTCGACCGCGGTCAACAGCAGCAGGCCCAGCGGCGTGCCGAACAGCGTCGCGAGAACGAGCCGCGACGCACTGCGGAAATGAACGTGCCGCCAGTCTTGTGCGACGACGAACCCGGCGACGACGATCGAGGCCAGCACGGCCACCGGAGCCGCGACGTCGATCGGCATCAGGAGTGCGAGCAGCGGCACGGCGATCAGCGCCTCGCCGAACCCGAACGCCGAACGGATGAACGTGGCGACGAAGAGCACCAGCGGCACCAGAATCGACGTCCAATCGGCAGTCATCACGCCTCGTTGGTGCATGTTCAGCCGACGGGCCGCGGGCCATCCGGCCAATTCGGGCCGTCGAGAAGCCTAACGGAACCTGACGGGCTTTGCATCTCCCGTTGTACGACGGGCTTTCTAGCCCGTCGGGTTCGCCCACGCCGCTGGTTTCGATGGCCTTAAAGGCCGTCGTACGGAAGCGGCGGTGTTGGTCGGCGACGCAGGCGCTGGTAGGCTGCTGATTGTCAGGCCGCTCGTAGAAACTCTTCCCCATGCAGACTTTTCACATCGAACAACCGGGTCCGTTGCTCGACGCATTGGCCCGTGTGATCAACAATCGCACGCGGGCCAAAAAGTGGCTGAGGCTCGGACGGATCACGGTCAACGGCGAGGCCGCCGGCCGGCATGATCAGCCGCTGGCCGCGGGCGACGTCGTCCGGATCGAATCGAACGTCGTGCCGACGATCCCCGGACGCATTCCGGGGCTGGAGATCGTCTTTGAAGACGAGTCGATTCTCGTCGTCGACAAGCCGGCCGGGCTGCTGACGATCGCCACCGACACCGAACGCACGAAGACCGCGTACTTCAAGGTGACCGAGTATCTCAAAAGCCGGCAGCGCGGCGAACCGGCGCGTGCGTTCATCGTCCATCGTCTCGATCGCGAGACGTCGGGATTGCTGCTGTTCGCGAAGACGGCCGACGCCAAGCAGCGGCTGCAAGACACCTGGGACGACGTCGAAAAGCGGTACTTCGCCATCGTCGAAGGAGCACCAGCCGAACCGACGGGCACCGTCGAAAGCGACCTCACGGAAACCGCTGCGCTCAGCGTGTTCTCCGGTAGGAAGACGAAGCGGTCGAAGCATGCGGTGACGCATTACACCGTTCAGAAAGATTGCGGCCCTCATTCGTTGATCGAGGTCCGAACGGAGACCGGCCGCAAACACCAGATTCGCGTCCATCTCGCCGACCTGGGGCACGCGATCATCGGCGACGACCGTTACGGCAAACGTCGCACGTCGGGACGGCTCGGCTTGCATGCCTGCTTCCTGAGATTCCGCCATCCCGTCAGCGGCGAGTTCATCGAGTTTCGCAGCGAACTTCCGGTCGAGCTTGCCCGGACTCTCGCGTCGTCGAAGTCGAAGCTCCGCTGAGGCGCGGCTTTCGGGAACGCGGGATGCGGTCGTAAGATGGAAGCGACGACGCGCCACGCGAACCGGCGAGGATTCAACAGATGCGGACCCACCACCGCTCGGCATTCTGTGGCTTCACCACGCGGCGGGTCGTCGCGTCGCTCGCTGCGGTGTGTGTCGTGACGGGGACCGCCGCGGCGTGGTGGTTCACAAGACATTCGGACGGCGAACCCGCACTTGTTTCTGAAACGGATCGCGAGAAGTCGGGTTCAGCGTATCAGCCGCCGTCGAGTGAAGGGTACGTCGGCAGCGAGACCTGCGCCCGGTGCCATGCCGAGATCGCGGAGACGTTCAAGACGCACCCGATGTCGCGTTCGATCACCCGCGTCGACCCGACGGCCGAAGACGCAACGGTGCCTCGCAGCAAAACGCTCATCGCCGGCAATCAGCGGGTTTACGACGTCGAGATTCACGACGACGTCATGGTCCATCACGAACGGATGTTCGATGCCGACGGTGAGTTGATTTACGACCAGGGCCATGCGGTCGACTACGTGGTCGGATCCGGGCGCCGCGCGAAGGCCTACCTGCACCAGAAGGGCGATCTGCTCTTCATGTCGCCGCTGAACTGGTACTCGCAGACGCAGAAGTGGGACATGGCGCCCAGCTACACGCCGGACGATCCCCGGCGGTTCAGCCGTCGCGTCACCGATGATTGTCTGGCCTGCCATGCGGGTCGGATCGCCGCCGTCGGCCGTTCGCTGAACAAATATGAAACGCCGGCGTTTCACGAGATGGCGATCGGTTGCGAGAACTGCCACGGGCCGGGGGCGTCGCACGTCGCCTGGCATGAATCCGGCCGAACTTCTGCCGGTTCGACCGACCCGATCGTGAACCCCGCCCGACTGACTCCCGACGAGCGCGAGAGCGTCTGTTATCAGTGCCACCTGATCGCCGAGGTTCGTCTGCCGCGTTATGGTCGAAGCGAACTCGATTTCCGTCCCGGTCAGCGGCTGTCGGAGATCTGGACGGTGCTCGATGAAGGCAGCGAGGTGACTTCCGAGGGGAAGACCAAGTCGGTAAATCACGTCCAGCAGATGCGCGACAGCCGCTGCTTTCTCGAAAGCGACGGGCGGTTCGGCTGCATCTCGTGTCACGATCCGCATCGCGCACCGGCCGAGTCGGAACGCATCACGTTCTATCGAACGCGATGCCTGAACTGCCACGGCGAGGCCGACTGTTCATCGCCGCGAGCCGAACGGGACAAACAGAACGATTCGTGCATCGCCTGCCACATGCCGGGACGCGAGTCGAGCAACATCTCGCACGTCACGCAGACCGATCACCGCGTTCGGCGGGTGCCCGACGACCCATCGAGCGACACAGCGACCACCGGCACGAAGCCGCTGGTGTTCTTCAACCACATGGACGAACGACTGCCCGACTGGGAACACGATCGGGCGGTCGCTCTGGCGGCCTGGGTGCAGTTGAACCAGTCCGAGAAGCCGCTTTCGCCCGAAACAGCACGCCGGCTGCTCGACGTCGTCGAGAAGGCGCCTGACGACGGCACTTCACTCAGCGTGCTGGGTGCGATAGCCGCTCGCAACGGGCTGACCGACCGCGCGGTGAGTTATTACGAACGAGCCAGGAAGCTGCCGGCCAGCGAAGAAGCGGCACTCTCGGCGTTGCTCGATCTTTACTATGCGAGTTCCGATTTCCCGAACGCCTTGGAGTGCGCCGATCGTCTGATTGAAATCGATCCCTACGACGTGAAGGCCTGGACGCTGCGGGCCGACGCTCTCGCCTTGACGGGCAGGCAGGACGAAGGAATCACGTCGGCCGAGAAGGCGCTGGATCTCAATCCGACGCTGATTGCCGTCCGTGAATGGCTCGTCAAAGCCTACGCCGCCGTCGGTCGAACGGACGACCGTGAGGAACAAGAGCGGCTGCTCCGACGGATGCGGAACGCCCGGCCGCCGCGCTGAAACGTTCGCCGGATCGCGGACGTCTCCGACGAGTTCTCGAGTCATGCACCGGTTGATCCTCACCCCGCACCGCGTGATGCTGAAGGCATGAGTTCTTCCAGCCTTCCCGAGACGAGCAGTCCTCCGCGGCGCCGAACGGCCCGTCGCGTCTGGTTCGCGCTCGCGCTGCTCGTCGCAGGCGGGGCCGGCATCGCGGCATGGTCTCTCTTGCGCGAGCCGGCGTTGCCGGTCGGCGTCAGTCTGCAGGAATACGAACAGGCGGCACGGCAGTTTCACGAGGTCTATCGACGCGAACCGAATCGGATTGAAGCGCTGTCGCTGCTGGCGGAATTATCGGTCGCGGAAGATCGGCTGGAAACGGCGGCGGCGTGCTTTGGGGCGATCCCGACTGCGGACGACCAGTATGGGCTTTCCGCCCGTTTGCAGGAGAGTCAGGTTCTGATACGACTGGACCGGGCGCGAGATGCCGAACGCAGCTTGCGCGAGTTTCTCTCTCATGCTAAGACCGACGCCACGGTGCCCCGCAGCCATCTTGTGACGGCCCGCACCTGGCTCGCTTATCTTCTCTCGGTCGAATTGAGGGTCGAGGAACGACGGCGTGTTCTCGCCGAACTGCATGCGTCGGGGCATGCCGACGTCTACGACTCGAAGCAATATCACTTCCCGACCCTGCTCATCTGGCATTCCTCGACCGGACGGCATCGGCTCGTCCAATTCCTCGAACAGGACTCCGACGACCTGATGCTGCAGACGGCCTATGGTCGATATCTCACGACCGACGGAATGCTCGACGAATCCCGAACGTTGCTCGAAACGCTGCACCGCGAGCATCCGAGCGACCTTGCCGTGACCGCCGCGCTGCTCGAGTGCCTATACGAGCAGGCCGATCTCGACAGCTTCGCCCAGGTGGCGAAAACGCTGCCGAAGCATCGCGACGATGAGCCTTGGCTGCTGACCCGCATGCGCGGCGAGTTCGCACTCGAAGAGCAGCGCTGGGACGACGCCGTCTCGCATTTTCAGAACGTGTTGACGAAAGATCCCGCAGATCCCGCCTGCCATATGGGTCTGGCTCGCGCCTATGCCGGCTTGAAGAACAACGCGGCACGCGACGAAGTCCTGCAACGCTCGAGCGTACTCGCCGACATTCGCGTCCGTCTCGTCGGCCTCACCGAAGAAGACGCGGACGCGTCGCGGAAACTCGCCGAGACCTGTGAAAACATGGGCCTGACGGCTGCCGCCAAGACCTTTCGGCGGCACTCCGAGCGGATCGCGCAACCCGATCGCCGGCCCGGACGGACGACGGCCGTCCCACTTTGAATTTTTCATGACACCCCGGAACCGACGGACTCACCCATGGCAGCGGCTTCGCATCGGCATCTCGTCGTCGCATCGATGGGGTGGTTCGTGTTCGTCGCCGGCTGTCGCGACGAAACGGATCAGGCCGCCGGCGTTTCCGATCAGAACCAGCCGGCGACGGACGAGGAAAGCGTCGCCTCGCCCAATCGGCGTTCCTCCGACACGCCGAAACCTCCGGGCCGGTCCTTTTCCTTCCAGACGATTGCTGCCGAGTCGGGGCTGGACTTCGAGCGTTACGACGACATCCGCGGGCAACATCGGATCCTCGAGGCGAACGGCGGCGGTGTCGGCCTGTTCGACTTCGATCGCGACGGGCGGCTCGACGTGTTTCTGACGAACGGTTGCCGGCTCCCGCGGAACCCCGACGATCGCGAGACGCCGTGCCAGCTCTTTCGAAATCGCGGTGCGATGCAGTTTGATCGCGTCACCGATACTTCGCTCGTCCGGCAATTCGGCTACACACACGGTTGTGCCGTGGGCGACGTCGATGCCGACGGCTTCGACGATCTGTACGTCACGGCGTATGGTCGGAACGCACTCTGGCGCAACAACGGCGACGGCACATTCAGCGACATCACCGACGCGACGGGAACGCAGGTTCCGCAGTGGAGTTCCAGCGCCGCGTTCGCCGACCTCGACGTCGACGGCGATCTCGACCTGTACGTGACGAACTATCTCGATGAATCGGACGAATCGCCGAAGCTCTGCCCGAATGCCGCCAGCCCCGACGGCTACGAACAATGCTCTCCCGCCGTATTCGACGGCGTCGATGATGCGCTGTTTCTCTCCGACGGCGAAGGAGGCTTCGTCGATGCCACGGCGACCGCCGGGCTTGCCGGATTGAAGGGCAAGGGGCTGGGCGTCGTCATCGGCGATCTCGACAACGACTGCCCGCCCGAAATCTATGTCGCCAACGACGGTCAGGCGAATTTCCTGCTGGTGGCGAGGGGGGACGAGGGACGAGGGACGAGGGACGAAAGACAGAATGAGTCCGCAACCGGTCTCTCGTCTCTCGTCTACGACGAGCGAGCACTGGCAGGCAATATCGCGCTGAATGAACTAGGTTATGCCCAGGCCAGCATGGGCATCGCCGCGGGTGACTATGACGCGAACGGAACCACCGACCTGTTCCTGACGAACTTCTACGGCGATACCAGCACGCTCTATGCGAATCGCAGCCGACTGCTGTTTGAAGACGCCACTCGCGCCAGCCGCATCGGTGCGGCCAGCCGGCGAACTCTCGGCTGGGGAACCGTCTTCGTCGATATCGACAACGACGGCTGGCTCGATCTGCTGGTGACGAACGGGCATGTCGACGATCGCACCTGGATGCCTCAAGGAGGTGAACCGTATCAGATGCGGCCGAAAGTCTACCGCAACCGTCGCGACGGCACATTCGCCGACGTCTCCGACTCCTGCGGCGACTACTTCACCGCCGAGTGGCTGGGACGGGGGCTGGCCGTCGGCGACCTCGATCGCGACGGGTGCCTCGACGCGGTCGTGGCCCATCAACTCGCACCGTCGATCGCGCTGCGAAACGAAACCTCGACGGCCGGTCGCTCGCTGGTGTTGCAACTCGTGGGAGTCGAATCGAATCGCAACGGCTACTGTGCCCGCGTCGAAGTGCTGAACGCCGCGACGAAGATCGACCGCACGCTGTTCGGCGGCGGCAGCTTCCAGTCGGCGTCGGCTCCTGAAGTCCACGTCGGCCTCGGCGATCTCGCCACCGCGACGGTGCGTCTTCATTGGCCTTCGGGAACGATCGACACCCACGACGATCTCTCCGCAGGGCAGTGGATCGCGGTGGAAGGACGAAGCGTCTTTGCGATTCCGCGGTGATTTGCCGGCGAACGCCGCGACTCGTGTGCCGACTTTCGACCGTTGATGCCGGCAAATTTGGCCGTTTATCCCGGTCAAAACTTCGACGCGTGCCGATCTCCGACGACGTTCCACTCTCGTCAGCACGCGGGTCGCCAGCGGCGGCATGGCGAGTGGACGTACCGGCCGGGGAAAAACCTTAATATTCGGACGGACTTTTAGCTTGCCGAGATGACCTGCACCGGATATGCCATTAAGAAGCGGCTTTCACGATCTTCCGTAGGATTTCTCGCGAGTCTGTCTCGCGTTTCTCTTCTTTTTTTCACATCTTGAGAGAAATCTTGCCATGCCACGCCTTACGATTCGAGCGGGCACCCGCCGTTGGTGGGACCGCGGATTCACGCTCATCGAATTGCTCGTCGTCATCGCGATCATCGCCGTCCTGATCGCACTGTTGCTTCCCGCCGTCCAGCAGGCTCGCGAAGCCGCCCGGCGAACCCAGTGCAAGAACAACCTCAAGCAACTGGGGCTGGCTCTGCATAACTACCACGACGTGCACGGCACGTTGCCCATCGGCGAGGGGATCTCCGACCCCGGCGGCGTCGGAGGCCGGCGCCAGAGCGGCTTCGTCGGCATGCTGCCCTACATCGAGCAGGGTCCGCTGTATCAGCAGATCAGCGGCACGTTCACGAACGCCGGCGGTACCACGTGGGGTCCGTTCCTGTGCGAGCCGTGGAACCAGAACTACACGCCCTTCACCGCGAAGATTCCCGGATTTCTGTGCCCGTCGGACGCCGACACGACCGCGGGCGGGGCGATCGGCAAGACGAACTACATGTTCAGCCGCGGCGACAGCCCTTGGGACCATAACCAGTGGGGCAGCAACGGCGGTCGCGGCATGCGGGGCATGTTCATGGGTCTCGGCGACAATATTACAGACCCGGACAAAGGACACACCGTCAAGTTCGGTGACATCACCGACGGCCTTTCCAACACGATCGCCATGAGCGAGCGCGTCAAGGCCAAGGGCAACGGCAGCCGCGTCCTCGACGGCGGCACCGCGATGAGTCAAGGCCCTGGCTTCGTGCGGACGAACCCGTCGCTGTGCCAGGCGACCGTCGGACCGAACAACACTTACACCGTGGCCGTCGGCCACTGGGGCGGCACCCGCTGGCCTGATGGTGCGTCGGCCTTTACCGGCCATACGACCGTCCTCGGCCCGAACAAGGCGAGTTGCACGCAGAACACCTGGGACGGCGAGGACGGCATCTACGAGCCGACGAGCAATCATACCGGGGGCGTGCATGTGCTGATGGGCGACGGCGCCGTGCGGTTCGTCAGCGAAAGCGTCAACACCGGCAACACGACCTGTCCGCCGCCCGACGCTTCGGCCGGCGGCGGCACCCCCTGCTCCGGCGCCTGGGGCGGACCCAGCCCCTACGGGGTCTGGGGAGCGCTGGGTTCCATCAGCGGGGGCGACATCGTCGGCGATTTTTGACCGTCGGTGGTGTATGAT
>JBAQZJ010000087.1:0-1535 GCA_049790855.1 Planctomycetaceae bacterium | reverse complement strand
CGTTCCACCGATCGACCCAGACTTTTCGCGGGGTCGTACCACCAGCCGGGTCGAGGGACGAACACTGGTGGTAGGTCAGCGCTCCTTCATCTCGATCGCGGCAACCAGAATCAATCGGTCGCTCGACCCACTCTACGGAACTCATCGCTCTTTGCGGGAATTCCGACAAATTGCTCTGCCCCCGTGTCGATTTCGCCGGGCCTCGTTCGTCGTGTGGGTAGACCGGCCGATTTCGGTCGCATCCGCCGCGAATCAGGAGAAGCCGATGAAGTTCATCTGCCTGGGTTATTTCGACGAGAGCACGTGGGAGCGTCTGTCCGAGGGTGAGCAGAAAGTCCTGATGGACGAGTGTTTCGCCTATGACGACGTGCTGCGGAAAGGCGGGCACTTTGCCGGCGGCGAGGCGCTGCAGGGCGCTCGCAGTGCCGTCACGCTGCGGTATCGGAACGGCGAGGTCGCTGTCATCGACGGGCCGTATGCCGAAACCAAGGAAGTCCTGGGCGGCATTCTGATCCTCGAAGCCGACGACCGGAACCACGCCATCGAGTTAATGTCGAAACATCCGGGAGTGCGCATGGGTCCGTTCGAGATCCGTCCGGCCGACGAGTCCATTAACGAATTGATCGCGGAACGGGATCTTGCTGTTCGACAGCTTCAGCCGTAGACCGGTTTCTTCACGTTTCTTCATGCCACCCAAGACTTCGACGTCGCATACGCGGCGAAATCGCAAGCGTGGGATGGGCTGCGTATCACTGCTTCGTCGTTCAGTCGGAAATTGAACTTTCAGGAGACCTCTGATGCCGAACACTGTCCGACTTCACCGCGTCCTGCGCTCCACCCCCGAGAGAGTCTACCGGGCGTTTCTCGATCCGGAGGCGATGGCCAAGTGGCTGCCGCCGCACGGATTCACCGGCAAGGTGCATGAGATCGACGCCGTGGTCGGCGGCAATTACAGGATGTCGTTCACGAACTTTTCGACCGGGAAGAACGAATTCTTCGGCGGAGAGTACCTCGAACTCGTGCCGAACGAACGCATTCGCCACACCGACGTCTTCGACGATCCGAACCTGCCCGGCACGATGGAGGTGACGGTCACGCTGAAGCCGGTCTCCTGCGGAACCGAGCTGAACATCGTCCAGGAAGGCATCCCCGACGCCATCCCGGCCGAAGCCTGCTACCTCGGCTGGCAGGAATCGCTCGGACAGCTCACGAAACTCGTCGAAGCAGAGGTTTCGGATTGATGCCGACGACGCCGGGTGCGATGCTCTCCCGCCGCCGGATAGGACGATAGAACGTCGTGAATCTCCCGTTGGCGGCGGGCAGGCAGACCAACCTGCCGAAGCGACCGGCTTCGGCGGGCAAGCGGGCAGCCAGCTTCACGCGGCCCACCGTTTCAGGATTGATGGACTAGGAGACAGATCCTTTCATGAGAGTCGCAACTCCAGCCCGGCTGATCGATCCTGCCAGTGGGACAGTGTTGCTTCGTCTCGTTCCCTATTACTTGGAACGCCTCCACGGTCAGTCGGCGGCCCTTG
>JBAQZJ010000086.1:0-7614 GCA_049790855.1 Planctomycetaceae bacterium | reverse complement strand
AGGGAGCGCACATCGACGACCCCACGTCCTCAAGCGCTCCCTGACGGTCGCGGCTCTGATGGCGCGACTCTGATGGCGCGGCTCGGATGGCGCGGCTCGGATGACGGTCACGGACGAGATTGCCTATGATGTCGGGTGCCGATGCTCGTCATGGATGGTTTCCATACATAGGCTCGCTCGAACGAAATCTCCGATGAAGCTCTTCTTCGCCGGCCATTGGACTGAGACCGGAGCCACCGTCGACGTGACGAACCCCTTCAACGGGGCCACCGTCGCTACGGTGCCGAAGGCCTCGCCGGAACATGTCGACCGGGCGCTCGCCACGCTCGTCGACGGGGCGAAATCGATGCGGGCGATGACGGCGTTCGAGCGGTGCGAGCTGCTTCGCCGGGCCGTCGCCGGCATGGAGGCCCGCAAAGAGGAACTCGCACAAACGATCAGTGCCGAGGAAGGCAAGCCGATCACCGAAGGACGCGGCGAGGTCGGGCGGGCGATCGAAACGATCTCACTGTCGGCCGACGAGGCGAAACGGCTGACCGGCGAGTCGTTTCCGCTCGATGCGGCTCCGAACGGTGCGGGCAAGTTCGGATTCACGCTGCGTGTGCCCTGTGGCATCGTGGCGGCGATCACGCCGTTCAACTTCCCGTTGAACCTCGTGTGCCACAAGGTCGGCCCGGCGATCGCCGGCGGCAACGCCGTGCTGATGAAGCCGGCGACCGATACGCCGCTGTCGGCCCTGAAGTTCGTCGAGATCCTGCTCGAAGCGGGGCTGTCCGAAAATGCGATCGCCTGTCTCGTCGGGTCCGGCAAGGAACTGGGCCGCGCGATTTGCACCGACGACCGGGTGCGGAAGATCAGCTTCACGGGCAGCGACGCCGTCGGGCGGGAAATCTGCACGCTCGCCGGCGTGAAACGGGTCACGATGGAACTCGGCAGCAACTGCCCGGTCATCATCATGGATGACGCCGACGTCGACGCGGCGGCGGCCGAGATCGCCCGCAGCGGCTACGCGAACGCCGGGCAGGTCTGCATTTCGACGCAGCGGGTCTACACGACCGGCAAGGTGCATGGCGACTGGCTCGACGCCCTGAAAGCTCGCGTCGAAAAGCTCGTCGTCGGCGATCAGCTCAAGGACGAGACGCAACTCGGGCCGATGGTCCGCGAGTCGGATGCGAAACGTGTCGAAGACTGGATCGGCGAAGCCGTCGCCGGCGGCGCGACGGTCGTCACCGGCGGCAGCCGGCAGGGGGCGATGTATCCGGCGACGATTCTCGAAGGCGTGACCGCCGGCATGAAGGTCAGCCGCGATGAGCTGTTCGGTCCGGCGGTCACGGTTCAAAAGTGCGACGACGTCGACGAGGCGATTTCGCTGGCGAACGACACCCGGTACGGTCTCGCCGCGGGCATCTTCACGCGCGACATAAATCGGGCGATGCGGTTCGCGAAAGAGGTCGACGCGGGCGTGCTGAACATCAACGGCACGAGCCAGTACCGCGCCGACCTGATGCCCTACGGCGGACTGAAGCACAGCGGCCTCGGCAAGGAAGGCCCGAAGTACGCGATCCGCGAGATGACCGAGGAGAAGATGGTCGTCATGCACCTGAGTTGAGAGTTGAGAGGCAGGCGCGTCGCTTGTTGTCAAGCGTGCTATGGCGTCGTTGACGTACGCAGACGCCCCAACGCCCATGTCGCGGCCTCGCGGACGAGCGGCTCGTCGTCGTGGAGTGCTGCTTCGAGTGCGGGGATCGCTGCGCGGTCGCCGCTGTTGCCCAGGACGATCGCGGCGTTACGGAGCAACCCCGCCCTGCCCGGCCGGGCGAGCGGCGTATGCCGGAACCGTCGGTCGAACTCGACAGGAGTCATGCGCAAGATCAGGGCGGCATCGGCGGGGTCGAGGTCGGGCTGCGGCTGAAAGGCTGATTCGGACGTCGGCGGCGACTTGCGATTCCAAGGGCAAACGTCCTGGCAGACGTCGCAGCCGAACAGCCAGTCGCCGATTCCCTCGCGAAGCGGTTCCGGAATCGAGCCTTTCAGTTCGATGGTGAGGTACGAGATGCACTTCGTCGCGTCGAGCACGCCCGGTTCGGGGAACGCAGCAGTCGGGCAGGCGTCGAGACAGCGGGTGCAGGTGCCGCAGTGATGCTTCTCGTGCGGCTCGTCGTAGTCGAGTACGACATCGGTCAGCAGACCGGCGAGAAACAGAAAACTGCCGGATCGTTTGTTGATCAGCAGCGTGTTCTTGCCGAACCAGCCCAGCCCGGCGAGCCGGGCGAAGTCGCGCTCCAGCAGCGGCGCCGTATCGACGACGCCCCGCGTCCGGCAGCCGGGCCGGCGGGCGTGGAGGAAGTCGGCGAGGGCTTTGAGGCGCCCGCGGATCAGGTCGTGATAGTCGGCGTCGCCCCAGGCGTAGGAAGCGACGCGGGCGGCCGTCGGCGAGGGGGAGACGGGGAGAGGGGGAGAGGGGGCGAACGCTGCCGCGTGCTTCGTCGTTCCCTCGCTTCGTCTCCCCTTCCCCCCCTCTCTCCCTCCCCTCCTCTCGTCCGTCCCGTAGCTCATCCCCAGCATCACCACGCTCTTCACGACCGGCAGCACTCCCGAGGGATGCGCATAGGCGTCACGGCGGCGCTCCACGTAGCTCATCTCGCCGGCATAGCCGCGGTCGAGCCAATCGAGAAATCGGGGATGGCCCGGCGGCGACACGGCGGGGGCCACGCCGACCAACTCGAAGCCGAGACGGTTCGCCTCGGCTTTGAGGTCGGTTGTCAGTTTCGCTGTGTCATCAAACGCGGTCATGGTCGCGGAAGCCGAGGGATTGCAATCCCTCGGCTTCAGGGCTGCGGCCGACTGAAGACCGGTTCGTCGTCGGTCGAGTCGGCTTCGTTGTAGCGGTAGCCTTCGAGGTCGAAGTCGAGCAGGCCGTCCGGGCTTTTGAGCCGATGGTTCACGAGATACCGCGCCATCAGCCCGCGGGCCTTCTTGGCGAAGAAGCTGAGGTGTTTCAACGTGCCGTCCCGCTCCTGCTTGAACGTCGGCGTGATGACGCGGGCGCACAACGCTTCGAGGTTCACGGCGTTGAAGTATTCGTTCGAAGCGAGGTTCACGACAGTCGGTTTTTTCTGGCCGGCGATGGCGGCGTTGATCGCGTCGGCAATCCGGTCGTCCCAGAACTCGTAAAGCGATGCGGGACGCCCTTTCGGAAACGTCGTGCCCATCACGAGCCGATAGGGCTGGATGAGGTCGAGCGGCCGCAGTAATCCGTACAGTCCCGACAGAATTCGCAACTGCTTCTGCGCGAAGGCCAGCGCTTTCGCATCGAACGTGTCGGCTTCGAGGCCGAGATAGACGTCGCCCCGAAACGCCAGAATCGCCGGGACGGCATTCTCTGGTGTGAACGGACGACTCCAGTTGCGGTACCGCTCGTGGTTCGCGTCGGCGAGCTTCTCGCTGACGTCCATCAATGCCGCCAACTCGGCGGGCGAGTACCGCCGCAAGCGGGTGACCAGGGTTTCGGCTTCATCGAGGAAGTCGGGCGTCGTCGTGCCGGCGATGTGAGGGCGCGGCGTCGCGGCGAGCGTTTTCGAGGGAGACAGCAGTGCGAGCATGAGTGAAAAACCGGTTCGTGCATGATCCGCTCGGGATCATCGCCGAACGAATGCGCGACGGCAATGGAGCCGGATGTCGGCGAGCGGCAGGCGTCAGCCTGCCGGTGCGAGGGACGATCCATCAGCGTCGTTGATCTTCGCGCTTCGGCATCCCAGGTTCTTTCGCAGGCAGTGCTGCAGAGACACGTCACCCACCGGCAGGCTGACGCCTGCCGCTCGCCTTGGCGCAAAAAACAACACGGGTGCCCGCAGTGGCGGGCACCCGTGCGTCGGGTCGATCCTCCGGGGGAGGCGTCGTTAGAATCGGCGGTCGGTGTCGTCGTCGTTGATCGAACCTCGGTGGAGCGCCAGCACCGTTTCATCGGCGCTCGGAGCGATCGCGTGGCCGTGCGGATGCGCCGCATCGGTCTCGATCGCGTCGACGTCCCAACCGGGCGGGATGCCCGGCTCGTCGGCGAACATCTCGGCGATGACGGCCAGTTCGGGCGAGCCGGCTTTGCGATAGCACTCACCCAGCGACAGCCAGGCGTCGCGGTTATGCGGAGCCGGGATTTCAATCGCCGCTTTCTGAAGCGGTTCGATCGCGTCCTCGAAGCGGTGCTGATCTTTCAGGGCGAGGCCCGTCATGAACTCGACGGCAGGCCGCAACGGGCCGGCATCGCCGAGCGACTGAAGTTCGGTCAGCGCCTGAGCGGGCATGCCAAGTTCCAGGTAGCCGTCGGCGGCAGTGAGCTTGCGGACGACGCGAGTGTTGATCTGTCGCATGACGAGCTTCCTTCACCAGATGCCGGTCGCTGTCGCAGGGAAGCCACGGCTGTCGGCCGCGGGAGATGGTTTTCGTCGATGCAAGGGGCGTGCCAATGCGGTTCGCGCAGCGATGTCATGCCGTAACCGATGTTTGTGAAGCGGGATACATTTTTCAGACGTCATCGCTCCCGTCCCTGCTCTTGCAACAATTGCCGATCTCAAGATGGTTCGCATGCGATCAATCTGCGGTACAGCGATCCTTGCGAGGGCACCAGGGCGGTCGCATGATGAGACGCTGATGCCGACGCCGCCGGTCGTCGTCCTGCGAGCCTGCCTGCCTGCCAGAGGAGTCTGCGCACCATGAAGCCGCCCGTTGCCGTTTCCGCACTGCTCGTTGCCGTCGTCTCGTATTGTCTGCCCGCAGCGGCGGCCGATTCGAAGCGGCCGAACATCCTGTTCATCTTCACCGACGACCACGCGGCCCATTCGATGTCGTGTTACGGGTCGAAGATCAACGAGACGCCGAATCTCGACCGCATCGCGAACGAGGGCATGAAGTTTCAGAACGCCTTCTGCACGAACTCGCTGTGCGGACCCAGCCGGGCGGTGATTCTGACGGGCAAGCACAGCCACCTCAACGGCTTCAAAGACAACCGCTCGCGGTTCGACCCTTCGCAGCAGACTTTTCCGAAGCTGTTGCAGAAATCGGGTTATCAGACCGCGGTCATCGGCAAGTGGCATCTCGTCTCGGAGCCGCAAGGCTTCAACTACCATGAAATCCTGATCGGTCAGGGGCCGTACTACAATCCGCCGATGATTCGGAACGGCGAGCGCGTCAAGCACACCGGGTATACGACAAGCATCATCACCGAACTTGCGCTCGATTGGCTCAAGAAATCGCGCGATCAGGACCAGCCGTTCATGCTGATGTTTCAGCACAAGGCCCCGCACCGCGAGTGGCAGCCCGGCCCCGGCTACTTCGATCTTTATAAGGACGTCGAGATTCCCGAACCGCCGACGCTGTTCGACGACTACGCCGGCCGAGGCACCGCGGCGAAGACGCAGGACATGTCGATGGAGAAGACGCTCACCGAACTCGATCTGAAGCTCGTTCCGCCAAAGAACCTCACGCCCGAGCAACTCGCCGCCTGGCATGCGGCCTATGACGAAGAGAACGAGGAGTTCCGCAAAGCGAACCTGAAAGGTGACGACCTCGTTCGCTGGAAGTACCAGCGATACATCAAGGATTACCTGCGCTGCGTCGCGGCGGTCGACGACTCGGTCGGCACGATGCTCGACTATCTCGACGAATCGGGCCTCGCCGAGAACACGATCGTCATCTACTCGTCAGACCAGGGCTTCTACCTTGGCGACCACGGCTGGTTCGACAAGCGGTTCATGTACGAAGAGTCGCTGCGGATGCCGCTGCTCGTCCGCTGGCCCGGCGTGACGAAGCCGGGCAGCGTGAACGACGACCTCGTGCAGAACCTCGACTACGCCGAGACGTTCCTCGACATCGCCGGCGTCGAGATTCCGAACGACATGCAGGGCCGCAGCCTCGTGCCGCTCCTCAAGGGCGAAACGCCCGCCGACTGGCGAACGGCGATCTACTACCACTACTACGAATACCCGGCGGTCCACGCCGTCCAGCGTCACTACGGCATCCGCACCAAGACCCACAAACTGATCCACTTCTACAACATCGACGAGTGGGAACTCTACGACCTCGAACGCGACCCGGACGAGCTCACGAACATCTACCACGACTCCCAAAGCGAAGCCGTCGTCGCCGAGTTGAAGCAGGAACTCACGAAACTCCGCGAGCAGTACAAGGTGCCCAAAGACACCGACCCCGTCCCCGGCCCCGGGCTAACGGCGTGGCCGAAGGGCGAAGGACCGAAGCAGAACGGTAAGGCCAACGGAAACAAGGGTGCGAAACCACCCAGTCGATAGGCGACCTGCGACGGTGCCGGAGGAAGCCGGGTGACCTCGTGTGCCACTGGCGTCCCGCCAGTGCCTTCAAGGGTCATTTCGCTCCGGCTGTTGGACCGTCGCCATCGCCGACGGCAAGCTGCCCATTCCGGTCAAAACACTCGTAGGTACGCACATTCCCGTTCGGCACTGGCGAGACGCCAGTGGCACCCGGCGACACGCCAATGGCGCCCGGCTTGAACTATTGACCGATGTATCACCAGAACCAGACGTTTTGGCGACGACTTGTGGGTTGGGTACATCCCGCCACCCATCGCGATGTCGAAGTTGCGTTCGTATTGCGGGAGGCCGTACGGCTCGGATGGCGCGTGCGTGCCGGGCACTCGAAGTGGGAACACATCTCGTGCGAAATCATCTGTCCCGCGTCCAGCGCTGAGCGCTGTCGAGGCTGGATCGACGCGGTCCCGCGAAACCCGGAAGCGTACGCCCGGAGAATGCGACGCGAATTCTCAGGCTGCCCACACGTCGCGCCAGGTCTGGGTCTGAGTGACGCGAAGCTCCTGCGGAGGCCAGGCAGCGTGGATGTCAGACGAGAACGCGGGGGATACCGGTCCGGTTCTTTGTTTGGTTTCCACCTGGGGCTGGAAGGGTTGCGAGACGTCGAAGAATTCGCAAACACCCTCTATGGAGCGGACCACGACGCAGTCGTCATGGTCAGGTGTGGCCAGAACATCGGCGTCGGGATCGACCGCGAAGGACACAGTCTTCGCAGGGCCGGGCTCTCGGCAGTGGCGTCCGTCCGAAAAGCGGACCCGGAAGTGAGAATCCCAATTATGGAGTCCGACTCGGGCATGAATCTGGGGAGTCCGGACAGGCAGTCGCCAAGGGATTGAACGTTTCGAGCAGGCCGTGGAGGCGCCGCGTGCCACTGGGAAATCAGGCGGCGGGGAGGCCGGGGCTGGTGTGCCTCCGAAGGCCGGATCGACGTCTCCGATCGGCCTCAACTTGCGGGACCTCCTGCCGAGATGTTCTTTTGATGGCTGCCGGACGGTTGCAGGAATCGCCGGCAGACGTTCGGCACTGGCGAGACGCCAGTGGCACCCTTACTTCCGCACTGGCGACACGCCAGTTGCACCCTTTGATCGGGCAATCGGCACTGGAGTTCTATGATGACCCCTCTTGCAAGCGGCGATGACTCTCTCTCCCGGCGGAGCTTTCTGAAGACCAGTGCGGCCACGGCGACCGTTGCGAGTGGCCTTTTCCCGGCAGAACGGGTGTTGGCTTCAAGCGGCGAGCCTGCTGTGCTGGGTGGCACGCCGATCGTGCGTGAAGG
>JBAQZJ010000085.1:0-2573 GCA_049790855.1 Planctomycetaceae bacterium | reverse complement strand
GATCATCGCCGACGACGTGACCTACACCGTCGTCGATGCCGTCCGCATCCCCTTGAGTGCCGGATGGGTCGCGATCGCGCGGCCGCGGCCGGGGGGTGGATAATGCCCAGCATCTTCTCGCAGGTGCTCGACGCGACCCGCGACGTGATCGTCGGCCTCGGGCTGTCGGACATGCCGGCGGAGCGGATCGTCCTGATGCCGACGGTGCCGCGGGCGACGGATCAAGTCGTGCAGACGCTGCCGGCGATCGTGCTGGCTCCGCTGGGTGCCGAGACGATCAATCATGCGACGAACCTGTCCGACGACATCACCTACCCGATCGCCGTCGTGATCCTGGACAGTGCCGAGAACAAGCCGCTCGACGCGACCGCTGCCGACCTGCGACTGACGTGGCGGGAGTCGATCCTGCGGGCCTTCCACAACAAGCGCATGTCGGCGGTCACGGGCATCACGACGCAGGCCGTGCAGCCGCTGGAGGCCGTCAGTGCCGCCGGCTGGGCACAGGGCTACTTCGTGTCGGCGCTGGTGATCCGCGTCACCGTGCGGAAAGCGAGGTCCTGATGGGAGTCGTCCGCACGCAGCTCGTCGAAGACCCGCGATTCCTCGGGGCCGTGTTTCAGGAGATCGAGAACGCCTATCGCGACTGTGACTATCAGGCGGCGATCGACAAGCTGGTGCCGGCGATCGTGACGGATCACGCCGGCTACTTCTCGAACCGCACCAGTCCGAACGGCGTGGCGATGGCCCCGCTGTCGCCGGTGACCGTCGCGAAGAAGGGCCACGACCGGCCGCTGGTCGAGACGGACGCGATGCGGCAGAGCCTGCTCCAGAGCGGCCACCCGGAGCATCTCGGCGGCACGAGCCACCGCGGGCTGGTGTTCGGCACGTCCGACGAGAAGGCGACGATTCACCAGCACGGCACGAAGCGGATTCCGGCCCGGCCGTTCGTGGGCTGGACCGAAGAGCGGGTCGACGACGCGGCGAACAAAATGGCCGATCATCTGGTCGAAGCCTTGAAGGGGTGAGCGATGGGTGCCGAAGCCACGATGGGCTGGGAATTCAAGCTGGCGATGGAGCCGGGTGCGGCGCCACACGTGTTCGACGTGTCGAGCGAGCCGTACCCGTTTTTGTCCGAATCGCTCGGCATGAGCGAAGAGCATCTGGACGGCAACGGCGCCCGCGGCACGCGATCGGCCTACGCGAACCGCGTCCGCAGCGGGAACCAGACGGTCGGCGGCGGGATCGTCTTGAACGTCACGCCGGGGATGCTGACGAGCCTGCTGCCGCGCATCCTGGGCAGCGCATCGGTCGGCACGCTGGCCGAGACGCTGCCGGCCTTCGGCGTGATGATCGACCGGGCATCGAAGGTCTTCACGTACAGCGACTGCCTGATCAATCGGGCGACGTTCCGGGCTTCGGCCGGCGGCCTGCTCGAACTGGAACTGGACATCTTCGGCCTCACGGAGACCGTCGCAGCGAAGGGATCCTTCCCGGCGCTGACGATCACCGAGACCGTCGCCGACCAGCCGCTGACGTTCATGGACGGCGTCTACGAGCTGCCGTCGACGCTCGAGGTCACCGGCTTTGAATTGGTTATCGACAACGCGGTCGCACGGCGGTTCGCGAACAGCACAACGGCGACGGCCCTGACGCCCGGCGACCGCATCGTGACGACGCGGCTGACGACGCCCTGGAACGACACGAACGCGAGCCTGTACGCCGACGGGATTGCCGGGGTTGTCGGCCAGTACACACTGACCAACGACGACGTGTCGCTGGTGATCGACCTGCCGAGCGTGCAGATTCCCCGGCAGACGCCGGTCTATTCGGCCCGTAACGGCGAGACGTTTTTGACGCTGGCGGGAGCGTGCCGGCGGACGACGACCGACGCCGAAGTGTCAATGACGCTCGACGCGACGACCGTCTGAGATCACTCGCCGCTGGACAACTGGATTTTGAGATGCCCGTTACGCAGCCGATCCACCGCCGACGCGATCGCGCCCGACAGGTCTTCGGCGTCGTCGAGACGCAGCAGGCAGACGGCTTCATCGGCCGAGTCGCTGGCGTGCAGCAGAATCCAGTCGTCGCCGGCGTTGTCCTTGGCGGCAATGACTCGCACGCGGCCGTTGGCCGTGTCGATCGCGGCGACTTGGATCTGTGCGACGAATTCCATTCAGGGGCCGCTCAGCAAGCCGACGATTGCGACGCCGACCATCAGGAGAAAGAACGGCACGACGATGATCGCCAGCAGGATCGTGGAGACGGTCTTCACGCCGCTGGCTGTGGCGTTCGCCGGCGTCTCGCGAAAAACGCGACCGCACTTTGGGCAGGAGTAGGCGGATCGGCTGACCGGCCCGCCGCAGTCCGGACACGTGAACAGATTCGACATTCCACCCCTTTCAGGCTCTCAGCATGACGGCTACGGGTTCCTCAACGCAAGACAGTTTCGGCTTCGTGGACGACGGCTACAACGTCGATCGGTACATCCGCGGCGTCGACCGGCTGCATCCGGCGGTCAAATTGTCGATTCGCGTCATGCAGCCGGCGGATCGTGCCGCCTGGCAGGTCGAATT
>JBAQZJ010000084.1:0-4784 GCA_049790855.1 Planctomycetaceae bacterium | reverse complement strand
CTACACTCGCGTCTCCCAGGACACGAGCTACACCGCCGGCACCGGCTACGGTTGGCTCGATAAAGTCTCCGATCACGATCGCGGCACCGGCGAGGCGCTCACCAGCGATTTCAACTACGGCCGGCAGGGCACCTTCGTCGTCGACCTCGCCGACGGACTCTACGACGTCACCCTGACGCTCGGTGATTCAGCGGCCCTCCGCGACCAGGTCGCCGTCTCCCTCGAAGGTCAACAGGTCGACCTCGTCACCAC
Organism: Planctomycetaceae bacterium; assembly: GCA_049790855.1. GTDB lineage: Bacteria > Planctomycetota > Planctomycetia > Planctomycetales > Planctomycetaceae > JACCRE01. Next base: position 4,532 of record JBAQZJ010000084.1, on the reverse strand, counting down.
CGATAAAGGGCAGTTTCACACGACGACGTATCGCGTCGAGGTCACCGACGGACAACTCACGCTTCTGCTTCAGGATCTCGGCGGCGCCTCGCAGTCCTTCGCGATCAACGCACTCGAGATCCAGGCGGTCGACCAGACACTGGACGACGTCTTCGCCAACGATGCCGACGGGTTGTTGATGACTGTCTGATCACGGACGGGAATCATGACGTCCATCCGACATGCGAACAGCCGTGGGAGCATCTCCCACGGCTGTTTCCTTACGCTTTGCGCCGATCATGGACCCTTCTGAGAAACGCCGTCTTTGAGGACGGATTCGAGCGGCGGTGCGTCGAACGTGTTGTGCATGACGAACCCGGCTCCGATTTTGCCGCGATCGACATGGATTCTTTCAACGACGCCTTCGCCGATGCCGAGGCCGTCGATGCGGAGATTCGCCAGTCGGTTTTCGGTTCGGATTCCGATCTTCGAGTCGTAGATCGCGCAGCGACGAATCGCGACGTCGGCATTGCCGCGACCGGTGTCACCCCGCAGTCGGAAGCAGATGTCGTTGTCGTGAAAGACGCAGTTCTCGACCGAGGCGTCGAGGTTTTCCTTCAGGTTGAACGCAGCCTGATTCTCGATCTGCCCACGTCCCCAGCCGTACATGCGGCAGTTCCGAACGACGAGGCGGCTGCGGAGATTCGCAGCATCGCATTTCGTGTCGATCGCATTCTCGCCGGGCCGCTCGCCCCGTCGAAAACCCGCAGTGTCTTCCTCGACGGGGCCGGTCCAGAGAGTGCAGTTCTCGATGAGCACGTCGCCCCATCCGCCGCGGTCCGGATCGAATTGCAGTGCGTCGCCCGACACGTGATGAATCTCGCAATTCCGAACGACGAGTCGCCGCGGTCGTCCCGTGATGCCGTGAGCGTCCTCCTGCCGGTCGAACGTCCCGCGCAGGACATGGTGAATGCGACAGTTTTCGATGAGAACGTCATCGGCGTAGATTTCGACCGCGTTGCGGCGTCCGTTGCGGAGTTCGCAATTGCGAAGCACGACGTCATCGGCGGTGATTCTGACGAGCCGTTCGTTCGACCAGCCGCCGTCGACGAGAATGTTCTCGTAGACTCCCGGTTCGGTGATTCGCAGACGGGACGCCATGCGCGGCGACTCTTTCACGCCGACGGGGCCGATCGTGCCGACGCGATGTTCGCCGACATTCGCGCCAGACGTCGACGGCTTGCCGTCAGACGCCGAGGCACTTCCCGGCTGTCTCGCTTCGCCGGCGCTGCCGCCGTCTGCGAAACGATGACACAGCGCCGCCGCCGTGATCGACAATGCCACAGCCGGCAACGAGAACCGACTTAAGGGGTGCATGTGCGAACCGTTTCGTCACGGGCTGTCGATCCGGCAGCCTCCAGGCAGATCGCTTCAAATTGCCGAGCGACGGCTTCGGCGGTGTAAGACCGCGTCACGAGGTCGAACGCCGCTTCGCTGACGGCCTCGCGCTTCCGAGCGTCGTTCAACAGACCGAGAACCGCCGCGGCGAATGTCTCGGCGTCGTCGGCGATCAGCAGATGCTCGTCCGGCGTCAGTGGCAGACCTTCCGCCCCTAAAGTCGTGCTGACGTTCGCTTTCTTCATCGCCATCGCCTCGTAGATCTTAAGACGCGTTCCACCACCTGTGAGCAGAGGTACAACCACGACTTGCGAATCGGCAAGGTAGGGTCGAACGTCGGGGACCGTGCCGATGAGTTCGACTCCGGAAGTTTCAGCCGCGCGCGCCAGCGACGCCGGCGGGTTGCGCCCGACGATCTGAAAGGTCGCGTCCGGTCTCTCCGACCGAATCCGCGGCCAGACGCGCTCGACGAACCAGCGGAGACCCTCTTCGTTCGGCAGCCAGTCGAGCGAGCCGACGAACACCAGGCGTCCCGGCACCTCCGGAGCCGCGATCGGGTGAAAGTGGTCGGTGGCGACGGCCGTGTCGATCGTCCGCACGTGCGACCAGCCGTACTCGCGCTCGAACGCCGACCGGTCGCGATCGCTGACGGCGACGACCCGGTCGAAACGTCTTCCTGCGTCCGCTTCGAACCGCTGCATTTTCCGGTGCTGATGTCCGAGATAGACTCGTCGCGGCAAACTTCCGACGAGAGCCATCCGGCGAAAGATCTCGGCCTCGACGTTGTGCTGAAAGAGCACCGACGCCGGCATCGCCAGGCCGTTCACGTTCCGCGCCATCTGCACGAAATCGCAAACGACCAGATCGTACGAGTCGCCGGCCAGCAGTTCGGCCGCTCGTCTCCTGAGCCGCGGGTCGTAGTCCTTCGCGACGTTGTACGGGTACGGCGAAAGGAGGTTCCACAGAAGCTCGCCGTAGAACCGCGCGCCGCCGCGCGGCGTTTCGCACCACGGAACCGTTTCCAAACGGACACCCAGCGACCGCATGCGATCGAGGTACGGCCCGTCGGCGTCATCGACGTTGCAGAGATACGTCACGTCGTGCCAGCGGGCGAGTGACCGCACGACGTTGAGCGTGCGAATCTTCATTCCCGCATCGGTCGGAAAAAGAATTCGCTTCTGGATGAAAAGAATCTTCATGAAGCTCACCGATGTCCTTCGATCACCAGGGCCGATCGATGTCCGAGTCGCCCATCGTGACGAACCAGTTGTCTTCGCCGAGCAGAAGATCGCGCATCTCCGACTCTGCCGGTCCCGGACGAACGAGCAGGAATCGCGTCGGCTCACGCATCAGATAACCGGCCGCGGTCAACGCCGTCGTCAGCCGTTTGTCGATGTGGTGACACACGATCGCATCGCATGCCTGCCGAATCGCGTGACCGCGTGCCGCTTCGAGTGCGGCTTGCAGGATCTGCCGATCCGAGAGGGGCGCCACGATCTCGACGAGAAATCCGCGCCGATAACGATATTCACCCTGCGGTTCCGCAATCGACAGCACTACGACGGCGGCCGGTTCGCCCTTGCGGCGCAGCTCAAGGCGATGAAACTCCTGGCCGGGCTGACGAACATACTTCCAGTTCAGATGCGACGCGTCGCGGACGACGGCGCATGTCAGATCGCGTTGCACGCGTTCCCAAAGACGGTCATGGCCGGAATCGAATCGCTCGACCTCGGCAACCTCGAAGCCTGCAAGCGACGCCTTCGACCCGATGCGGCGCGTCCCGTCCCAGATGCGGAACACGGCACCGGCGGCGAACGCAGCCGGTCCGAACTTCAGTTTGTCGCGCAGAACTCTGGCGGGGTTGAGCAGGAGTTGCGCCGTCTGCAAGTCGGCCACCTTGACCCAGCCGAGCCGGTATTGAAGCTCGCGCATCGCCGGCGTCTGACCGAGGGAAATGTTGAACGGCAAGTCCTCGGCCGCCTTCATGATGACGGCCGGGCCGACCGTCCGTCCGCGCGCCGACTCCAGCGCCATCGTCTCGACGAACCAGCCCGTCGTCGTTTCCTGAGACCCGATCTTGAGCCGGACCGGAATGCCGCCCTGGTGGGCGACGACGCGCTCGCCGTCGTGGTAGAGCCAGACCATCGGCTCGACGCCGAGCCGGTTTGCCGAGTCCAGGTACATCCAGCGCCAGCGCGGCTCGATCCAGTCTTTGCGGCGATGCGGGTAAGCGGCCTGCTGAAAAGCGACGACGTCGTCGACGAGCGACGGCTCGAACCTGGCAAGCCCCTTCTTCCGGGCCGCAACCGTGCCTGTGTCGCCGGGTAATGTCGCCACGCGATCTTCTTTCAAATTCATCGGATCAAAACCTCAATCCGCCGTTGAGGTCGAGCACCGTGCCGTTCAGGTAATCGTTCTCGATGACGAACTTCACCGCGTGTGCGAACTCCTCGGGCCTGCCGAACCGCTGCAACGGCGTCTGCTCGCGAATTCGTTCGAGAAACAAAGGCGGGATGCGATCGGTCATCGGCGTTCGTACGAAGCCGGGCGCGATCGCCACGACCCGGATCTTGTAGGGCGCCAGTTCCCGTGCCCACGTGACGGTCATCGCGTCGATTCCCGCCTTCGTCGCCGCGTACGCCGTCTGTCCCGGGTTTCCATGCCGCGAGATCGACGAGACGTTCACGATGACGCCGCCCCGCTTGCGCCGCAGCATCGACGCCGCGACCTCGCGCGCCGTCAGAAACGTGCCCGTGAGATTGCTGGCGAGCGTTTCGCTCCAATCTTCCGTCGAATGCCGGCGGACCTGCCCTTTCAATCGCGAGACGAGCGCCTGATCGCGCAGCACCGCGGCACAATTCACGAGCACGTCGATTCCGTCCGACTCGGCATCGATCGCCGCGACCGCGTCGCCGACTTCCGCTTCGCGACCGACGTCGCAGCAAAGGAAGGTGAGGCGTTCGGACCGCGGTGCGACTTCAAGCGCCGCGGCATCGCGGTCGATCGCCCAGACGCGCGCTCCCGCCTCGCGCAGCCCCAGCGCCATCGCCAGCCCGATGCCGGACGCGCCCCCCGTGATCACGATCGCCGCATCTTCGATGTTCACCGCATCGGTTCCTTGACAAGCGATCTTGCAGAACTCCCCTCTCCCTCGG
>JBAQZJ010000083.1:0-5491 GCA_049790855.1 Planctomycetaceae bacterium | reverse complement strand
GCTTCTCGCCGTCCTCAGCGACCGAATTTCGTGATCGGATGAGTGGCTGTCGGCACCGGTTCCCGTATCATCTCGGGATGAAGAAATCGCTCACCGTCGAAGCCCTCAAATCGGAAGCTCGGAAGTTCGCGATCGCTGAATCCCAGTATCCCGAGCCGAGGCTTTTCGGCGTGACGGACGGCAAGGCGATTGGCACCTATTTCGAGCAGAAGTTCCGAAACTAACTGACCGACAGGTACGAATTCGAGCTTGGGAACTCGGCGAAAGGCATCGACTTTCCCGATCTCGATATCGACATGAAGGTGACGAGCGTCCGCCAGCCGCAGTCGTCATGCCCGTTCAAGTCGGCACGACAGAAGGTCTACGGTCTCGGCTATTCCGTGCTCGTGTTCGTCTACGACAAATACGATGACCCCGATTCGGCGACCGGCACGCTGAAGATCGTTCATGTGAACTTCGTCGAAGCTCGACGGACGGCTGACTTCCAGACGACGCGGGGCTTGCTGGAGATTCTCGACCGCGACGGCAACGAAGACGACGTCGTCGCTTTCATTCAGGACCGCTGACTTCCGGTCGATGAGATCGGCGCTCGATTGCTGGCGAAAGAGATTCTTGACGGGCGGCCTGAACCGGGGTATCTGACGATCTCCAACGCTCTCCAGTGGCGGCTTCAATACGGCCGCGTGATCACGAGCGCCGGCAATGCCGATGGTATCCTCCGGCTCGTCTGAGGAAGGCGGGAGAAGCGATGGGATCGGCCAAGGTCCAGTACGGCGACTTCCAAACACCGCCCGCGCTCGCGCGGCAGGTTTGTCGCGTACTTCGCGAAGTCGGCGTCGAAGCGCGGTCGGTCGTCGAGCCGACGTGCGGCATCGGTAACTTCCTGGCGGCGGCTTCCGAAGCCTTTCCGCAAGCGGCAGGCATCGGATACGACGTCAACGCCGGCTATGCACGAATGGCGACGACGGCTTTGTCCGCATACGGCGACCGGATCGCGGTTCGCCGCAACGACTTCTTTCAGCACGATTGGACATCGGAGTTTTCGCGTCTGCCGGAGCCGATTCTCGTCGTCGGCAATCCGCCGTGGGTCACGAATGCCGCAATCGGGGTGGTCGACGGAACGAATCTTCCCGGCAAGCGCAACGGCGACGGATTGCGAGGCATCGAGGCGATCACCGGGAAGTCGAATTTCGACGTTTCCGAATGGATGCTGACGGCCCTGGCCGACGCCTTGCGCGGGCGAGACGCGACGATCGCGATGCTCGTCAAGGAAGCCGTTGCCCGAAAGGCGCTGGCACGCTGGTGGGGAAGCGATGTGCCCATCGCCGACGCCCGCATCTATCCGATCGATGCGGCACGGTCGTTCGGCGCTGCTGTCGCCGCCTGCCTGTTGCTCGTCCGCTTTCACGGTGAGAGTTCGCATCGCGAGTGTCGCATTTATGCCGATCTCGACGGCGATGCGCCTGTCCGGAGTCTCGGATACCGCGACGGCCGCGTCGTCGCGAACATCGAAGCCTACGATCGCCGGCGTCACCTCGGCGGCACGGATCGCTTTCGCTGGCGTTCAGGCGTCAAACACGATTGCGCCGGCGTCGTGGAACTGAAGCTGAGAGACGGCCGGTTGACGAACGGTTTCGGAGAAATCGTCGAAATCGAAGACACGATGCTCTTCCCGCTGCTCAAAGGCTCCGACGTCGCGAACGGGCGAACCGGGACGGCAATGCGCCGCCTGCTCGTCACGCAGCAGAGACCGAACGAGGACACGTCGAGCATCGAGACGGTCGCCCCGCGGACCTGGGATTATCTTTGTCGCCATCGCGAATATTTCGCACGGCGCAAGAGTTCGATCTATCGACGCCGGCCCGATTTCGCGATCTTCGGTGTCGGCGAATACACGTTCGCTCCCTACAAAGTCGCGATCGCGGCACTGGCGAAGGAGCTCGCGTTTCGAAAGATTTCTCCGGCCGAGAAGCCGGTCGTTTTCGACGACACAGTCTGCTTTCTTCCCGCCGCTTCGGAATCCGATGCGGACCTGATGCTTACGCTCTTGGAGTCACCCGCGAGCCGGGAATTTCTGGCGTCTCTGATCTTTCGAGACTCGAAGCGACCGATCACCGTCGAGGTGCTTGAGACGCTCGATCTCGCCGCACTCGCCGCCGAGGCAGGCCGTTCGGACGAATTGGCGGCGGTGCGAGCCTACTGCCCAGAGACGAAGCAAAAGAATTCACGACGTCATCCGAGTCTGTTCGGATAACTTGCCCCATGCTCCTCGCCGTTCTCAGCGACACCCACGGGCACGTGCCCTTCACGCTTGAAGCGATCCGTGTGATCGAGCGGCGTGATCCGGCCCTGGTCCTTCATTGCGGCGACGTCGGCAGTCCGGCGGTCGTGTCGTTGCTGGCCGGCAGGCCCACGCGGTTCGTGTTCGGGAACGTGGATGAGCCGTCGTTGTTGCGGCACGTCATTCGGGATGCGGGCCTGATTTGCGACGAGGAGTTCGGCGAGGTCGAACTCGAAGGCCGCCGCGTCGCCTTTCTGCACGGCGACGACGAGTACCGGCTGCGGGAGGCGATTCGCGGCGGCGAGTACGACCTCGTGTGCCACGGGCACACGCACAAGCAGCGTTGGGAAACGCTCGGCGGCACGCGGGTGCTCAACCCCGGTGCCGTCTATCGCGCGTCGCCACGTAGCCTGGCGTTCGTGACGCTGCCCCAGTTCGAGGTCGAATTCGTGGAGTTGCCCGGCAGGATTTGACGCCAAAGCCGATACGCTGCGAAGACGCAAGCGATCGGCGGCGATCGACCGAGCGATCCGTCGCTTGCGTTTTCGCCGCATATCGACGTCGCTTTGGCATCAACAACGAAAAAAGCCCGCCGGGGTGGTTCCGACGGGCTTTGTCGCGGCATGATCTCGAGCCGATCAGGTCGTCGGCTCTTCGGGGTTGGTTCCCGGCAGCTTGTTGTCCTTGATGAGGTCGCCGAAGGTCTTGCTTTCGACCTTGCTCTTTTCCTTCTCGATACCGGCGAAGCCCTTGTCGATGACGGCGGCGTCCTTGACGTTCTTCTCTTCGCCGAAGTGCTTCTTCAGCGCGTCGCCGTAATCGTTATTGTTCTTCTTGCTCTTGCCGTAATGGCAGATGGTACACTTGGCCTCTTTGGCCTGATCTTCGAGATTCTTGTACTTGCCGGCGAACGCTTTGAGGTACTGCGGACGAGCGTCGGCCTGCTGAGGAGCGGCGACGAACGAGACAAGGCCCAAAGCGAGGCTGCAAGCGACGACAAGACGCAGAGACGGCATCGACTTCCCTCCTGACGAATCGAATCAAGATCGGAACGGAGTGGGCGGCAGCGGGGGGATTCAGGCAGACCGCATCATTTGACGTGCGGAACGCATCGCAGGTTCCGCAACCCTCGGGGGGATTCGTATTAGACCGGCCGGCCGGATCGGTGTCAATCGCGGTGAATCGCCGTTGCGTTAGCTTGACGAACGATCTGTCGCCTCCGCTCGCCAGAACGCCCGAGTGAAGGCGAGCGGCAGGCGTCAGCCTGCCGGTGGGTGCGAACGTGCATCGGCGTGAACCGCGGCTCGAACGGGTCGCGGGGAATGTCGAATTGCGTTCGGGCGATGTAGAAACATCGAGCGCACCGGCAGGCTGACGCCTGCCGCTCGCCAATGCGCGTGAATCGCACCCTGACCGTCGCGGGCGGCGTTGCGGTGCGCGCGGTGCGATGATATCACGACTTCGACGTCGAAACGGCTTCCCGCGAATCGAGTCTCCGACCAAACGGGGCAGCATGACGAATCGGCTTCCGGCAATTATTCCGCTGTCGTTGACGGCGATGCTTCTGGCGATGCTTCCGCAGACGAGCGCCGTCGCCGCCGACCGGCCCAACGTCGTGATGATTCTCTCCGACGATCAGGCCTGGACCGACTACGGGTTCATGGGGCATGACGTCATCGAGACGCCGCATCTCGATCGACTCGCCGGCGAGAGTGCCACGTTCGTCAACGGATACGTGCCGACGAGTCTGTGCCGGCCGAGTCTCGCGACGCTCATCAGCGGGTTGTATCCGCATCAGCACAAGATTACGGGGAACGACCCGCCGCAGGGGGTCGACCGTCGTGAAATGCTGCGGCATATCCGCCGGATTCCGAAGCTGCCGGTGCTGCTGGGCGAGGCGGGGTATGTCAGCCACCAGTCGGGCAAGTGGTGGGAAGGGAACCCGAAGGAGGGCGGTTTCACGGCGGGTATGACGCACGGCGACCCGGCTCGTCGCGGCCGGCACGGCGACGAAGGATTGAAGATCGGGCGACAGGGACTGGACCCGATCTGGCAGTTCGTCGACGGACACAAGGGCAAGCCGTTTTTCCTGTGGTATGCCCCGTTCCTGCCGCACCAGCCGCACAACCCGCCGGAACGGCTTCTGAAGAAGTACCGTGCCGATGGTCGCCCGATCGAACTCGCGAAGTATTACGCGATGTGCGAATGGTTCGACGAGACCTGCGGCGCGCTGCTCGCGGGGCTGGACGAACGCGGTTTGAGCGAAAACACGCTGGTCGTCTATGTGACCGACAACGGCTGGATTCAGAAGACGCCCGAAACCGACCTGCCCGAAGGTTGGAAAGGCCCGTATGCGCCGAAGAGCAAACGCAGTCCGAACGAAGGCGGCGTCCGCACGCCGATCCTGCTGCGCTGGCCGGGCCAGATCGAGCCGCGTCGGTACGAGACGCTCGTCAGCAGCATCGATCTCGTGCCGACGATTCTGAAGGCCGCCGGGGTCGATGTTCCGCAGGAGCTGCCCGGGCAGAGCCTGCTTGACGTGATTGCGGCCGGCGGCGAGACCGACCGCGACGTCGTCTACGGCGAGATCTTCGAGCACGACATTCCCGACATCGACGATCCGGCTGCGGGATTGCTGTACCGCTGGTGCCGCGAGGGCGACTGGAAACTGATCGTGTCGGAGAAGGCGGAAGGCTCTGCGGAACTCTACGACCTCGCGAACGATCCGCACGAAACGCGAAATCTGGCAGAAGAACACCCGGATCGCGTGACGGGGCTGCGCAAGAAACTCGACGGGTGGTGGAATCCGGCGACGAACGAACCGTGAGAGAAATCAGAGCCGCGACCGTCAGGGAGCGCTTATCGACGTGGGTTCGCCGGGGAAACGCTTCCTGACGGTCGCGGCTCTGAAAACGGCGCTTCGGCGAGCATAATCCGTCCCCGATGGGTTGCGTCAGAGCGGCTGTGCCGTTGCAGTGATGTCCTGCAGGGCTTTCCCGGTCGTCGGACCGGGGATCGCCCGCGGTCGTCGTGCTTCAGCCAGAGCGGGGGTTTTCATCGTGTCAGGCATCGCTGAACGGTCCGTCGTGACACCGGACTCCGATGATCCGGACGCGACGGCGCCGCACCCCGGCACGCCGTCGATGCCGCAGTGGGACTTGGGCGAACTGCCCGAGGCGCCCGCGTTCCGGGCGCGCAACTGGGCGATGC
>JBAQZJ010000082.1:0-2021 GCA_049790855.1 Planctomycetaceae bacterium | reverse complement strand
GGTCTGAACCTCGAAGCGGTCCACGAGGCCGGCGGCGACGCGGTGCTGGAACTCGAAGTGACGAGCAATCGGCCCGATTGTCTCGGTCACATCGGCGTGGCGCGCGAGATTTCGGTGCTGTTCGGCTGCCCGCTGGCGATTCCTGCCGCCGAACCGGCGACGCATTGCGACTCGGCCTCGGGGGCGGTGACGGTCGTCGTCGAGGCTCCCGAGTCGTGTCCGCGGTACATCGCCCGCATCATTCGCGGCGTCAAAATCGGTCCCAGTCCCGACTGGCTCCGACGTCGTCTCGAAGCGGTCGGCCAGAAGAGCGTCAACAACGTCGTCGATGCGACGAATTACGTGCTTCTCGAAACGGGTCAACCGTTTCACGCCTTCGATGCGGCGACTCTGAAGGGCCGTAAGATCGTCGTGCGGCATGCCCGCGCCGGCGAAACGCTCGCGGCGCTCAATCAGAAGGACGGTCAGGAAACGTACAAACTTGATCCGTCGATGCTCGTCATCGCCGACGCGAATCGGCCCGTCGCCATTGCCGGCATTATGGGCGGCCTCGAAACGGCGGTTCTGCCGACGACGACCGACCTGTTGCTGGAGACGGCCGACTTCACGGCAGTGGCGATACGCGGCACGGCGCGACGGCTTTCGCTGTTCAGCCCGTCGCAGTACCGGTTCGAGCGCGGCGTCGATCGCAAACGCATGGACTGGGCCAGCCGTCGCTGCGCCGAACTGATCGTGCAGGTCGCGGGCGGCGAACTGCTCGACGGCTCGGTCGTCGACGGCGTGACCGACCAGATGCCGCGCTCGCCGATCCAACTGCGTTTCTCGCAGTTCCGGCGATTGTTGGGCATCGAAGTCTCGGCGACGGTCGCCGTCCCGATCCTCAAGCGGCTCGGCCTCCAATTGACTTCCGAACCGACGCGCGACGCCGTCGAGTTCCTGCCCCCGTCCTGGCGTCGCGATCTGGCGCGCGAAGTCGATCTCATCGAAGAGGTCATTCGCATACTTGGCTACGATGCGATCCCGGAAGACGCGACGGTGCCGCTCAGTTTGAGCCGGAAGAGCGAACTTGATCGCGTGCGCGACCGGGTTCGCCAGGTGCTGGTCGGTTCCGGCTTTCATGAAGCGTTGACGCTCTCGTTCGTTTCAGCGGACGAAGCGGCGCTGTTCGACCCGGTCGCCGATCGACCGCAACTTATGGTCGATCACTCGTCGCGCCGTCACGAAAACCTGGTTCGCAAAAGTCTGATTCCGAGCCTGCTGCGCTGCCGTCGCGAAAACGAGCGCAAAGGCGTATTCGACGCCGAACTGTTCGAGATCGCCAAGGTGTTTCTGGAAGCGGCGCCCGGCCGTCCCGAAGCGGACGTCGAACCGATTCGCATCGGGCTGGTCAGCGGGCGCTCCTACGGCGAGATTAAAGGCGTCCTCGAAAACCTGATCGGCGAGTTGAACCCGTCGAAGCGGCTTGACGTCCGCCCGGCGAACCTGCCGTCGCTGGCGGCCGGTCAAGGAGCGGAAGTGTTGCTGGACGGCCGCGCGATCGGCTGGCTCGGTCGACTCGACCGCGCCGTGCAAGATTCACGACTGCTGGAACTGCGCGATGAAGTGACCGTCGCCGAACTGGATTTCGCTCCGCTGCTCGCCGCGGCGAACCTTGTTTCGACCTACGTCCCTGTGCCGGTCTATCCGCCCGTCGAACGCGACCTGAATTTCGTCCTTGATGAAGACGTGCCCTGGTCCGACATCGACCGCGTCGTCCAATCGACGGCCGGCGAAAGTCTGGAGCGTGCCGAGTTCCTCAGCCAGTATCGCGGGCAACAACTCGGCACGGAAAAGAAGTCGTATGTCGTCCGGCTGGTGTTTCGCGCCCCGGACCGCACGCTGACGAGCGACGAAGTCGATTCGCATGTCCGCAACGTCGTCACGGCGGCGGAACGCGAATTGAAGGCGACGCTGCGGGCGTGACGTGCAGCCATCGTGTTTAGCCGCGACCAGCGGGAGCGCTCCCGCTGGTCGCGGCTAAA
>JBAQZJ010000081.1:0-9171 GCA_049790855.1 Planctomycetaceae bacterium | reverse complement strand
TCCCTCGCTGGCGCGTCGGGCTGGCGAGGGACGATTGCCGCGTCCGTTCGCCGCGTGGCACGTCGCAAGGAACGCTCCTAGAATCCGATTCGGAAGCCGTCGGAACAGGGAGATCCTCGAATGCCGCTCAGTCGTGACGAAAGCATTGCCGAATTTCATCGGGCGCAAGCGGTCATTCCGGGCGGCGTGAACAGCCCGGCGAGGGCGTTCGGCGCGGTCGGCGGCGAACCGCTCGTCATCCGGCGAGGCGAGGGGGCCTTTCTCGAAGACGTCGACGGAAACCGGTTCATCGACTTCGTCGGATCGTGGGGGCCGCACATCCTCGGCCACCGCCACCCCGCCGTCATGGCGGCGATCGACGAGGCATTGACGTTCGGCACGAGCTTCGGCGCTCCCTGCGTCTATGAAGCGGAACTCGCCGAGCTGGTCGTCGAAGCCGTCCCGTCGATCGAAATGGTCCGGATGGTCAACAGCGGCACCGAAGCCGCGATGAGCGTCCTCCGCCTCGCCCGCGGCTTTACCGGGCGCGACCTGATCATCAAATTCGCCGGCTGCTATCACGGACACGTCGACAGCTTGCTCGTCTCCGCCGGCAGCGGAGCGTTGACGCACGGCGTACCCAACAGCCCCGGCGTCCCCGCCGGCTGCACAAACGACACGCTCGTTCTCGATTACAACGACCCGCAGGGGCTGGAGGACGCGTTCAAGAATCGCGGCGACGAATTCGCCCTGCTGATCCTCGAACCCGTCTGCGGAAACATGGGCGTCGTCGTGCCGACCGCCGAGTTCCTGCAGACGGCCCGACGACTCTGCGACCGCCACGGAACGGTGCTGTGCTTCGACGAGGTGATGACCGGGTTCCGCGTCGCGTTCGGCGGGGCGCAGGATCTGTTCGGCGTCACGCCCGACCTGACGATGCTCGGCAAGATCATCGGCGGCGGCATGCCGGTCGGCGCGTACGGCGGAAGACGGGAGATCATGGAAAAAGTGTCGCCCGTCGGGCCGGTGTATCAGGCCGGCACGCTGAGCGGCAACCCGGTCGCGATGGCCTGCGGCATCGCGACGTTGCGAACCCTTCGTCAAGAGAACCCCTATCCCACGCTCGCCGATCGTTCGGCAAAACTTTGCGAAGGTCTGATCGCGGCTGCGAAGCGGCACGACGTCCCGCAGACGTGCCCGCGCGTCGGCAGCATGTTCACGCTGTTCTTCAACCGGGACAATGTGACCGACTACGACGTCGCCCGCCGCAGCGACACAAAACTGTTCGCCCGCTACTTCTGGGGAATGCTCGAGCGGGGCGTTTATCTGCCGTGCAGCCAGTTCGAGGCGAACTTCGTCTCGGCGGCGCACTCGGATGCCGACGTCGACCGCACGATCGCCGCAGCCGAGGAAGTGTTCGCGGAACCGGCGTCGGGCGACTGACGCCGGTCGATCATGTCGCCGAAATCGACGTTGACCCTTTTCCGAACGGCCTCGCGCTGCGAGACTCGTCACAAGGTCGACCGATCGGCCGGGCTTCGTCCTCGAAGCTCGAACTTCCTGAAGGACGCCTCCACCATGCCTTTCCGCTGTCTTGCCGCAGTCGCTCTGCTGACCGCCCCCGCCGCCCTGCCGGCCGCCGACGATCCGCTCGACGCCTTCCCGGCCGACGCCGGCGCCGTGTTGCGCCTCGGCTCGCCGACGGAGCTGACGACGAAGGCGAAGGCTTTCCTGAATCAGGCGGCGCCGCAGTTCGCCTTGCTCGCCGATCAGCTCGGTCCAGGGATCGGATCGCTGATCGGCAACCCGACTCTCGCCGGCGTCGACGCGACGAGCGACGTCTATGTCGCCGTTTTCCCGCGACCCGAGAAGCGGCCGTCGGTGGTGTTCGCGGTGCGAACCGCCGATTCTGCGGCGCTCAAGAAGGCGATCGGCCAGGGATACGGTTCCGCCGACTATGAAGATTGGGTCGTCTACTCGCTCGACGCAGAGACCGTGAAGGCCGTGCAGGCCCTCATCGGCGGAGAAGGCACCGCCGTCCGCGGGTCGATCCCGGAGTCGCTCGGCCCGTCGTTTCGCGACGGGGAATTCGCGGCGTTCCTGAACGTTCCGGCGCTGCGCGACGCCTATCGGCAGCAAATCGACGAAGTCAGAAGACGCCTCGCCGACAAAGCCGGCACGGAGACCGAACCGGCGGCGCAGGCCGGACTCGACGGGAGTCGCCATCTGCTTGAGACGCTGCTGACTGCGGTCGAAGACGCGAGCGCCGTCGCCGGCCATATTGCGATCGCCGACGACGCGTTGCTCTCGCAAGCGGTCGCGGTCGTGAAGCCCGATTCTGCGTCCGCGCGGTTCCTGGCGAAGCAAGCGCCTTCCGGCTTTCCGCTGCTCGCGAAACTGCCCCAGGCAAGGCTTGCTTACTTCGCGGTCGCCGGCGATCTCGGCGAGCTGGTCGCCGCCTCCGCACGAACGTCGCTGAAGACGCATGCCGAATACGGACAACTGCAGAAACCGTTGGAAGAACTGCAGAAGTTCCACTTCTCCGAGATCGTCGGCGTCTTCGACTTCGGCGACGTCGAGAGCGGCGTGTATCGCAGCATCAGCCTGACGAAAGTCGATCGGCCCGAGGAGTTCCTCGGTGTCGTCCGCGAACTCGTCAAGACGATGGGCGAGGTCGAAGCCGATGGACTTCAACAGGACGTCGCGTTGCAGCCCGACGCCGAGACGGTGGAGGGAATCAAGGTCGACGTCATCACGGTGTCGACGACGGCGTCCGACCCGAACGACGAGCAGGCCGCGGCCGCGCAGCGGCTCCTGAAAACGCTGTTCGGCAAAGACGGTCTCACCGAGCGGATCGCCGTCGTGGACGGGTTGTTTCTGCAGACGACGGGAGACGGCACGATGGAAACCGCCATCAAGGCGATCAGGGGAGAAAGCTCCGGGGACGAAACGGTGCAGGCGGCCGCGAAGGCCACGCGCTCCGCCTTGGGCGAACAATCGAACCTGCTGGTCATCGTCGATCTTCCGCGACTGCTGGGCGGCGGACTGCAGCTTGCCGTCGAAGCCGGAACGTTGCCGCTTCCGATCGACCCGAAAGCGATCGAGGACGTCGATCTCGCGCCGTCCTACACGGGCGTCGGCGCCGTCGCGGCAAAGAACGAGGTTCGACTTCGCGGCAAGATGCCGGCTTCCCAGGTCGGCGGACTGGTCGACTTGCTCATGGTGCTTCAAAAGGCGGCCCCGCGACGCAACCAGGCCGAATGAAGTCGATTCCGTGAGTCCATCGGCCGGCGAAACGGCGACGGGCCGGCGTTGCCGCGTCGAATGTTTGTTGAAGTCGCCATTTGCGCGATCCGGTGATCCGCCGGCGATTCCGCGACGTTTCCTCATCGAACGGTCGCGTGTTATGCCGGTCGATTCCCGTTCGTCCGATTCCGCACCGTCGCTCGATCACCTTTCCCGGAGCAAGCCATGCCTGACGCCGTTCCCGCCGCCGACGCCCCGGCTCCGATCCGATCCGACGATTTTCCGAAAAGCATCTACCTCGTGTCTTATCCGAAGGTCGTGTTTTTCTACCCGGCGTTTCTCGCCGCCGTCGTCGCGGGAATCTACATGGCCGCGACAGGCGGGGCGAACCAGCTTGGCGCCGAGATCACCGCGATCGCGTTTCTGGCTCTGTTCGGGATGAACCTGATCGTGATCAGCTTCGACTTTCCGCGGACGGCATCGCTGACGCTGTTCTTCCTGGTGTTCGGCGTCGCGATGGGGCTGGTGCTGTTGTTCCGCAGCTACCCCGACATGTTGCCCGCGGTGACCGACGTGCTCGCACGGTTCCGACCTGTCGCCAACGCGACGTTCTACTTCACGGTCGCCGCGGTCTTCGGCGTCATCTACCTCTTCGTGCTTCTCGGAACCCGTTTCGACTACTGGGAAGTCCGACCGAACGAGCTATTGCACCACAGCGGCCTGCTGAGCGATCTCAAGCGCTACAGCGCCCCCAACCTGCGGATCGACAAGGAGATCAACGACGTCTTCGAATACATGCTGCTCCACAGCGGCACGTTGATCCTCCACCCCAGCCAGGAACGACGTGCGATCGTACTCGAAAACATACCCGGCATCAGTCGCAAAGAAGCGCAGATCACCCAGATGCTTGGAGCGTTGCAGGTCCAGGTGCGCGACGGGAATTGATCTCGGGGAATCTCGCCCGGTCGAGGTACTACGCCAGCAACTCTTTCACCACGTTTCCATGCACGTCCGTCAGTCGGAAATCGCGGCCCGCGTGGTGGAACGTCAGACGCTCGTGGTCAAAGCCGAGGCAGTGCAGGATCGTCGCCTGGAGGTCGTGGACGTGGACCTTGTCTGACGTGATGTGGAAGCCGAAGTCGTCGGTGCTGCCGTGCGTCAGGCCGGCCTTGATGCCGCCGCCGGCCATCCAGATCGTGAAGGCCTGCGGGTGATGGTCGCGGCCAAGGGATCGCCCCAGCGCCGGGTTGGTTTCGACCATCGGCGTGCGACCGAACTCGCCGCCCCAGATGACGAGCGTCTCGTCGAGCAGACCGCGTCGCTTGAGATCGGTGACGAGGGCGGCGCTCGCCTGATCGGTCGCCTTGCAGTTCCGCTTGCTGTTGCCTTCGACGTCGCTGTGGGCGTCCCAGCCTTCGTGGAAGATGTTCACGAACCGCACGCCGCGCTCGATCATCCGCCGGGCCAGCAGACAGGCTCGGGCGAAACTCGGTTTGTCGGGGTCGCAGCCGTAGAGGTCGAGCGTCTCTTTCGTCTCGCCGCGCAGGTCGGTGAGTTCGGGGGCGCTCGTCTGCAACCGCGAGGCCATTTCGAAGCTGGCGATGCGGGTGGCGATTTCGGGATCGCCGACGGCGCCGAGCCGGCGACGGTTCAAATCGTTCACGAGATCGAACGTGTCACCCTGGAGCTTCGCATCGACGCCTTTCGGATTCGAGACGTTGAGAATCGGGTCGCCTTCGCTGCGAAGCCGCGTGCCGGTGAAGATCGTCGGCAAAAATCCGCTGGACCAGAGGGCGCTGCCGCCCGACAGACCGCTGCCGGTGCTCATGACGACGAACGCCGGCAGGTCGGTCGCTTCGCTGCCGAGACCGTAAGTGACCCACGATCCGAGACTCGGTCGGCCCGGCTGGTTGAAGCCGGTGTTGAGGAACAACTGGGCCGGTGCGTGGTTGAACTGATCGGTCGTCACACTTTTCACGAAGCAGACGTCATCGGCGATCTTCGCCAGATTCGGTAAGACTTCGGAAAGCTGTGCCCCGCTCTGCCCGTGTTTCGCGAACTTGAAGACTGGGCCGAGCACCGCCGCGTCGGGACGGATGAAGGCGTACCGCTGATCGCCGTACACGCTGGGCGGCAACGGCTTGCCGGCGAGCGCCGCAAGCTGCGGCTTGGGGTCGAACAGATCGAGCTGACTCGGCGCCCCCGCCATGAACAGGTGGATGACCCGCGTCGCCTTGCCGGGAAAGTGCCCCTGCTTCGGCGCGAGCAGACCGTTTGTCGCAGGGACGTCGAAGCCCGGCGGCCCCGCCGCCGGAGGCAGCGGGCTTCCGGCGGCGACCCCGCGCGACCGCAACGAATCCGTCAGCAGACCTGCCAGCGCGATCTTGCCGAGACCGACGCCGCAATCGCGAAAGAAATGCCGGCGGGTAAGGTCGCGGGTGAACTGCTCGTGGAAAGTCATGGCATCATCTTCGTTCGTTCGGAAGAAGTTTCACGCAAAGACGCCAAGGCGCAAAGAAGACAAGGGCAAATCACCGCATTCCTTGTTCTTGGCGTCTTTGCGTCTTTGCGTGAGGCCACTTCTTGATTTCAAGACCGCGTGATCGCCTCGTCGAGGCTCAACAACGCCCTGGCGAGCGCCGTCCAGACGGCGCGCTCGACAGCGTTGCCCGGCTCCGCACCGACGAACGCCTTCGGGTCGAGTTCGCCCGAGGCGAAGCGTTTCCGCTGCGTCTCGACGAACTCGACGAGCCGGGCCGTCTCGGTCTCATCCGGAGGGCGGGTCAGGAGGAGGCGAAAAGCGTGCGTCGCCTTCTCGGCATCGCTGCCGTCGCGCGAGGCGAGGTCGTCGCCGAGTGCCTTCGCCGCTTCGAGAAACATCTCGTCGTTGAGCAGCGTCAGGCTTTGCAAGGCCGTATTCGACACGTCGCGCTTCGCCGTGCAGGACTCGCCGCTGGGGGCGTCGAACACGGTGTACATCGCGAAGGGGGCCGTGCGTTTCACGAACGTGTAGAGGCTGCGGCGATAGCGGTCTTCGCCCGTGTCGGCGTTCCACGCCGGACTGCCGTAGGCGGCTTCGGTGACTCCCGCCGGCTGCGGCGGCCGGACGGGCGGACCGCCGAGTTTCGGAGCCAGCAAACCGCTGGCGGCAAGTGCCGCGTCGCGAATCAATTCAGCTTCCAGCCGCAATCGCGAACCGCGGGCCAGCAGCACGTTCTGCGGATCAACCGGCGAGCGGGGCAGCGTCAGCTCCCCGAGAACGCTGTCTTCGGACGAATTCAGATGACTCGGGGGGTTGACGACTCCCGCTCGCCAACTCGAACTTTGTCGATAGGTGGCGCTGGTCACGATCAGCCGATGAATGTGCTTGACGTTCCAGCCAGAGTCCATGAACTCGACGGCGAGCCAGTCGAGCAGTTGCGGGTGACTCGGCGGTTCGCCCTGAAATCCGAAATCCTGCACCGTCGGCACGATGCCGCGACCGAACAGCGCCGCCCAGTGCCGATTGACGACGACCCGTGCCGTGAGCGGGTTGTCGCGGGCGACGATCCACTTCGCGAGACCCAGCCGGTTGTTCGGCAAATCGTCGGGGAAGGGATGCAGCGCTTCGAGCGTCACCGGTCCGACTTCGTCGGTCGGTTGGAGGAACTCGCCGCGGTTGTGGATGAAGGTCGGTCGCGGATTCGCCGGCGGTCGTTCGCGAAAGACGAGCGTCGAAAGCGGCTCGGGCGGCTGGCGCAACCCACGAATCTTTTTCGCGGGTTCGGCCAGCTCGGGAGCTTGCAGCAAAAACTCCTGTCGAAGCCGGTTCCGCTGGTCGTCGGTCAGTTCGGCATCGGCTTTCGCGAGCAATCGTTCGACGTCGAGTGAAAAATCACGGGCCTCGGCATTGGGCGCCGTCGTGAACGAGAGCCGGAACTTGCCGAGCGAGCTGGCGAAGTGCCGGCCGAAGGTCATCGTCAAGTTCAGTTCGTCGGCGGCCACCGGCTCTTTGAGCACGAAGACGGCCGTGTGCCGTTCGCCCGAACGCCCGTTCGTCGACCAGCCGGTCTGCATGTCGCCGTCGATCGCCATCGGAGCGGTGGCCGGGTTTTTGCCGAACTGGTTGTTCGCATAACTGTGCGTCGCACTCGCGACGGGAATCGGCGAACCGTCGTGGTTCAATCGAAACTCGGTGAGGAAGAAGTCGCCCTTGCGCCCTTCGTAATACGTCATGCCAGGACCGCCGGCGGGAAGGCGGTCGTCGGGCAGCGCTTCAAGTCGGATGGCCGTGACGGACCGAGTCGATAAGTTGGGCGAACGAAGCCCGGCGGCCCCGCCGCCGGGGGCGGCGGGCTTCAAAGGTACGAGCGTCAGCTCGTACGTGTCCTGTTTCGTCGTGTCGCCGGAGGCGAAGACGATGCCGTCGTCTTCGACGGTCAACAGCGGCAAGTTCGATGTCGCTTCAGTCGGCTGAAGCGTGGTCCATTCGACAGTGCGGCCACGTTCGCGTTCGAGCCATTCGGCGAAGCGGCGGTCGATGATCTCAGGACGTGTCGCATCGTCGGCCGGCCACTTCGACGGTAGTTCCGCCAGCAGGCGATCGGCCTCGGCGAGGTCGCGGGCGTAGGCGGCGTCGCGCTCGGGATCGGGCAGCGGCAGTTCCGGCTCGTCGGCGTTGTTCAGAAACGCCATCAGTCCGAAATACTCGCGGTGCGAGATCGGGTCGTACTTATGGTCGTGGCATTGAGCGCAGCCGGTCGTCAGGCCGAGCCAGGTCGTGCCGGTCGTCGCGACGCGGTCGGTCATCGCGTGGAAGCGGAACTCCAGCGGATCGATGCCGCCCTCTTCGTTGAGCATCGTGTTGCGATGGAAGCCGGTCGCGATGCGGTCTTCGAGGGTCGCGTTCGGCAGCAGATCGCCGGCCAACTGCTTCACGGTGAACTCGTCGAAGGGCATCCCGGAATTGATCGCCTCGACGACCCAGTCGCGATACGGCCAGATCGTTCGCGGTCGGTCCTTTTCGTAACCGTTCGTATCGGCGTAGCGGGCGAGATCGAGCCACCGCCGCGCCCAACGCTCGCCGTAATGAGGCGAAGCCAGCAGTCGATCGACGAGCCGCTCGTAGGCGTCGGGAGACGAATCGTCGATGAAGGCATCGACCTGCTGCGGCGTGGGCGGCAACCCGATCAAATCGAGATAGACCCGACGAACCAGCGTGTAGCCGTCGGCCTCGGCCGACGATTTCAACCCCTCGGCCTCCAACCGCGCCAGCACGAAGCGGTCGATCGGATTCCGCGACCAGTCCTCGTCGTCGATGACCGGCGGTTCCTGCCGGACCGGCGCGACGAACGCCCAGTGCGGCTCCCAGTTCGCTCCCTGTTCGACCCACGCCCGAATGACCGCGATCTCGCGCGGCGAGATCGTCATTTTCGAATCGGGCGGCGGCATCTTCTCGAGTTCGTCGTCCGACAACATCCGCCGGAGCGCTTCGCTGGCTTCAACGTCGTTCGGAACGAATGCCGCGTATCCGCCGCGATCGGCGAACAGCCCTTCGCGCGTATCGAGCCTCAGCTCGACCTCGCGTGTGGCGGGATCGGGACCGTGGCACTTGAAGCAACGTGCCGAAAGGATCGGCCGGACATCCCGGTTGAAATCGACCGTCTCACCCGCCAATACGGGTGTCGCGCCGAGGATCGCAACGAAGATCGACGCACGTCGCAGCATCATCATTCTTCCTGAACAGGCAGGGTCGCGGCGAAAGCGAAGTCACCGGCAGCCGGCGTTGCAGCCGTCCCTTCAGCCTACGCGGTATGCCGCACGAGGCCAACCGACACTCTGTCGCGAACCAGGGCGAGCGCATTCTCGTTTGGAAGGACGGATCTCGTCGCAGGAACGGTTCGGCCGTTCGAGACAGGCGACGCAGTTCTCGTAGGATGGGCGTCTCGCCCGTCCGCCAGTCGAATC
>JBAQZJ010000080.1:0-15250 GCA_049790855.1 Planctomycetaceae bacterium | reverse complement strand
TTTAGCCGCGACCGTCTGGGAGCGCTCCCTGCCGGTCGCGGCTAAACGGCGTTAATTCGATGTCCGCTCAACAGGTCGTACAACTCGACGCACCGCTCGTAGACCGACGTCATCCGCTCTGGCACCGGTTCATCCTTCGGCTGGAACGGTCGGAAGCCGGTGCTTTTTTCGACTTCGCCGTACCAGTGCTTCGCCCAGACGCCGTCGGTCTCGCGCGGTCCCGCCGGCCACGAAAGCATCGCCGGGTCGAAGGACACCCCGACCGATTGACACATCAACCGCAGCATCGGTTCCGGGGCGTCGAGGACGTCTTTCGCGTCGAAGACCGGCGGCGTGGCGCCTGTTTCGTTTCGCACGCGTTCGAAAAGTTCGACCTGTTGCGGCAGGCCGGTGTCTTCGACGCGCGGTTCGGGAAGAATCTTCCTCAGCGAGGTGAGCATCTCCTTCGGATCGCGAATCAGGAAGACGTGCGTCAGCGACGAGAGCCAGTCGCGGCCGATCTCCGGCAGCAGGTGATGCGCCATCTGCTTCTGATAGAAGATCGCCTTGCCGTCGGGGACGGGGCCGGTCAGGAACGCCGCCACTTTTCGCCAGTCCGGCTCGTGATGCTCCAGAATCTCGTCGATCCCCGGATGCGGCAGCCGCGTCACCTTGAGGTAGTGGGCATACAACGGTTCATCGACGACGACCGTGTCAGACCGGTTCCCCCACGACCGCATCATCGCCGTCGAGATGTTGCGCGGACCAGACCAGACGGCGAGGCGAAGCATGGGGTGAGGATTTAGGATGTGGGATGTAGGATATGGCGGATGGTAGGACCGTCCGCTCAAAAAAGCGCTCGTTCTATTCCGACATCCGACATCCTACATCCCACCTCCTACATCCCATATCCCACCCCGCCATGTCCCGCCCCGACGGCCGTCGTGCCGATGAACTTCGCCCGATCACGATTCAGCGCGGCTTTACGAAGGTTGCCGCCGGCAGTGTGTTGATCGCCGCCGGGCGCACGACGATTCTCTGCACCGCGAGCGTCGAGGAGTCGGTGCCGCCTTGGAAGATGCGGCAGGAGAACCCCTCCGGCTGGGTGACGGCCGAGTACGCGATGCTGCCCGGCAGCACGGCTCCGCGGAAGCGACGCGAGAAGGACGGTCGCGGCACCGAGATCCAGCGGCTCATCGGTCGCAGCCTGCGAAGCATCGTCGACATGACCGCCCTCGGCGCCCGCACGATCGCGATCGATTGCGACGTGCTGGAGGCCGACGGCGGAACCCGGACGCTCGCCATCACCGGCGGGTTCATCGCGCTCGTCGATGCCCTGGCGACGCTGCCGGTCGGGTCGGACGTGCTGACCGGCAGCGTCGCCGCGGTGAGCGTCGGCGTCGTGAACGGCGAAGCGGTCCTGGATCTCGACTATCGCGAAGACAGCACGGCCGAGGTCGATTGCAACGTCGTGATGACGGGCCAGGGCCTGTTCGTCGAAGTGCAGGGGACGGCGGAACGGCAGGCGTTCCCGCGGAAGTTGCTCGATGCGCAGCTCGACCTGGCGACGACGGGCATCGCCCGACTGACGGCGCTGCAGCGCGAGTCGCTCGGCGATTTGTGGCGATCGGAGTGGGACGCAAACGTCCGTTAGCCGCCCCGCTCGCGGGGCGCTCACGTCGGCCCAGGCCGACGGCTGACGGATGCCCGTGATTCGCGCGCGAACCGCCCTAGGCGCGTTTTCAGGCCGGTGCTAAAACGATCGGCGCCTGCCGGGGCCGGCGGGCCGCTTTGCGCGTTCGTTCCTGGTTGTCCCCGGCTGTCGAGTCGGGCCTCCGACGGAAGGGAGTCTCGTCGTGCGGACCCGGTTGTCGTTGTCGTTGTCGCTATTCGTGCTGGCCGCGTCGCTGTTCGTCGTTCCGACGAGCGCGTCGGCGCAGATCAAGAAGCCCGTTCGCGGAGAACAACACCCGCTGGCGGCGGCACACGGACCGTGGATGATCATGGTCGCGAGCTTCAACGCTCCGCCGCCCGAGCTGCGGACGGAAGGCCTGACGCCCGAGCAGGCGGCCGACGAGCTGGTGTTCGAGCTGCGCTCGCACCGGATTCCCGCCTACACGTTCTCGCTCGACAGCAAGATCGAGACGGTCGAGACCGTCGACCGGATGGGCGAGCCGGACAAGCGGATCTTCGCCGCCCAGCGGGGCGCGGTCTGCGTGTTGGCGGGCAACTACAAAAGCATCGACGTCAAATCGTCGAACGCCGAGGCCCGCGGCGACGCCGACACCGCCGTCAAGACGCTCGAATGGATCAAGAAGTTCCGGCCGAAGTTTCTCACCGGAGGCGAATCCGACTCGTCGGGGCTGGTGTCGCTCGACAACGGCGGCGCCTATCGCGTCTCGCCGGGCCAGCGCGGACCGCTCACCGGGGCGTTCTTCACGACGAACCCGCTGCGGTCGGCCGAGGACATTCGCAACGACAATCCCGAGCGGATCGACCTGCTGGTCAAACTCAACGCCGGCGGCGACTGCTCGCTCTACGAGAACAAGGGCAAGTACACGCTCGTCATCGCCAGCTTCTATGGGCAGTCGATGACGCTCGGCGGTGCGAAGAAGACCTCGAACCTCGAACGCTTCAACGAGGACTTCGGGGAATCGCTCGGCCAGGCCGCCGTCGACGCCTGGGAATTGGCCCGCTACATGCGGCAGTTGAAGTACGACGCCTACGTCTGGCACGACGAGTACAAATCGGTCGTGACCGTCGGCACCTTCGAGACGCCCCAGGACAAGCGGATTCCGATCGCGATGGCGACCTACGCCGCGAAAACCAAGGCTCACGCCGAAACGAAGCAACCCATCCTGACCGCCGAGTATCTGACGCTCCCGCTCAAGCCGACCGAGGACAGCCCGATCCAGAGAAAGTGGATCTTCGACCCGCAGCCGCGGCTGATGAAAGTGCCGAAGCGCTAAGCGAATCCGAGATCGCGCAACAGCAAAGCCCGCTCCTTGCAAGGGGCGGGCTTTTTATTTCTCGTCGGCACGCAGTTCGGCCAACAGCGTCGCAGCGGCGTTGCGGGGGTCGTCGCTCGAGCAGACCGCAGCCGAGACGGCGACGCGGCGTGCTCCGGCGTCGCGGACGGCCGTGACGTTCCCCGCGTCGATCCCGCCGATCGCGAACCAGGGCAGGCTGATCTCATCGGCGACCGCCCGGACGAATTCCAGCCCGGCGCAGGCCGTGAAGGTTTTTGTTCGTGACGGAAAGACCGGTCCGACGCCCAGATAATCGGCTCCGTCGAGCACCGCGGCGCGTGCCTGTTCGACGTCGTGCGTGGAAACGCCGACGAGCCGCTCCGGCCCGACGATCCGCCGGGCCTCGCGGACCGTCAGCTCCTCCTGTCCGACATGCACGCCGTCGGCGTCGCAGAGCACCGCCAGATCGGGGCGGTCGTTGACGATCAGCAGCGTGTCGGTCTCGCGCGTCCAGCGGCGGACCGCTCGCAAGTGGGCGAGCAGTTCGCGGTCGGGCAGCGACTTTTCGCGGACCTGGAACACGCCCGCCCCGCCCGTCGCGGCGGCGCGAATCATCTCTTCGGCGGGGTGTACGCAGGCAGCGATCGTCAGCAGCACATAAAGGTCGCGCCCCGCGAGCCGCTCTCGCGCCGACGAGGCGACGGACAGCGCCTTTTCGATCGTGTAGAGTTCGTACCGCAGCCGCTCGAATGCGGGGCCGAGCGGCGGATCGAGCAATCGTCCGAACTCCTCGAGCGATCGCAACGCCTCTTCGGCACGATGAATGTTCGCAGCCGGCAGATCGCTCTCGCGTCGTGTTTCAGCCGACGGACTGGCGATCGTTGTGCCGACGTCGCCGCGCGTGTCGCGGGCGGCGAGTCGCTTGTCGAGCGGGACGTCGCGAAGGGTTTCGGCGATCGCATGCCGCAGCCGTTTGAGCCGGCCCGTCAGGTACGCGTCGTCGTCGACGAACCGGGCGTAGTCCTCGGCGACGCGCAGCCCTTCCGACGCCCTGTTCGCCGCGGCATCGATCGCCCGCAGCAAATACGACCGGTCGAAGACGGCCGCGTCGGCATCGAGCACGAGGTCGGTCGCGATCGGTTCGCCGATGCGTTCCTCCGCGTCGCCGCCGAGCCGTCGCAGTTCGGCCGGCGTCGCCCCGCGATCGGCCAGCAGGTCGCGGACCGGCGACGCGGCCGTCGACAGCCCGAACACGAGATGCTCGCTTCCGAGTTCCGCTTGCCGGCCGGCGAGATTCGCCTCGCGGATCGCCGCCTCGACCGCTTCGAGGTAGGCATCCGACTCGGCCGGCGTCGCGATCAACAGGTCGGGTTCGTCGTCCTCGAACGGTCCGCCGACGAGCGCACGCGTTTCGGCATCGTCGTCGTGAATTCCCAGCCCGGCGAGCAGTTCCGCGCCCCGCGACTCATCGGCGAGCAGCGCCGCCAGCAGGTCGACCGGCTCGACCGCAACCGCCTCGACCGAAACGGCGGTTCGCCGCCGGGCGATCTCGGCCGCCCGGGCGAGAACGCGATCGGCGGCTGCGGTGTGACGGGGCATGGGAAAGTCGGGCGCCGAATGTCGCAGGAACGTCGTTGTCAGCCGGCGGACTCGTCCGCCGCCGGCCGCCGGGTGACGGCGTGTTCTTCATCATGCCGCGACGCCCGCCGCGAGCAAGGTTCCCGACGGGTTTGAGAGTCCGCTTCAGGACGGACTCTGGCAGGAATCGCACTCGCCGGACGCCGCGAAGCGCCGCTGTGCCGCCTCGACGATCCCGATCTTGCGTCGAGCGCGCCCGCGTCCCCGTACCTTGTCGGCTCTTCCGGGCACCACTACAATTCGCCCGCAACCGGAAATCGAGTCAAAATCCTGTCGTCAAGCGTTTCACCTCAGCCTTTCCGCGGCGTTGACGTAGAATACTTCAAGCTGGTTTCGGAAGGCGAGACGGTCCAGTGGGCACGGAGGCCGTGCGGGGCGTCACCGCCGGGGGATTCTCCGGCGGCACGTTTCGCACAGAGAATATAAAGTCCTGAGGGAGAATAACATGTACGAGCGATTCACCGACCGCGCCCGCAAGGTCATGCAACTGGCCAACCAGGAGGCGCAGCGGTTCAACCATGAATATATCGGCACCGAGCACATCCTGCTCGGGCTGGTGAAGGAAGGCTCGGGCGTCGCGGCCAACGTGCTGAAGAACCTCGACGTCGACCTTCGCAAGATCCGGCTGGAAGTCGAGAAGATCGTCCAGTCCGGCCCCGACATGGTCACGATGGGCAAGCTGCCCCAGACCCCGCGGGCCAAGAAGGTCATCGAATACGCGATGGAAGAGGCCCGCAACCTCAACCACAACTACGTCGGCACCGAGCACCTGCTGCTCGGCCTCTTGCGCGAGCAGGAAGGCGTCGCCGCCCAGGTTCTTATGAACCTCGGCCTCAAGCTCGAAGACGTCCGCGAAGAAGTGCTCAACCTGCTCGGTCACGGTCTCGAGGGTGCCGAGAGCGGCGAACGGGCCGGGGCCGGCGAGGGGGGCGGCGGCGGCAAGGGCGGCGGCGGCAAGAGCAAGACGCCGGCCCTCGACAGCTTCGGCCGCGACCTGACCGAACTCGCCCGCCAGAACAAGCTCGATCCCGTCATCGGCCGCGAACGCGAGATCGAACGGGTCATCCAGATCCTCTGCCGCCGGCAAAAGAACAACCCGGTCCTGCTCGGCGAGGCGGGCGTCGGCAAGACGGCGATCGTCGAGGGCTTCGCCCAGATGGTCGTCGACGGCAACGTGCCGGAACTGCTCCGCGACAAACGGATCGTCGTGCTCGACCTCGCGATGATGGTCGCCGGCACCAAGTACCGCGGCCAGTTCGAAGAACGCATCAAGGCGGTCATGAACGAGGTCCGCCGGGCCAAGAACACGATCCTGTTCATCGACGAGCTGCACACGCTCGTCGGGGCCGGCGGGGCCGAAGGCGCGATCGACGCCAGCAACGTGCTCAAGCCTGCGTTGTCGCGCGGCGAGCTGCAGTGCATCGGCGCGACGACGCTCGACGAGTACCGCAAGTACATCGAGAAGGACGGCGCCCTGGAGCGGCGCTTCCAGACCGTGATGGTCGAACCGCCGAGCGCCCAGCAGACCGTCGAGATCCTCAAGGGTCTGCGCGACCGCTACGAGCAGCACCACCGCGTGCAGATCACCGACGACGCGCTGAAGAGCGCCGTCGATCTCTCGACCCGTTACATCACCGCCCGCTGCCTGCCTGACAAGGCGATCGACGTCATCGACGAAGCCGGCGCCCGCATCCGCCTCAAGAGCATGGTCCGCCCGCCGGACCTCAAGGAACTTGAAGAGGAGATCGAACGGCTCAACCAGGCGAAGGAAGAGGCGGTCGCGAACCAGGACTTCGAGAAGGCGGCCTCGCTCCGCGATCAGGCCGACAAGGTCAAGAAGCGGAAAGAGACGCTCACCAAGGAATGGCGCGAGAAGAGCCGCGAGACCGACGGCGTCGTCGATGCCGAAGTGATCGCCGAAGTCGTGGCGAAGATGACCGGCATTCCGCTCGCGCGGCTGTCGGCCGAAGATGCGGCCCGCCTGCTCGAAATGGAGAAGGAGCTGCACAAGCGGATCGTCAGCCAGGAAGAGGCCATCAAGCAGGTCTCGAAGGCCGTGCGTCGCAGCCGGGCCGGGTTGAAGGACCCGAAGCGGCCGACGGGCATCTTCCTGTTCGCCGGCCCGACGGGCGTCGGCAAGACGCTGCTCGCCAAGACGCTCGCCGAGTTCATGTTCGGCGATGAGGACGCCCTCATTCAGATCGACATGAGCGAGTACATGGAGAAGCACAACGTCAGCCGGCTGATCGGTGCCCCGCCCGGCTACGTCGGCTACGAAGAGGGCGGTCAACTGACCGAGAAGATCCGCCGGCGGCCTTACAGCGTGGTCCTGCTCGACGAAATCGAGAAGGCTCACCCGGACGTGTTCAACATGCTCCTCCAGATCATGGAAGAAGGCCATCTGACCGACAGTTTCGGTCGCAAGGTCGACTTCAAGAACACGATTCTGATCATGACGACCAACGCCGGGGCCAACCGGATCATGTCCGGCGGGTTCGGCCTGCACGCCCTGCATGACCGCGACAAGGAGAAGAGCTACGAGAACATGAAGAAGGAGGTCATGAGCGAGTTGGAGCGGTTCTTCCGCCCCGAGTTCCTCGGACGCCTCGACGAGGTCGTCGTCTTCCGCCGGCTCGGTCGCGACGAGCTGAAGGACATCGTCGAGATCGAACTGCTGAAGGTCCGCGAACGGCTCGGCGAGCGCGGTCTGAAGCTGGAGTTGACCGACGAAGCCAAGGAACTGCTCATCGACAAGGGCGGCGACGTCGACTACGGCGCCCGGCCGCTGCGTCGGGCGATCGGCCAGTACATCGAAGACCCGCTCAGCGAGGAACTGCTTCGCGGTGCCTTCGAGGGCCAGAACCTGATCACCGTGACGGCCAAGGAAGTCGGCGATCAGAAGCAACTCGACTTCACCGGCAGCATGACCGAGCCAGAACCCGAACTGGCCGCCGCCGGGGCGGGAGCCGAATCCTCCGAAGGCTGATCCGATCCTTCGCCCTCCGTTTCTCAGCAGCCGGTCCCGGAGGGCCGGCTGTTTTTTTGCGCACTGCACCAACCAATCGCCGTCGGCTGTCGGCAAATTGTCACGGTGAGTGACAGGTTGCCGGAAACGTGTCACAAAATCTGTGGAATTGTGACACGTTTTCTTGACGTGTCACTCTCGACGACATAAGCTTTCGATGTGAGAAATTCTCCGCAACCCGATACGGCGTTATTGCTTAGGTGGCGAGCCGACCAGCCGTACAACGACCTGCCCCTCTTGCCGCCCAAGATCGACCTGGAATCGAAGGCGATCCTGAAGCGTTGCATTTCGGCCCGTGCAGCCGTGGCGGAACTGAAGCGAGCCGCCGAGCTGATCCCCAATCAGTCGATGCTCATCGGAACTCTGCCGCTGCTGGAAGCCCAAGCCAGTTCCGAGATCGAGCAGATCGTCACGACGACCGACCGACTGTTCCGCTTCCGCGACGAAGAGGAGGATGCCGACCCGGCGACGAAAGAGGCGCTCCGCTACAGCCATGCTCTCCTGAGCGGCTTTCGCGCTCTCGCGAGCCGACCGCTCAACACTCGTACGGCCGAAGAGGTTTGCTCGCAAATCAAGGGCGCCGAGATGCGCGTCCGCCGGGTGCCCGGAACAGCCCTCGCGAAAAGTTCCGGCGAAGTCGTCTACACGCCTCCCGTCGGGGAAGACGTGTTGCGATCGCTGCTGGCGAACTGGGAGCGGTTTCTGCACGAGGAGCGCGACCTCGACCCGCTGATCCGCATGGCGGTCGGCCATTACCAGTTCGAGGCGATTCACCCCTTCACCGACGGCAACGGTCGCACGGGGCGCGTGCTCAACAGCCTGTTTCTCATTCAGGAAGGGCTGTTGAAGCTGCCCATCCTGTATTTGAGCCGGTACATCATCCGGCATCGCTCCGACTATTACCGGCTGTTACGCGACGTGACGAGCGACGACGCCTGGGAGCCGTGGGTTCTCTACATTCTGGCCGGCGTCGAAGAGACCGCCGATTGGACGACGGCCAAGATCGACGCGATTCAGAAGCTGTCGAACGAGACCGCCGAGTTCGTTCGCACGACGCTGCCGAAGCTTTACCGCCGAGAACTGATCGACTTGATCTTCGAGTTGCCCTACTGCCGGATTCAGAACGTGGTCGAGGCGGGCATCGCCGAACGCCGGGCCGCGTCGCGTTACCTGCGGCAACTGGCGGAGGCCGGCGTCCTGGAAGAGATCGCCGCCGGTCGCGAGAAGCTGTTCCTCCATACGAAACTGCTGGCTCTGCTGACCCAGGAGCGCCACGAGATCACGGATTGATCGCACCGGTATCCAGGAACCGGCGCGGGATGAGACAGGCTCCGGCCGATCGTCCGCCCGAACCGATCGGCTTTTCGTCTCGGAAAGCGTTGCCGGCGACCGCCCGATCGGGGGGACATCCGGCCACATCCGTCCGGGTCGAACCCCTTTATCTTGTGGAACCGCCGCCCGAGCGACCGGTCGACTGAACGGTTTGTCCCGGTTTGGTTCCCCTGCGGCGTGTCAGCGAAGATAATCCGCCGCATCAGGGAAGAGGCTGCGGCAGCGGGCCGCCACGCAGCGTGATCAACCTGGAGGATCATGTGGAATCGGCCTCATCAGTTCTGCCGCGCCCCGCGGGCGCTCGCGCCCGTCCATGCGTCGAAGTGCAGGTGGCACCGCCGGCTTCCGACGTCGCCGCGTCTCGACCTGGTGCCGCGAAGGTGCGTCATGCCTGGATCGACACCGCTCGCGGCCTGTCGGTCTTGGCGGTCGTCTTCTTCCATGTCTGCCTGTGGCACTACTGGAAGCTTGACGACGTCGCCGGTTCCTGGGCAGGAGAAGCCTGGCAGGCGGTCAACACCGTCATGGGGTCGGTGCGAATGCCGCTGCTCTTGTTCCTGTCCGGTATGCTGGCCTCGTCGAAGGTCAGGGGCGGGTCGCGACGCGTGGCCGTGAGCGTAGCGGCGAACGGTTACCTTTACGCGGCATGGCTGCTGATTTACGGCCTCCTGAGCTGGATCTCTCCCGCCGGCGACACGCCGCATCGCATCGAGAGCGTTCGCGACCTCGCGACGCAGTTTCTGCTGCCGGATACGCCGCTGTGGTACGTGTTCGGCCTCGCGGTCTACCTGATCGGGCTGACCCTGTTTCGCCAGACGTCTCCGGCCGTCGTCCTGTCGATCCTGACCCTGGTCTATGTGGTGATCACGGTCGACATGGCGTCGGAGACGCGATTCACGACGGGTCTCTGGTACCAGATTCCGCGGCTGGCCGTGTTCTTCGCGTTGGGGGTCTACGGGCGGCAGTTCCTTATGGATCGGGTGCCCGCGCACAAGTGGTCGCTGGCCGCCTTCGGCGCCGTGGCGGGGGCCGTTCTGTATGCGGTGTCGCGCAGTATCCCGCTCCATCCCCTGGCGCAGGAGACGATCGACATGACCCGCAACATGTGCCTCGCGCTGGGGGTCTTGGGCCTGGTCTGCATCGTGACGACCTGGCCGAGGGCCGCTCGCGCGGGACAGTTCTTCGGACGGCGGACGGTGGGAATCTACGTGCTTCACTTTCCTCTCGTTTCGGCGATCGTCCTGCTCGACCAGCGGTCATTGCACTCCTTCGCCGTGCAGGCGACGCGGAACGTCGTCGTCAGCGCGTTGTACCCGCTCGTCGTGTCGGCACTGGTCGTCGCGACCTGCCTTCTCGTCGAAAACGCCCTGCGACGCGCCCGCGGCGACTTCCTGTTCGCCCTCAACGACCGCCTGCAACGTCGCCTCGCCCGATCGTGACCGGTGATGCGAAGCCGGCTACGTGGGCGACGTCACCTTTCACCGCAACGCCGCTTGTTGGGTGACACCCGATGACGTCATCGTTCACGCGAGTGCCGCCCGTGCCCGCTCGACCAATCCGTTGTCCTTTCCGCCGGTCCCTCGCAGCTTGAAGACGCTGGTCGCGAGGTAGGTGTTTCGCCAGGTCGGCGAGACGTGGGCGTAGTCTTCCAGAACGGCGCTGCTGAACTTGTAGTCGTGACTGTCGGTGCCTTTGAGGAAGATCTGGACGCGGGCGGCGTCGATCAGGGCCGTCGCACGCTCCGCCGTCTCTCCCGCGTTCAGATAGAACAGCGTCTGCCGGGCGGCGTTCATCGGATCGCTGCTGATCGCCTCGAGAATCGGCGGCAGTTCCTGCGTGCCCTGAGAGACCTGTTTCAGGTCGTCGATCGTCACGTCGGCGACTTTTCCGCGGCCCTGCATGCTCTCGCGGAACATCGGCAGGAAGGCGGCGTTCTGCAGCAGGGCGAGCAGGCGGGCCTCGTCGTTGCCCGCCGCTTCAAAGGCGTAACGCAGGGCGTTGCTGGTCGTGACGGCGTGCAAGGCGACGATCGCCGGCTGCCGCATGAGCAGTTCGCCGGCCCCCACGAGCATGCCGTCCCACAGCGATTGGGCCGACACGCCTTTGTTGAGCAGTTCGACGCACAGGTCGCACGTTTCTTCGTGGCTGCCCGTTCGCAGCGCCTGCAGCAGTTCCTGCGTCGCGCCGTCGTCGAGCTTGCCGTCACGCCACTCGGGGCGGATCGACTTCACCCGTTCGAGGTTCTTGCGGTACGGCCGGTCAGCCTCGGCGTCGCGTTCGGCGGGGTTGCCGCCTTCGTGCATCAGCAGGGCGTAGGCGAGCGATCGCAACACCGGCTCGGCGTGCTGACGGCCGATCGTTCGCAGCGTGCGGAAACCGTTGGCGACGAAGATCGCCTTGTGGCCGATCGAACGGAAATCGCGCGCCCCATATCGGCAGAAGAGGTCGAACAGTTGGTTTGTGCCCGCCGTCCGCGCCAAGCCGGCAACGGCCGCGTCGGCGGCGGCCTCGTCCCAGTTCTCCATCGCGGCGACGAAGGCGTCGTGCGCCTTGTGGCCCGGCGGGACGGCCGATTCGTCGACCGCCGCCATCGTCCAGTTGCCCTCTTCTTCGTCGCGCGCCGCCGACGACTTGAAGTTGTCGAGCGCCCAGAAGATCGGCAGCCAGCGATGCTCGGGAGGCGAGGCGAGACTCGCCAGATGTGCGCTGTTGACGACCAGCACCGCGTGGAACTTGAACCCGACACTTGGTCGCGGCTGCACGTTCCGCACGCCGGCCAGCAGCAGCGCCGCCAGCAGTTCCTGATAGCTGAGGCCCGCCTTGATTCGCGAGCCGATCTCTTCGAGCAGCCTGGCGCGAGGCGTTTGTTCGATCAGCCGCACGAGCGGTTCGATCGACGGATCGAGCTGCACCGTGCCGGGGGCGAGTTTGGCGTCGTCGGCCGAAACCGGCGCCAATTCCGAGAGGAAGCCCAGGTCGCCCAGCCCGAGCGCGGCTCCCGCGGCCAGCCCTCCCCGCAAGGCATCCCGCCGAGTGATGCCGAAACGATCCATGCCGAGTCGATCGTGCGCCGCCATGATTGGTCCTCCTCGTGTGAGCCGACGATTCTGAGACCTGGGTGCATCGTAGAGCGTCGGCCGCGCCGGCTCAATCAGGTTCTCCCGTCGCCGCTTGCAGGCGGGCCACCTGTTCGGGGACGATGTCGCCACGCGGACCCGCATCCAACCTTTCTCATAGACGCGACGAGGCTCCCGATGATGTTGCGCGTTTCGGCCGCTTTCGCAGCGGCGTTCCTGTTGGTGCCGGCGGCCTTCGCCGGTTCGGAATTCATCGGCGGCACGCCGCCGAACACGCTCTCGGAAGCCGAGAAAGCCGGCGGCTGGACGCTGCTGTTCGACGGCGAGAGCTTCGACGGCTGGCGGAATTACAAGAAGGACGGCATCTCGGACGGCTGGAAGATCGAAGACGGGGCGATGGTTCGGGCCGGGCAGGGCGCGGGCGACGTCATCACGACCGAGAAATACGACGACTTCGAAATGGTCCTCGACTACCGGATCAGCAAGGGCGGCAACAGCGGGTTGATGTTCCTCGTCACCGAAGACAACCCGGTGCCCTGGCATTCCGGCCCCGAGGTGCAGATTCAGGACAACGTCGCCGGCCACGACGGGCAGAAAGCCGGCTGGCTTTATGAGCTTCACGAGTCGTTCAAGCCGGGGAACCGCAAGCACGACAAAGGCGCCCGCGTCGGCGAAGGCGGACAGCTCGACGCCACCCGGCCCGCCGGACAGTGGAACCAGCTCTACCTCCGCGTCACCGACGGCGGCGGGGCCGTGCTGATGAACGGCTACCCGTATTATCAGTTCAAGGTCGGCAGCGACGACTGGAACGCGCGGGTCGCCAAGAGCAAGTTCGCCCAATTCGAGACGTTCGCCAAGGCCGACGCCGGCCACATCTGTCTCCAGGACCACGGCAACCGCGTCGCGTTCCGCAACGTCAAAATTCGCCAGCTCGGCAACAACGGGGAGGCGCCGAACCCGGTGCATGGCGCGCTCGCCGTCAAACCGGTGCTCGCGTTCCCGAACCTCGAGTTCACAGATTGGGATCCGGTCGGCGAGAACGGCAAGGTCCGCGAGTTCCGGCCGATCTGCATCACGCATGCCGGCGACGGCAGCCAGCGGTTGTTCGTCGGCACGCAGGACGGCGTGATCCACGTCTTCGACGACAAGCCCGACGCGAAGTCCACCGTCGTCTTTCTCGACATCCAGGAACAGGTCGCCGACTGGACCGGACAGGGCGCAAATGAAGAAGGCTTCCTCGGCCTCGCGTTCCATCCGAAATACGAAGACAACGGCCGGTTCTTCGTCTACTACACGAAAGCGCCCGGCCTGAAGAGCGTCATCTCCGAGTTCCACGTCTCGCAGGACGACCCGAACAAGGCCGATCCGGCGAGCGAACAGGTGTTGCTGACGATCGATCAGCCGTTCAAGAACCACAACGGCGGCTCGATCGAGTTCGGACCCGACGGACATCTTTACATCGGCCTCGGCGACGGCGGCTCGGCCAACGATCCGTTCGGCAACGGCCAGAACGTCGAAACGCTGCTCGGCTCAATCTTGCGGATCGACGTCGACAACAAGGCCGACGGCAAGAACTACGGAATTCCAAAGGACAACCCGTTCGTCGGAAAAGACGGGGCCGATGAGATCTACGCCTACGGCTTCCGCAACGTCTGGCGGCTCGGCTTCGACCGTAAGACCGGACAACTCTGGGCCGCCGATGTCGGTCAGGACATCTGGGAAGAGGTCGACCTCGTCGTTAAAGGCGGCAACTACGGCTGGAACGGACGCGAAGGCATCCATCCCTTCGACGACTGGACCACCGACGGCAGCGACCCGATTCCCCCCGTCTGGGAATACAGCCACCAGGACGGCAAGAGCATCACCGGCGGCACCGTCTATCGCGGCAAGTCGGCACCGGAACTCGAAGGCTGTTATCTGTACGCCGACTACGTCACGGGCAAGCTCTGGGCCTTGAAGGTCGACGAACAGACCGGCAAAGCGACCGGCAACTACGCCATCCCCGCGCCCAACATGGCCGTCGTCGCTTACGGCGAAGACGAGGCCGGCGAGCAGTACTTCAGCATCGGCACCGTCGACGGCAAGGGCCTCTACAAGTTCGTCTCGACCAAGAGCGGCGCGACGCAGTGAGGACGCGGCGACAGAGGATCGCTTGCGGTTTCGCGAAACCGCAAGCGATCATTTTTCCCTCGCCACGTGCCCCAATTGCTCGTCGAGGAACTCGTAGGCGACCTTACGCACGTCATCGGGAAAGGCGTGTTCACAGTCGGGATAGTTCGCCCGCAGCTTGTCGGCGGCCCCGAGCCGTTCGTAGGCCGGCCTGGCGGCGGCGATCGTTTCCTTGACGCCCCTCACGTCGAAGTTGTCGTCGTGCAGCGGGCTGCTGGCGAGGAAGGCCCGCGGGGCGAGTGCGGCAATCAAATCGGGAAAGTCGAAGGGCATCTTGTCGGGGTTCTTATCGAACTCGCTGGCGATGCGGGGGAAATACCGTTCGCTCGTCCAGCCGGTCAGGTCGCCGCCGTAGTAGCGATGGAATCGCGTGAAGCCGCAGTTCGAGACGACGGCGTCGATTCGCTCGTCGTAAACCGCTGCGAAGATCACCGTGTGCCCGCCGAGCGAATGCCCGATCGCCCCGATGCGATCATCATCGACTTCCGGCAGCGAACACAGCAGATCGACGCTGCGGATGTTATCGTAGATCGCCTTCATCGCCCCGCTTTGGTAATTGTCGGCGGTGAAGTCGTAATCCTTCGCCTCGCCGAACGAGGGATAGTCGGGAGCGATCGCGACGTAGCCCCGCTTGGCGAGGTGCAGCGCAATGTGTTTGTCGGGCACATCGGCCAGCCCTGCCGGCTGGAGCTTTCCCGCAGCCTGCGTCGAATGACAGACGAGCACCGCCGGTCGCTTTTCGCCGGGTGTCATGTCCGGCAGAAGCAGATACGCCGAGATGGTCGCGTCGTTCGAATCGGTGTGATAGGCGATCTTCCGCCGGACGACGCCGTTTTCGAGACGTTCTTCGCCGAGCACCTTCACGTCGAGCGGAACAGGAGACTCCGGTTGAGGGAACGGCCCCGCCACGCGTTCGAAGTTTTTGAGCGTTTGTTCCCGCGATTGCGTCACCGGCC
Source organism: Planctomycetaceae bacterium (assembly GCA_049790855.1). GTDB lineage: Bacteria > Planctomycetota > Planctomycetia > Planctomycetales > Planctomycetaceae > JACCRE01. The sequence continues at coordinate 105 of JBAQZJ010000080.1, read as the reverse complement.
CTTCGGCGCTCGCACCGATCGAGACCGTGAGAAGACCGATACCGAGAATGCACCTCACGCCTGTCGATCGCATCGCCGGCCCTTTTTTCAAGAACAGTCCCGGAG